>NZ_JBFALC010000008.1:0-234923 GCF_040656035.1 Streptomyces sp. NPDC050211
CCGCTGCCGCGCCCGCCCAGCCCCCCGCCGCCCCCGCGCAGCCCGCCGCCGCCCCGACCAAGCCCGAGGACGCCCGATGAGCACGCCCCAGCCCCCGACGCAGCAGGCCGCGCCCGCGTGGCAGGCTGCCCCCGGTTCGCCGTACCCGACGTACACCTCGCCGATCCCCGTGGTCCGGACGCACCTCGGGCACGCCCTCGCCTCGGAGTGGACCAAGATCCGGTCGGTGCGCTCCACGATGTGGACGCTGGGCGTGTTCGTGCTGCTCGTCGTCGGCATCGGGCTGGCGGCCGGCGCACTGGTCGCCGCCAACTCGTCCGAGGCCGGTCTGGGCGACGAGAACCCGCTGGCCCTGGGCTTCTTCGGACTGCTTCTCGGCGTCATGTGCATCATCACCCTCGGCGTGATGACGACGGCCTCGGAGTACGGCACGGGCATGATCCGTACGACGATGACCGCGTGCCCCTCGCGCGGGCGGGTGATGGCGGCGAAGGCGATCGTGTTCTTCACCGTGGCGTTCGTGGTGACGCTGGTGGCGACCACGTTCGTGGCCGTCGCCCAGGTGGGCATGGTGACCGACGCGCGGGATCCGTCCAGCGGAGAATGGCTGAAGGGCACGCTCGGTGTGTCCCTCTACGTCGCGCTGCTCGGGCTGCTCTCGCTCATCATCGGCTCGATCATCCGGCATTCGGCCGGCGCCATCACCGTCATGATCGGCGTCGTGCTGGCCCCGCTGGTCATCGCGCTGTTCATGTTCTCGGAGTCGCTGCGGGAGCTGCAGGAAGCCCTGTTCGAGTACTCGATCCCGAACCAGCTCAGCGCCTTCTACTCCAACTCCCTCACCGAGACCGGCCCGTCCGGCTGGGACCCGCTGTGGATCGCCCTCGGCGTGACGGCCGTGGCCTTCGTCGGCGCCTACGCCCTGCTGGAGCAGCGGGACGTCTGAGTCCCGTCAGAAGCGTCCGTCAGAACTTCGGCGCGTTCCTGGACCGCTGCACCCGTGTGGTGCGGCGGTCCTTCGCGTTCCAGCAGGCCTTGTGCCAGTGGCGGCGGTCGTCGACGCCCGAGTGGTCCGGCCAGGCGACGACGTGCGGGACACCGGAGGGGATCAGCTGGTCACAGCCGGGGCAGCGGTACATCTTGCCCTGCGCACTGGCCCCCGCCACGTGCCGCACGTTCCACTCCTCGCCCCGCCAGCTCTCCCTCGACTCCCAGCCGCCGTACCGGCCCGACCGGTCGTCCTCGGCGCTCCGGCCGGACGACTCACTGCCCTTGGGTCGGTTGCGACGCGGGGACACAGAACACCTCACGGGGCTATACAGGAAGCACGGGCCATAAACAGCCTACGCGGCGCAGTCAGGGGTACGCGTAGAGCGCCAATCACCGCAAGTCCCCCTCCAGGCCCGTCCCTTCCCGACCCCCTTCCGATCCCCTACCGATCTCTACTCGACCCGTTTCTTGATCCGTTCTCCAGACAATCCGCAAATCTCTTCGCCAAGCCGTGTCCTCGGCACGTGTCAGACGGTTATGCCCGGTGGGGGAGCTCCGTGTCGGAGCCAAGGAAGCAGGAAAAGCAATGCGCGTAGGAAGTTTCGTGTTGGCGGCCCAGTTCCCGGGCCAGGGCCAGGGGGAGGCGCTGCACCGCGCGGTCCGCTCGGCCGAGGTGGCGGAGGAGGCGGGGCTCGACGCGGTATGGCTGGCCGAGCACCACTTCGTGCCGTACGGCACCTGCCCTTCGGCGATCACGCTGGCCGCGTTACTGCTCGGCCGCACCCGCCGCCTCAGGGTCGGTACGGCGGTCAGCGTGCTGCCCACCGTCCACCCCGTCGCCCTCGGCGAGCAGGCCGCGCTGCTGCACATGACGAGCGGCGGGCGCTTCTCGCTGGGCGTCGGGCGCGGCGGGCCCTGGGTCGACCTGGAGGTGTTCGGCTCGGGTCTGGAGGCGTACGAGAAGGCGTACCCGGAATCACTCGATCTGCTGTTGCGCTGGCTCAGCGAACCCTCGGTGGCGGCGGACGGGGACCGCTTCGCCTTCCGTGAAGTGGCCGTCGTCCCCAGGCCGTCGGAGTCCCTGACCGGCGCCCCGGGCCCCGAGGTCGTCCTCGCGTGCACCTCACCGGCGAGCGTGCGGCTGGCCGCCGAGCGCGGGCTGCCGATGCTGCTCGGGATGCATGTCGGGGACGAGGAGAAGGCCGAGATGATCGCCCTGTGGCGGGGGCACGCGCGCGCGTGCGGGCGGCCGGCGGACGAGATCCTCGGCGCGGCCCATGTCTCCGCCGGCATCTGCCAGATCGCCGACCGGCGTACCGAAGCGGTGGAGACGCTGCTGAAGGCGATGCCGGGCTGGCTGAAGCAGGGCCTGGACGCCCATGTCACGGTCGACGGCCGACCGCGGCAGATGCGCGACCCGCTGGCCTACACCGAACTCCTCTGCGGACTGCACCCGGTGGGCACCCCGCGGCTGTGCGCCGACCGCCTCGCGGCGACCAGTGAGCGGACCGGTATCACCCGCTTCGCACTGCTCGTCGAAGGCTCGGGCGACCTCGCGGCCACCGAGGAGAACGTCCGTCGGCTCGGTGCCGAAGTGCTCCCGCACCTCGGGTGAACGGGCCTGCCCGGCGGGGAGCTTGCCGCTCCAGTACTGAATGCACCTCCCGCGTACGGAGCGGCAAGCAAAGCGGCTCGCTCCTCAGCAGTCCCGGAACTCCGGTGACTGATTGAGCAGCTGACTGCGGACCGAGGTGAAGCGGGCCAGCTTCTCGTCGACCGATGAGTCGAGCGGGAACACGGCCACCCGGTGGCAGTTCTGGAAAGCCAGCCGGACACCGAAGTGCCGTTGCAGCGCGCCGCGGATCGCGTCACTGGCAAGCGCACGCAGCAGCTGGCCGCGTGCCTGCTCGTCCGGCGGGGGCGTCTGGTTGTCGGCGAACGCACCGCCGTCCACCTTCAGCTGGGCCACCAGGGAGCTGATCATCTCCCACGCGTAGGGCAGGGAGGTCCGGACGCAGTCGACGAATTCTGCTTCGTCGACCTCGCCTCGCTCGGCCTGTTCGAGTAGGGCCGGTGAGACGTCGAGCGACATGGGTTCTCCTCTCGCACCCCCGGATCACAGGGGTTGCCGGACAGGGCAGGGAGTTCGCGATACCGAACACGCTGAGTACACACACCGCGACCTCCCGTTTAATACGGTAAGCAACGTACGGTGACGGCACCAGCAGATTGCGTACATGGAGCGGTCTCAATAGGCGCACAATCGGCCACAAACGAACAGGGGGTTACCCGGGCGAATCGCGTGCACCCGCGCCCGTCGAGTAGCGTTGCCGACCATGCGTCTCGTCATCGCCCGGTGCTCCGTCGACTACGCGGGCCGGCTCACCGCTCATCTCCCCTCGGCGCCCCGCCTGATCCTGGTGAAGGCGGACGGCAGCGTCTCGATTCACGCGGACGACCGGGCCTACAAGCCTCTGAACTGGATGTCGCCACCCTGCACCCTGAAGGAGGGCGAGGGCGACGACGAAGGCGTCTGGACCGTCATCAACAAGGCGGGCGAGAAGCTCATCATCACCATGGAGGAGGTCCTGCATGACTCCTCGCACGAACTGGGCGTGGATCCCGGCCTGATCAAGGACGGCGTGGAAGCACACCTCCAGGAACTGCTCGCCGACCGCATCGACACCCTCGGCGAGGGCTACACCCTGATCCGCCGCGAGTACATGACGGCCATCGGCCCCGTCGACATCCTCTGCCGCGACGCCGACGGCCAGACCGTCGCGGTCGAGATCAAGCGGCGCGGCGAGATCGACGGCGTGGAACAGCTCACCCGCTACCTGGAACTCCTCAACCGCGACCCCCATCTCGCCCCGGTCCGCGGCATCTTCGCCGCCCAGGAGATCAAGCCCCAGGCCCGCGTCCTCGCCACCGACCGCGGCATCGGCTGCCAGGTCCTGGACTACGACGCGATGCGAGGCATCGAGGACGACAAACTGCGGCTGTTCTAAGGGTTTCTACGACGACGAGGGCCGGGTCCGTGTGAAACGGACCCGGCCCTTTTTGTGCTGCGCGGGACGTCAGATGCCGTCGACCGAACTACTGGGGCTGCTTGCCTCGCTGGTTTCCGGGGCGCTGGCCGAGCTGGTGGTCTCGGCAGGGCCGCTGGCGGAGTTGGAGGTGGGCGGGGTTTCGGACGGCGGGGTCACGGACGGGGTCACCGACGGGGTTTCGGACGGCGTCTGAGACGGAGTCTGAGACGGCGGCTTCGAAGACGTAGGCGGCTTCGTCGTAGGCGTGTCCGACGGCGTCTTCGTCGGCGACGGCGACGTGTTGCCGCCGCCTCCCGGGTTCTTCGTCCCGCTCGGGTCGTCCGAAGGCTCGTCCGTGTCCGTCGGTGTCGGGTCGTCGGACGTGCCGTACGTACCGTCCGGGCCCGGGTCGGTCGGGCTGCTGGTCGCCGCGCCGACGTCACCGGAGTCTTCGTTGTCGTCGCCGTCGTCCGCCTTGTCGGCGCCGAGGCTGTCGTCGCCGGTGCCCTGGCTGGCGGACGGGTTGGGGCCGACCTCGTTGGACGGGGTGGTCGGGTCGTTGTCGGACGTGGCGCCGAGGGTCACCACCGTGCCGAGGACGGCCGCGAGGAGGGCGCCCGCGCCGGCGGCCACGAGGTTGCGCCGGGCGAGGCCACGGAGGCCGCCGCGGCCCTTGTGCGCCGCGGGGCCGGATGTGGAGCGGTGGGTGACGAGCGTCGCGGGGTCGGAGGCGGGCGGCTGGAGCGGAGGGAACGCCGCCGGGGTGCCGCCGGGCGGTGACTGCGACTCCTCGTAGCGGGCGTCCGGCACCTCCTCCCCGGCCGTGGCGGCGACACCGATCGGCGTGCCGGAGCGGTCCGCGACCAGGGCGAGGGCGCGGCGTCCCGCAACGGTGCCGCGCTTGTCGGCGACCGCTCCGCGCAGGCCGATGGAGGCCTCCAGCTCGGCGCGGGCCCGGTCGAGCTGTCCCGCGCAGAGTGCGATGACGCCCAACTCGTGGTGGAAGTAGGCCTGTTCGGACACCTCGCCGGTGAGCCGGGAGGCCTCGGAGCCGTAGCGCAGGGCCCGCTCCCAGGCGCTCCAGTGCAGCCCCGCGGCGAACGCGGGCGCGGCCGTGCGGGCCAGCTGCACGGTGACGCTCTCCTCCCCCTCCGCCGGGGGTGTGGTCACCGGCGCGAGGACGCCGAGGGCGGCGAGCACGGCGTCCGCCTCGGCGCACACCCGCTCCGGGGTGACCGAGGGATGTCCGGCCCACCAGGCGTAGTGCTGGGCGGCGGTGAGGGCGCGGGCCGGTACGTCGTCGCCGTAGCCGACGGCCTCCAACTGCGTCTGCACCCCGGCGGCCAGCCGGTAGCGGGAGCCGAGCGGGGAGACCAGCGCGCAGCTCAGCAGCTCGCCGAGGGCGGCGTCCGCGTGGGTGTCGCCGACCAGGGCGGGCAGATGCGCCTGGTGCGGCACCTCGCCGCCGAGCGCGACGGCGAACCGCAGGGTGGCCCGCGCCGATTCGCTCAGCCGGGAGGCGAGCAGCGCGGCGGGCGCGGCTCCCTCGGCGAGCGACGGCAGCGGTACGTCGTGACCGTCGCCGGCCTCGAAGGGCGCGTCAACCGGGGCGTCCTGGAAGACACCGAACTCGTCGAAGGCGTCGGCGCTGGACCGCAGCCGGTCGCGCTGGCGCAGCAGGGCACCGGCCTGGACGAAGCGCAGCGGCAGCCCCTCGGACTCGAACCAGAGGTCGCCGGCCCAGTTCGCCTCGTCCTCGGTGAGCACGCGGCCGACGGCCTGCTCGAGCAGTTCCACCCCGCCCGCACGGTCGAGGCCGCTGAGGAAGACCTCTTCGACGGCCGAGTCGGCGGAGGGCGCGGGCACGTCCGGGGTGGCGCCGATCAGGAAGGCGCACTCCGGGGTCGCGTCCAGCAGTTCGTCGAGCGCGGCACCGCCGAACTCGATGTCGTCCAGGACGACGACCGCGCCGATCTCCCGGAGGAGTTCGCGCAGTTCGTCCCGGTCGGGTCGGTGCAGCGGCGCGTTGTAGACGGCGTAGAAGAGGTCGTGGAGCAGGTCGCTCGACGTGCGGTGGTTGCCGTTGAGGCGGACGACGCCGTCGGGGGCGAGGTCCGCGCAGTCCTCGGCGACCACGTCGAGGAGGGCGGTGCGGCCGGAGCCGGCGGCGCCGGTGAGCCGTACGGAGCGGCCGCGGGCGAGCAGCCGTACGAGCCGCTCGCGTTCCTCCTGGCGGGCCAGCAGCGGCAGTGCGGGCCGGCTGGGACCGGGCGGTACGGGCGGCTTGGCCGCGCGGTCCACCTCGGCACGCTCGGCCGCCGTGAACTTGGCGGGCCGTCCCGGCCGCTCGCCCGGCGGGCAGGCCTCGATCTCGCTGCCGTCGACGGGATTGACGGTGAGCAGGAAGTCGCCCGACACGAGTTGCACGGTGCGGGCGAGTGCGGGTGAGTGCTGTCCGAAGTCTGGTGAGAGGGATTCCCTGGGCTGGCGCTGGGGCGGCGTGTCGCCTCCCCCACTCTCGAATTCGCTCGAGCGGGAGGTACCCCCATCGTCGCGGCCGTACTCCTCGGGTCCCCGGTTGTTCGAGTCCATAGGTTCCAAGCCCCCCAAAAGCGTCGTGTGCCGGCACCGGCCCCTCCCGGCCTGTTGCACACCGCGCTGTCGCTTCTGGTCCGGGCCCGCTCGAAGGGATGTCTGGCAGCGGGCGACCGAACCCTAAACCTTCGCACAGTATCTACGACAGCCCGGGGTACCGCGCCGTCCGAGACGTCGCAGTCTCGTGAGGATTGTGCGCGTCGTACGTGTCCCAATCGCAACGTCCGACCCGCTGCGTCCCACTCGCGCCGGGTGTCACACGCGGGGCAGCGACTCCACCCCGATGCCGCCCTCGATCGCCAGGATCCGGTGCAGCCGGGTCGCCACCAGCAGGCGCTGCATCTGCGGCGGTACGTCGCGCAGCACCAGGCGCCGGCCGCAGCGGCCGGCCCGTCGGTGGGCCCCCATGATCACACCGAGTCCGGTGGCGTCCCAGGAGTCCAGCTCGGACAGGTCCAGTACCAGATCGCCGACTCCGTCGTCGACGGCCGAGTGCAGGACCGTACGGGCGTCCGCCGCGCTGCGGACGTCGAGGCGGCCCCCGACGACCAGCTCGGCGTGGTCGCCCCTGATGAACATATGCGCTCCCCGTGGTGCGTCTGATGTCTCCGCGTGGTGATGCCCGGTGATGCAACCTCTGACTGCGAGAAGCGGTCGGAGGTTGCCATCTGTAAGCGAACCGATACCGAATTCACCCCACGGAGTGATGCTCCAGGGGCATGTGCGGTTTCAGTGCTTGTAGAAGCCCTGCCCGCTCTTGCGCCCGATGTCACCGGCGTCAACCATCCGGCGCATCAGCTCGGGCGGAGCGAACTTCTCGTCCTGGGACTCGGTGTAGATGTTGCTGGTGGCGTGCAGCAGGATGTCGACGCCCGTCAGGTCGGCGGTGGCCAGCGGTCCCATCGCGTGGCCGAAGCCCAGCTTGCAGGCGAGGTCGATGTCCTCGGCGGTCGCGACGCCCGACTCGTACAACTTCGCGGCCTCGACGACGAGGGCGGAGATGAGACGGGTGGTCACGAACCCGGCGACGTCCCGGTTGACGACGATGCAGGTCTTGCCGACGGACTCGGCGAACTCCCGCGCGGTGGCGAGGGTTTCGTCGCTCGTCTTGTACCCGCGGACCAGCTCGCACAGCTGCATCATCGGTACCGGCGAGAAGAAGTGCGTACCGACGACCCGCTCCGGGCGCTCCGTCACGGCCGCGATCTTGGTGATCGGGATGGCGGAGGTGTTGGAGGCGAGGACAGCATCGTCCTTCACCAGCTTGTCGAGCGCACGGAAGATCTCGTGCTTGACTTCCAGCTTCTCGAAGACGGCCTCGACGACGATGTCCGCGTCGGCGGCGGCGTCCAGATCGGTGGTCGCGGTGATCCGGGCGAGGGCCGCGTCGGCGTCGTGCGCCTCCAGCTTGCCCTTGCTCACGAACTTGTCGTACGACGCCTTGATCCCGTCGGTGCCCCGCTTCAGCGCCTCATCGGTGACGTCGCGCAGAACGACGTCCCAGCCCGCCTGCGCGGAGACCTGGGCGATACCGGAACCCATCAATCCGGCGCCGATGACGGCAAGCTTCCGTGCCACTGTGCGACTCCCCTTTGAATACTCACAGCCTCTTTATTTATGCCTCTCGGGCGGACCTTAGCGGCAGTGAGGGCACTGTGTGATCGGTTAGTAACGCGCGTCACGTGTCTACTGACGCACATCACACCGTGGATTACCGCCGACATGTAACTACGCTGGCCATATGGTCAATCTGACGCGCATTTACACCAGGACCGGCGACCAGGGCACCACCGCCCTCGGTGACATGAGCCGGGTCGCCAAGACGGATCTGCGGATCTCGGCGTACGCGGACGCCAATGAGGCGAATGCCGTGATCGGGACGGCGATCGCGCTGGGCGGTCTGGACGAGGAGATCGTCAAGGTCCTCACCCGCGTGCAGAACGACCTGTTCGACGTGGGGGCGGACCTGTCGACACCGGTGGTGGAAAAGCCCGAGTTCCCGCCGCTCAGGGTCGAGCAGTTCTACATCGACAAGCTGGAGGCGGACTGCGACCGCTTCAACGAGCGGCTGGAGAAGCTGCGGTCCTTCATCCTCCCCGGCGGTACCCCGGGCGCGGCCCTGCTCCACCAGGCCTGCACGGTCGTACGGCGGGCGGAGCGGTCGACGTGGGCCGCGCTGGAGGTGCACGGAGAGGTGATGAACCCGCTGACCGCGACCTACCTCAACCGGCTATCGGACCTGCTCTTCATCCTTGCCCGGACGGCCAACAAGGCCGTCGGGGACGTGCTGTGGGTCCCGGGCGGGGAGCGCTGACGCCGGTTCCTTCCGGGGCCAGACCGTGTAGGACAGGGCGATCAGGCCGTAGATGCCGATCGTGCGCACGGCCACCCACTGGAAGCTGCGCAGGGAGCTGACGTCCCCGGAGTCGCCGACGTACCAGACGGCGAGTTGGAGGAGCGCCAGGGCCACCGCGCCGCCGAACACCGCTCGCAGCCACAGCTTCGCCTCGTGCCGGGCGCGGGCGCGGCCGTAGCGCGGCGGCTTCGGCGGGGGCGGGCCGCCGCCCAGGCGATGGGCGGCGTGGCCGTCGAGCCAGCGGATCGTGTAGTGGCCGAACGCGACGGTGTAGCCGATGTAGAGCGCCGCCAGGCCGTGTTCCCAGCTGGGTTCGGCGCCGTTCTTCAGGTCGATCGCCGTCGCGATGAACAGGACCACCTCCAGCACGGGCTCGCACAGCAACAGCACCACGCTCGTACGGCGCCACTTCAGCAGATAGCGGACGGCCAGGCCCAGGGCGAGGAGCACCCAGAACCCGACCTCACAGGCGATGATCAACGCGACGACCACGGCTCACTCCCTTCGGTCACCCTTCAAGGCTCGCGGCGGGCGAGGGCCGTTTCGTCGTCGTCGGTGACGAACTCCCCGTACATCGAAAGATGCAGTGCCGGACCGTTCCCGGGGATCAGGCGCCGGAGCGCGGCGCCGTGTTGGATAGAGTCATGGCCGCCCCGCTCCCCCGCCCGCACCCGGACGACGTGCGCATCGCCTGCGCCGGTCTGCTCGGCGGGCTGCTGCTCTGGGGCGTGGGCCTCGGCGTCCGGGGGCCCAGGGATCCGATCATCCTCTGGGACGGACGCTGGCCCATCCTGGTGCCGCTCGTCGTGATGGCGGGCTGCGAGCTGCTGCGCCGCACCTGTCCCCGTACGAGCCTGCTGATCGGCGTCGCCGCACTCACCGTCGACACCATCACCCAGGGCAACCTGGTCACCTGGGTGATGTTCACGGACCTGGTCTACGCGGCCGTCCTGTACAGCCCACCCGTCGCCGCCCGCCGCGTGCTGTGGACCACCGGCGTGATGACAGTGGTCGGGACAGTGGTGCCCCTCGCTGCCTGGCGCAAGCCGGAGGCGCTGCTGGTCGGCGTGGTCGTCGGCCTGGTGGCGTACACCCCCGCGGCCACCGGCTGGATCGTCCGCAACCACCGCGACGCCGCCGAGGCCGCCCGGCTGCGTGCCGAGCAGACCGCGCTGCTCGCCGAGATGGACCGCACCCAGGCGGTCACCGCCGAGCGTGCCCGGATGGCCCGTGAGCTGCACGACATGGTCGCCAACCATCTCTCCGCGATCGCCATCCACTCCACCGCCGCGCTCTCCCTGGACGACCCGAAGACCACCCAGGACGCCCTGGCCGTGATCCGCGAGAACAGCGTCGAGGGGCTCGCCGAGATGCGGCGGCTGATCGGCATCCTGCGCGACGACAGCGGCGACCTGGAACCCGCCGCGGCCCCGACGCTCGACGGGCTCGGCGCGCTGGTCGAGGGCGCCCGCGCCAACGGCCTCGACGTCGGCCTCGACACCGAGCACGCCGACTCCCTCCCCGCCCCGGTGGAGCTGGCGGCGTACCGCATCGTCCAGGAGTGCCTGACCAACGCCCTCAAGCACGCAGGGCCCGGCCGGGTCACGGTCACCCTGAAGCAGCGGGACGGCTCGCTGGCGATCGGCGTGATCAGCTCGTACGGCCGTCAGGACGGCCCCCGTGCCCCCGGCTCCGGCGCCGGACTCGTCGGCATGCGGGAGCGGACGGCCCTGCTGGGCGGCACGTTCGAGGCGGGCCCCGAGGACTCCGCGGACGGCAAGATCTGGGCCGTACGCGTCACGCTCCCCGTCACCGACCATCCGCAAGGAGACCCCGAATGATCCGTGTGCTCGTCGCCGAGGACCAGTCCGCCGTGCGTGCCGGTCTCGTCCTCATCCTGCGCAGCGCGTCCGACATCGAGGTGGTCGGCGAGGCGGCGGACGGCGAGCAGGCGGTGGCGCGGGCCCGTGAACTGCGGCCGGATCTGGTGCTGATGGACGTTCAGATGCCGCGCCTGGACGGGGTGTCGGCGACCCGGCAGGTCGTGGCGGAGGGGCTGGCGGATGTGCTGGTCCTGACCACCTTCGACCTCGACGAGTATGTCTTCGGAGCGCTGCGGGCGGGCGCGTCCGGCTTCCTGCTCAAGAACACCGACGCCAAGGATCTGCTGGAAGCGGTACGGACGGTCGCGCGCGGCGAGGGCATCGTCGCCCCGGCCGTCACCCGGCGCCTGATCGCCGAGTTCGCCGCCCGCCCCGCACGGGAGCCGAAGCCCGAACCGGCGGCGCTGGACACACTCACCCGGCGCGAGCGCGAGGTACTGTCCTGTCTCGGCGAGGGACTGTCGAACGCCGAGATCGCCGACCGCCTCGACATGGCGGAGGCGACCGTGAAGACGCACGTCAGCAGGCTGCTGGGGAAGCTGGAGCTGCGCAGCCGGGTGCAAGCGGCGGTGCTGGCGCAGGAGTTGGGGATCTAGCGGAACCGGGCCGCCGGGCAGGAGCCGCGCACGAGCCGTTCAAGAGCAACTGGTCTGGACCTATTGACCTGTGGTCCAGACCTTTCTATTCTCGCGGCACCGTGGGCGTGAAGGCTCAGTCCCGCCCCCAACACCCCCTGAGGAGGCGCACGATGCGCTTCAGACACAGAGTCGTGGCAGGGTTCGCGACCCTGCTGCTCCCTCTCGCCGGACTGGTCGGCCTCGCCAGTCCGGCCCAGGCGGCCACCTCCGCCACCGCCACCTACGCCAAGACCCAGGACTGGGGCACCGGCTTCGAGGGCAAGTGGACCGTCAAGAACACCGGCGACACCACCATCAACTCCTGGACCGTCGAGTGGGACTTCCCCTCCGGCACGTCCGTCACCTCGGCCTGGGACGCCGACGTCACCTCCTCCGGCACCCACTGGACCGCCAAGAACAAGTCCTGGAACGGCACCCTCTCCCCCGGCGCCTCCATCTCCTTCGGCTTCAACGGCACCGGCTCCGGCGCCCCCGCCAACTGCAAGCTGAACGGCGGCAGTTGTGACGGCGGCCCCACGGTCCCCGGCGACAAACCGCCGTCCGCCCCCGGCACCCCGACCGCCTCCGACATCACCAACACCTCGGTGAGACTGAGCTGGAGCGCGGCCACCGACGACAAGGGCATCAAGAACTACGACGTCCTGCGCGGCGGCACCAAGGTCGCGACGGTGACCTCGACGTCGTACACCGACACCGGCCTGAGCGCCGGCACCGACTACTCCTACACCGTCCAGGCCCGTGACACCGCCGACCAGACCGGCCCGGTCTCCGGCGCCCGCGCGGTCCGCACCACGGGCGGCACCACCGAACCCCCGCCGACCGGCGACAAGGTCAAGCTCGGCTACTTCACCGAGTGGGGTGTCTACGGCCGCAACTACCACGTCAAGAACCTGGTGACCTCGGGTTCGGCGTCGAAGATCACGCACATCAACTACGCCTTCGGCAACGTCAAGAACGGCCAGTGCACCGTCGACGACACCTACGCCGCCTACGACAAGGCCTACACCGCCGACCAGTCCGTCAGCGGCACCGCCGACACCTGGGACCAGCCGCTGCGCGGCAACTTCAACCAGCTCCGCCAGCTCAAGACCAAGTACCCGCACATCAAGGTGCTGTACTCCTTCGGCGGCTGGACCTACTCCGGCGGCTTCGGCCAGGCCGCACAGAACCCGGCCGCGTTCGCCAAGTCCTGCAAGGCCGTCGTGGAGGACCCGCGCTGGGCCGACGTCTTCGACGGCATCGACATGGACTGGGAGTACCCGAACGCCTGCGGCCTGACCTGCGACACCAGCGGACCGGCGGCCTTCAAGAACCTCATGTCGGCGCTGCGCACGGAGTTCGGCTCCAACTATCTCGTCACCGCCGCCATCACCGGCGACGGCTCCTCCGGCGGCAAGCTCGACGTGGCCGACTACGGCGGCGCCGCGGCCTCGCTCGACTGGTACAACGTGATGACGTACGACTACTTCGGCGCCTTCGACGCGGACGGCCCGACCGCTCCGCACTCGCCCCTGACCTCGTACTCCGGCATCCCGGCCGCGGGCTTCAACTCCGCCGACGCGATCGCCAAGCTCAAGGCCAAGGGCGTCCCCTCAGCCAAGCTGCTCCTCGGCATCGGCTTCTACGGCCGCGGCTGGACCGGCGTCACCCAGTCCGCCCCCGGCGGCACGGCGACCGGCGCGGCCCCCGGCACGTACGAGGCGGGCATCGAGGACTACAAGGTGCTCAAGAACTCCTGCCCCGCAACCGGCACCATCGCCGGCACCGCCTACGCGCACTGTGGGAACAACTGGTGGTCCTACGACACCCCGTCGACGATCGCCGGAAAGATGACCTGGGCCAAGAACCAGGGCCTCGGCGGCGCGTTCTTCTGGGAATTCAGCGGTGACACCAGCAATGGCGAGCTGCTGACCTCGATCAACAACGGGCTGAAGTAGACCACCCGTTAAGCAACATTGACGCGCTGACCGGGCGGGGCTGCCTCAAGCCACGCGAGGAAACCGGTCAGCGCGTCTTCGCTCATCGCGAGTTCCAGGCGCGTGCCCCGGTGCAGACAGGTGAGGATCACCGCGTCGGAGAGCAGCGCCAGCTCCTCCTCGCCCTCGGGAAGACGGCGGCCGGCCACCTCGATCGCGGCGCGCTCCAGGATGCGGCGGGGGCGGTAGGCGTACGAGAAGACGCGGTACCACTCGACGCGGTCGCCGTTGTAGCGGGCGACGCCGTAGCTCCAGCCCTTGCCGCTGGTGTCGGTCTTCTCCGGGACGTCCCAGCGCAGGGAGCAGTCGAAGGTGCCGCCGGAGCGCTGGATGAGCCTGCGGCGCAGGCCGAAGACGAACAGCCCCACGACCACGAGGGCGACGACAATTCCGCACACAGTCAGAGCGAGGACCATCGGCACCGACCTCCTCGTCTCCTCGGTAACGGAATGGAAAAAACACCCATATTCGCCTCAGCCGCGGCTGGTACCGGATCGCTCCGGTTCCAGCCGCGGCTGAGTGACGTCATCACACGGTGAGCGGTATCAGCTCGCCGCCGCCGCACGCAGTCGTACGTCTGCGCGCCGCTCGGCGGTGGCATCGCCCTCCGCCTTCGCGCGTTCGAGCTCTCGCTCGGCGCGCTGGACATCGATCTCGTCCGACAGCTCGGCGATCTCGGCCAGCAACGACAGCTTGTTGTCCGCGAACGAGATGAAACCGCCGTGCACCGCGGCGACGACCGTCCCGCCATCACTCGTACGGATGGTCACCGGGCCCGACTCCAGCACACCGAGCAGCGGCTGGTGACCGGGCATGACGCCGATGTCGCCGGACGTGGTGCGCGCGACGACCAGGGTGGCCTCGCCGGACCAGACCTCTCGGTCGGCCGCGACCAGCGCGACGTGCAGCTCAGCAGCCAAGGGTGGCTCCTCGGGTCACCACCCGGCTCTCTCGCCGGGTGTTGGATACAAGTCTAGTGGGCGTGACTGAGGGGGCGGGACGTGCCCGCCCCCTCGGTCAAGAGCGCGAGCTCAGGAGACGCCCAGCTCCTTCGCGTTCTTGCGCAGGTCCTCGAGACCACCGCACATGAAGAACGCCTGCTCCGGGAAGTGGTCGTACTCACCGTCGCAGATCGAGTTGAACGCGGCGATCGACTCCTCCAGCGGCACGTCCGAACCGTCCACGCCGGTGAACTGCTTGGCGGCGTGGGTGTTCTGGGACAGGAAGCGCTCCACGCGACGGGCACGGTGGACGACGAGCTTGTCCTCCTCGCCCAGCTCGTCGATACCGAGGATCGCGATGATGTCCTGGAGGTCCTTGTACTTCTGCAGGATCGTCTTGACGCGCATGGCGGCGTCGTAGTGGTCCTGCGCGATGTACCGCGGGTCCAGGATGCGGGACGTGGAGTCCAGCGGGTCCACGGCCGGGTAGATGCCCTTCTCGGAGATCGGACGGGAAAGAACCGTCGTCGCGTCGAGGTGGGCGAACGTGGTGGCCGGGGCCGGGTCGGTCAGGTCGTCCGCGGGGACGTAGATCGCCTGCATCGAGGTGATCGAGTGACCACGCGTCGAGGTGATCCGCTCCTGGAGCTGACCCATCTCGTCCGCCAGGTTCGGCTGGTAACCCACCGCGGACGGCATACGGCCGAGCAGGGTGGACACCTCGGAACCGGCCTGGGTGAAGCGGAAGATGTTGTCGATGAAGAACAGCACGTCCTGCTTCTGCACATCGCGGAAGTACTCCGCCATGGTCAGACCGGCCAGGGCCACGCGCAGACGGGTGCCCGGGGGCTCGTCCATCTGACCGAAGACCAGCGCGGTCTTGTCCAGAACGCCGGACTCTTCCATCTCCGCGATGAGGTCGTTGCCCTCACGGGTGCGCTCACCGACGCCCGCGAAGACGGAGACGCCCTCGTGGAGGTTGGCGACACGCATGATCATTTCCTGGATCAGCACGGTCTTGCCGACACCGGCACCACCGAACAGACCGATCTTGCCGCCCTTGACGTACGGGGTCAGCAGGTCGACGACCTTCAGGCCGGTCTCGAACATCTCGGTCTTGGACTCGAGCTGGTCGAAGGCGGGGGCCTTGCGGTGGATGGACCAGCGCTCGCCCTCGTACTGCTCGTCGGTGTTCAGCACCTCACCGAGGGTGTTGAACACCTTGCCCTTGGTGAAGTCGCCGACCGGGACGGTGATGCCCTTGCCCGTGTCGGTCACCGGGGCCTGGCGGACCAGGCCGTCGG
Source organism: Streptomyces sp. NPDC050211 (assembly GCF_040656035.1). Taxonomy (NCBI): domain Bacteria; kingdom Bacillati; phylum Actinomycetota; class Actinomycetes; order Kitasatosporales; family Streptomycetaceae; genus Streptomyces; species Streptomyces sp. NPDC050211. The sequence continues at coordinate 15,713 of NZ_JBFALC010000008.1, forward strand.
TGGGCTGCATGGAGATGGCGCGGACCAGGCCGTCGCCCAGGTGCTGGGCGACCTCGAGGGTCAGCAGCTTCTTCTCGCCGGCGTTCGCCGGGTCGGAGACCTCGACGTGGAGGGCGTTGTAGATCTCCGGCATCGCGTCGACGGGGAACTCCACGTCGACGACCGGGCCGATGACCCGGGCGACGCGGCCCGTAGCCGTCGCGGTCTCAACAGTGGTGGTCATTAGTAGTCACTCCCCGCGGTCGCGTCGGCCAGGGCGCTCGCGCCTCCGACGATCTCGCTGATTTCCTGGGTGATTTCGGCCTGGCGGGCCTGGTTGGCAAGCCGGGTGAGGTTCTCGATGAGATCGCCGGCGTTGTCGGTGGCCGACTTCATCGCGCGCCGCGTGGCGGCGTGCTTCGAAGCGGCCGACTGGAGCAGCGCGTTGTAGATACGGCTTTCCACGTACCGCGGCAGCAGGGCGTCGAGGACGTCCTCCGCCGAGGGCTCGAAGTCGTACAGGGGGAGGATCTCGCCCTTCGGCGCCTCCTGTGCGACCTCTTCGAGGCTGAGCGGCAGCAGGCGCGCGTCCTGCGCCGTCTGCGTCATCATCGACACGAACTCGGTGTAGACGATGTGGAGCTCGTCCACGCCGCCCTCGGCCGTCTCCGTCTCGATGGCCTCGATCAGCGGAGCCGCGACCTTCTTGGCGTCCGCGTACGACGGCTGGTCCGTGAACCCGGTCCACGACTCCGTGATCTTGCGCTCACGGAAGTTGTAGTGGGCGACACCGCGCCGGCCGACGATGTAGACGTCGACCTGCTTGCCCTCGCGCTCCAGGCGCTCGGTCAGCTGCTCCGCAGCCTTGATGGCGTTGGAGTTGAAGGCACCGGCGAGACCACGGTCGCTCGTCAGGAGCAGCACCGCGGACCGGGTGACCGTGTCGGCCTGGGTGGTCAGCGGGTGCTTGGTGTTCGAGCCGGTACCGACCGCCGTGACCGCGCGGGTCAGTTCCCGCGCGTACGGCGTGGATGCCGCCACCTTGCGCTGCGCCTTGACGACGCGCGAGGCGGCGATCATCTCCATCGCCTTGGTGATCTTCTTGGTCGCGGTGACGGATCGGATGCGACGCTTGTAGACCCGGAGCTGGGCTCCCATGAGTCAGGTCCCTTCCTTACGTCACTTGGAGACGCTGACGGCCGATTCCTCGCCGAGCAGCTTGCCGTCCGAGGTCTCGAACTGCTTCTTGAACTCCGCCACCCCGTCGGCCAGGGCCTGCAGCGTGTCGTCGGACATCTTGCCGCCCTCTCGGATGGAGGTGAGCAGGCCCTGCTCCTTGCGGTGCAGGTACTCCAGCAGCTCCTTCTCGAAGCGGCGGATGTCGTTCACCGGCACCTCGTCCATCTTGCCGGTGGTGCCGGCCCAGATGGAGACGACCTGGTCCTCGGTGGCCATCGGCTGGTACTGCGGCTGCTTGAGCAGCTCGACCATGCGCTGACCGCGCTCCAGCTGCGCCTTCGACGCGGCGTCCAGGTCGGAACCGAAGGCGGCGAACGCCTCCAGCTCACGGAACTGGGCGAGGTCCACGCGCAGACGGCCGGAGACCTGGCGGATCGCCTTGTGCTGGGCGGAGCCACCGACTCGGGAGACCGAGATACCGACGTTCAGAGCCGGACGCTGACCGGCGTTGAACAGGTCGGACTCCAGGAAGCACTGGCCGTCGGTGATGGAGATGACGTTGGTCGGGATGAACGCCGAGACGTCGTTGGCCTTCGTCTCGACGATCGGCAGACCGGTCATCGAACCGGCGCCCATCTCGTCGGAGAGCTTCGCGCAGCGCTCCAGCAGACGGGAGTGCAGGTAGAAGACGTCACCCGGGTAGGCCTCACGGCCCGGCGGGCGGCGCAGCAGCAGGGACACGGCGCGGTAGGCGTCGGCCTGCTTGGAGAGGTCGTCGAAGATGATCAGGACGTGCTTGCCCTGGTACATCCAGTGCTGGCCGATGGCCGAACCGGTGTACGGCGCCAGGTACTTGAAGCCGGCCGGGTCGGACGCCGGGGCGGCGACGATGGTCGTGTACTCCAGCGCGCCGGCCTCTTCGAGGGCACCACGCACGGAGGCGATGGTCGAACCCTTCTGACCGATGGCGACGTAGATGCAGCGGACCTGCTTGTTCGGGTCGCCGGAGCGCCAGTTGTCGCGCTGGTTGATGATCGTGTCGACGGCCAGAGCGGTCTTGCCGGTCTGCCGGTCGCCGATGATCAGCTGACGCTGACCACGGCCGATCGGGGTCATCGTGTCGACGGCCTTGTAGCCGGTCTCCATCGGCTCGTGCACCGACTTACGGACCATGACGCCCGGGGCCTGCAGCTCGAGGGCGCGGCGGCTGTCGGTCTCGATCTCGCCGAGGCCGTCGATCGGGGCGCCGAGCGGGTCGACGACGCGGCCGAGGTAGCCCTCGCCGACGGCCACGGACAGGACCTCGCCGGTACGGGAGACCGGCTGGCCCTCCTCGATACCGCTGAACTCACCGAGGACGATGGCGCCGATCTCGCGCTCTTCCAGGTTGAGCGCGAGGCCGAGGGTGCCGTCCTCGAACTTCAGCAGTTCGTTGGCCATGGCCGAGGGAAGACCCTCGACCTTCGCGATGCCGTCGCCGGCAAGGGTGACCGTACCGACCTCCTCGCGCGAGGCCGCGTCCGGCTTGTACGACTGGACAAACGTCTCCAGCGCGTCCCGGATCTCCTCCGGCCGGATCGTGAGCTCCGCCATCTGGGTTCCCTGCTCTCCTTGTTGGGCCCGAAGTTTCAACTTGGGGGTCTGGGGGCGACCCCCAGGAATCCTCTGCACGGCCCAACCGGGCCGTAGGTACACGTACTGCTTATGAAGTTGCTGCTAGCTCGCCAGGCGGCGGCCGGCGTCCTCGATGCGGTCCGCGATCGAGCCGTTGATGACCTCGTCACCGACCTGCACCCGGATCCCGCCGAGGACCTCGGGGTCCACGTCCAGGTTGAGGTGCATCGGACGGCCGTAGAGCTTCGCCAGGGCGTCGCCCAGGCGCCGCTTCTGCCCGTCGCTCAGCGGTACCGCCGAGGTGACCACGGCCACCATCCGGTCGCGGCGCTCGGCGGCGAGCTTGGAGAGGGACTCCAGTCCCGCTTCCAGGCTACGTCCCCGCGGCACGGTCACAAGGCGCGTCACCAGACGCTCGGTGGTCGCGGCGGACCGGCCACCGAGCAGGCTGCGCAGCAGCTCGCTCTTGGCGGAGGTCGTCGCGGACCGGTTGGTGAGCGCGGCGCGCAGCTCGGTGTTGGAGGAGATGATCCGGCCGAACCGGAACAGCTCGTCCTCGACGTCGTCGAGCGTGCCCGCCTTCTGGGCGGCGGTGAAGTCGGCGACGTTGGCCAGCTCCTCCAGTGCGTCCACCAGGTCGCGCGACTGCGACCAGCGGGAGCGCACCATGCCGGACAGCAGGTCGGCGACCTCGCCGCTGACCTGGCCGCCGATGAGGCGCTGGGCCAGGTCGGCCTTGGCCTCGCCGGACTGCGCCGGGTCGGTCAGGACCCGACGCAGCGACACCTCGCGGTGCAGCAGCGCGGTGAGGGAGGCCAGCTCGTCGGCGAGCGAGCCGGCGTTCACGGACGTGTTGTCCGTCAGCGCGTCGAGACGCTCGCGTGCGGCTGCCAGGGCCTCGCGGCTCGCTCCGTTCATCGGGTGGCCTCGGCCTTCTCCTCGAGCTCGTCGAGGAAGCGGTCGATCACACGGCTCTGCCGGGCGTGGTCCTCGAGGGACTCGCCGACGAGCTTGCCGGCCAGGTCGGTGGCGATCTTGCCGACGTCCTGGCGCAGCGCCGACGAGGCGGCCTTGCGGTCGGCCTCGATCTGGGCGTGACCGGCGGCGATGATCTCCTCACGCTGCCGCTGGCCCTCCGCGCGCATCTCGGCGATGAGCGTGGCGCCCTGCTCCTGCGCCTCCTGGCGCAGTCGCGCGGCCTCGTGCCGGGCCTCGGCGAGCTGGGCCTTGTACTGCTCAAGGACGCTCTGGGCCTCGGTCTGCGCGGCCTCGGCCTTTTCGATACCGCCCTCGATGGCCTCGCGACGCTCTTCCAGAACCTTGTTGATGGTCGGGAGGAGCTTCTTGGCGAGGAAGCCGAAGACGATGACGAAAGCGATGAGGCCGATGACAACTTCCGGCCACGGCGGGATGAGGGGGTTCTCCTTCTCACCCTCAGCCGCCAGCAAAACCAGGGCGGAGTTCACATCAGTGCCTTTCGTCGACAGGGTCGGTCGTCAGCGCTCGTCTTAGTAGACGAACGGCATGACGAGACCGATCAGGGCGAGCGCCTCACAGAAGGCGAAGCCGAGGATCTGGTTGGCGCGGATCAGACCGGCCGCCTCGGGCTGGCGGGCGAGGGCCTGGGTGCCGTTACCGAAGATGATGCCAACGCCGACGCCGGGGCCGATGGCCGCAAGACCGTAACCGACGGAACCGAGGTCACCGGTGACAGCAGCAAGGTTGGACATGCCAGTTCTTCCTTCTCTTTACGGACCGGTGGGGGTTGGCCACCGGACGGCTATGGGGGTGTTGCGGGGCGGTGCTCAGTGGTGCTCGGCGAGCGCGCCCTGGATGAAGGTGCAGGTCAGGAGGACGAAGACGTACGCCTGAACCGCCTGGATGAAGAGCTCGAAGGCGGTCATCACGATGACCATCACGAACGAGACACCTGAGTAGGCGATACCGATGCCGTTGAGCATGTACCAGCTGGCGATCGTGAACAGCAGCAGCAGCGTGTGCCCCGCGAACATGTTCGCGAAGAGTCGGACCGCGTGCGTGAACGGACGGACCAGCAGGTTCGAGGCGAGCTCGATGGTCATGGACAGCGGGAGCACCGCGCCCAGCGACTTGTCGTAGCCGGAGAAGTTCTTGAAGGCTCCGACGAAGCCGTGCCGCTTGAAGGTCAGCGAGACCCACAGGATGTAGACGATCAGCGCCAGGACCAGCGGGTAGGCGATGATCGACGTCACCGGGAAGGCGGCGACCGGGACGATGGACCAGAGGTTCATCATCCAGATGAAGAAGAAGAGGGAGACGGCGAGCGGAACGTACTTCTCGCCCTCCTTCTTGCCGATCGTCTCGTAGACGATGCCGCGGCGTACGAAGTCGTAGCCGGCTTCGGCGATCATCTGGAGCTTGCCGGGGACGACCTTCGGCCGGGCGAACGCGGCCCAGAAGAAGCCCACCACGATGATCGAACCCAGCAGGGCGAGCAGCATCGGCTTGTTGAAGTAGAAGGCGTTGCCGTCCGCGTCGCCCATGAGCGGCTCGAACAGGAACGAGTGCAGGCCCGGAGCGACAGTGTCGAAGCCACATCCGTCGAAGAGGTGGCAGTTCGTGTCGAAGGCGAGGGCCTGCGTCGGGTCAGCACTCACCGCGGGCTCCTTCATCGTGGCGCATAGGTACGGCAACCTCGTTGTGTCGGCGCGGCGCGCAGCCGCGGTTCGGCACGGGACTGGTGTTACGGATGTGGGGGCGGCTGTGGGGCATCTCGCCCTGCGTGTGAGCAGGCGTCAGCTCAGATGCCCGCGCCCGCGATGCCGCAGTTGGCACCGGACGATAGCAGGGTCTCTCATGCGCCTTTATCCCGGCCCTACCCCTCACGACGAGTGCCCCGTCTTCTCGGGCTTGTCGCCGTTCTTGGGGGCGGACGAGTCCGGTTCGACGTAGAGAATCTTGGCTTTCATATGGGCACGCGTCTGCGCGGCGATCCAGGCGAGGGTGCCGGCGACGAGCGTGAGGGCGAAGGCCCGGGGGTTGAACAGGGTGGTGTTCTTGAACGCGGCGAGGAAGATGAACAGCAGAAGAATCTGTGCCGCGTAGAGCATCAGGCCCATCGCCTGGAAAAGGTGCGGAAGCGATTTGGCAGTGCGCTGCAGAACGTAGAGACCGATCCCCATGAAGAGGATCACCACCAGCGTCGCGACGACGGCCCCGACCGCCCCTTCGCCGCCGGCGACCACACCGCTGACGACGGCGGCAATCGCGCCGACGGCAGCTGTGGGCACAGCGGCCTGGAGCAGGATCCGGACGTCATTGGACGGCATGGCGGCAACTCCGCTTTCGCAGGGGGGCAGGGGTGTCGTCATGGACGAGCGTAGCCCCGGGTGGGGAGTGGTCCTCACGCCAATGGGCCGTCGCACTGCGGCCCTTCGACTGTGTCCCGGGGTTCTCGTGAACCGTATCACAAACTATTTGATGAGGTCTTTACCTAGTGGCTGTGCTGGGTGTCACACATGAGAGTGACACTGCGCGTCTGTGCAGTTCCAGCACCGCTTTGTCTGGTATTGGGGATCTTCGTTCCCCCACGAGTTGGCAATGCTCTAGTCAGATTCTTACCTTGAGCGTCAGCGCGAGGTACCGGCCTTGCGCCGATCCAGGAAGCGCGGACGGGCGCCGAGAGCGGTCGAACCGTTGACTCCGTTGACCCGGGAGACGCCCGCGGCCACCGGGGTGCGGGGCTCCTCGACGACCGGGACGGCCGCCTCGTCCTCGTCCGCCTCCCCGTCGTCCTGCGCCGCCTCCGGTTCCGGCTCCACGACCGCCTTGCGGCGGTAGCGCGGCGGCACGAAGGCCTCCGCCCAGCGCGGGGCGCGCGGGGTGAAGCGGGGCAGCAGGAGCAGGACCAGCCCGATGAAGCTCAGGAAGACGATGCCGAGCACGATCCACATCGACGCCGAGTTCACCGAGTAGGCGAGCGCGCCGAACGCGATCAGTGCCGACCAGAAGTACATGATCAGCACCGCGCGGCTGTGCGAGTGGCCGATCTCCAGGAGACGGTGGTGCAGATGACCGCGGTCGGCGGCGAACGGCGACTGACCGCGCCAGGTGCGGCGCACGATCGCCAGGACCAGGTCGGCGGCCGGGATCGCGATGATCGTCAGCGGCAGCAGCAGCGGGATGTAGACCGGCACCGTCTGATGCACGGCCGCCTTCTCGGAGCCCGCGAACAGCTTCAGCGCGTCCGGGTCGACCTGTCCCGTGATGGAGATCGCGCCCGCCGCCAGCACCAGCCCGATGAGCATCGAGCCGGAGTCGCCCATGAAGATCCGCGCGGGGTGCATGTTGTGCGGCAGGAAGCCCAGGCACATGCCCATCAGGATCGCCGCGAACAGCGTGGCCGGGGCGGCGGCCTCGATGCCGTACGACACCCAGACCCGGTAGGCGTAGAGGAAGAACGCGGTCGACGCGATGCCCACCATGCCCGCCGCGAGGCCGTCGAGGCCGTCGACGAAGTTCACCGCGTTGATGGTGATGACGACGAGCGCAACCGTCAGCAGGGTGCCCTGCCACTGGGTCAGCGCGACGTTTCCGACGCCCGGGATCGGCAGCCACAGGATCGTCAGACCCTGCATGACCATGACGCCGGCGGCGATCATCTGGCCGCCCAGCTTGATCAGGGCGTCGATCTCGAACTTGTCGTCCAGGACGCCGATCAGCCAGATCAGGGCCGCGCCGGAGAGCAGGGCGCGCGGTTCGTTGGACTCGGCGAAGACCTCGTTCAGGTTGGTGAGGTGGTCGGCGACCAGCAGGCCCGCGCACAGGCCGAAGAACATCGCGATCCCGCCGAGCCGCGGAGTGGGTTCCCGGTGCACGTCACGTGCCCGGATCTGCGGCATCGCTCCGGCCACGATCGCGAATTTCCGTACCGGCCCTGTCAGCAGGTACGTCACCGCGGCCGTGATGCAGAGCGTCAGCAGGTATTCACGCACGGGCTTCCCCACAGGTCTCGCTGGCCATCTCAGCCCCACACCCTAGCGACGGTCTCATACGGAACGCATATGTGTGGGGACTACCGGGTAGCGACGATGGTTGCACGTGTGGCTGTGCTCTCGGTCGCTCCTACCCCCGCTCAGCCGGGATAGGGCGGAAATCTACCGGCCAGCTCCCGCACTTCTTCACGCGCCCGCTGGCTCTCGACCGTACCGCGCAGCACCCCCACGAACAGGGCGGCGATGGATCCCATCTCCTCCTCCCCCATGCCTTGAGTGGTCACCGCCGCCGTGCCCAGCCGCAGGCCACGGGCGTCGCCGTGCGGTAGCGCACAGCAGTCCATGACCATCCCGGCGGCGGCGAGCCGGCCCCGCGCGGTCCGTCCGTCGACGCCGAGGGGCGACGGGTCGGCGGTGATGAGATGCGTGTCCGTCCCGCCCGTGGTGACGACGAACCCCTCGGCGGCCAGTCCCGCCGCGAGGACCCTCGCGTTGGCGACGACCTGATGGGCGTACACGGTGAAGGCGGGAGTCGCGGCCTCGCCGAAGGCGACCGCCTTGGCGGCGATGGTGTGCATCTGGGCGCCGCCCTGGGTGAAGGGGAACACGGCCCGGTCGACCCGTTCGGCCAGTTCGTGGCCGCACAGGATCATCCCGCCGCGCGGACCCCGCAGCACCTTGTGCGTGGTGGCACAGACGACATCGGCGTACGGCACCGGGCTGGGCGCCGCTCCCCCGGCGACCAGGCCGATCGGGTGCGCGGCGTCGGCGATCAGATAGGCGCCCACCTCGTCGGCGACCTCGCGGAACAGGGCGTAGTCGATGTGCCGCGGGTAGGCGATGGACCCGCACACGATCGCCTTGGGCCGATGGGTACGGGCGAGGGTGCGCACCTGGTCGTGGTCGATGAGCCCGGTCTCCGCGTCCACGCCGTAGCCGACGAAGTCGAACCAGCGGCCGGAGAAGTTCGCGGGCGAACCGTGGGTGAGGTGGCCGCCGTGCGGCAGGCCCAGGGCGAGGACGGTGTCGCCGGGCCGCAGCAGGGCGGCGTACGCGGCAAGGACGGCCGACGATCCGGAGTGGGACTGCACATTGGCGTGCTCCGCCCCGAACAGCGCCTTGGCCCGGTCGACGGCGATGCGCTCGGCGACGTCGACGATCTCGCAGCCGCCGTGGTGCCGGGCCCCGGGATAGCCCTCCGCGTACTTGTTGGCGAGCGGCGACCCGAGCGCCGACAGCACCGCCGGTGACGTGAAGTTCTCGGCGGCGATCAACTGCAGTGTCGTCGACTGCCGTTCCAGCTCCCCCAGCAGGATCCCGGCCAGCTCCGGGTCCTGGCGGCGCAGCACATCGGCCTCGAGGGTATGGGTGACCGTCATGGTGGGCTCCCGGGCGTCGACACTGACGTAGCACCAATGTAGGCCCGGGACCCCAGGGACGCTCGGTTGTCACGTCCTGGCGGGTACACCGGTGAGCGCGGTGACGACCGGGTCCAGCGCCTGGTTTATTTCGTCGCCGATGGAGCGGAAGAACGTCAGCGGGGCGCCGTAGGGGTCGTAGACCTCGTCCGCTTCCGCTGTGGGGGCCAGGAGCCACCCGCGTAGAGCTGCTGCGGCGCGGACCAGGGCGCGTGCCCGGGCGACCATGCCGTCCTCCAGGGGAGGGAGTGTCGCCGGGTCGATCGCCTTCACCAGGCGGGTGAACTCCTTGAGGGTGAAGGTGCGCAGGCCGGCGGAGTGCCCCATGGAGATGACCTGGGCCCGGTGGTCGCGGGTGGCGGTGAGCACCAGGTCGGCGCGGATCACGTGGTCGTCCAGCAGTTCCCGCCCGGTGAAGCCGGAGGCGTCCGCGCCGAAGTCGGCCAGCACGGTCTCCGCGTTGGCCTCCATGGGCGCGCCCTCATGGCCCCAGGTGCCCGCGCTCTCCACGATCAACCCGCCCCACAGCGGGTCGCCGAGCCGGTCCGCCAGGGCATGACGGGTCAGCCGCTCGGTGATCGGCGAGCGGCACACGTTGCCAGTGCTGACGTGGAGGATGCGGAAGCTGTCCAGTGGAAGCCCGAAGGTCCCCGTCTCTTCCCCGTTCCATATGCCACGCCCCGCGTCAGGGGCTGTCAATTGGCCACCTCGAGGTCGGGTACGACCTTGCGCAGCTCCTCCGCCGAGAGAGCGCCCGCACGCAGCAGCAGCGGCACCTCGCGGGTGACGTCGACGATGGAGGAGGGCACGTTGCCGGGCGTGGGCCCGCCGTCGAGGTAGACGGAGACCGAGTCGCCCAGCATGCCCTGCGCGGCGTCACAGTCCTCCGGCGCCGGATGGCCGGTGAGGTTCGCCGACGACACGGCCATGGGGCCGACCTCGGTGAGCAGTTCGATGGCGACCGGGTGCAGCGGCATGCGCACGGCGACCGTCCCCCGGGTGTCCCCCAAGTCCCACTGCAGGGACGGCTGGTGCTTGGCGACCAGCGTCAGCGCGCCCGGCCAGAAGGCGTCGACCAGTTCCCAGGCCATCTCGGAGAAGTCCGTGACCAGGCCGTGCAGGGTGTTCGGGGAGCCGATGAGGACCGGGGTGGGCATGTTCCGGCCCCGCCCCTTGGCCTCGAGCAGGTCGGTGACGGCTTCCGAGGAGAACGCGTCGGCGCCGATGCCGTACACCGTGTCGGTGGGCAGGACCACGAGCTCGCCACGGCGGACGGCGGACGCGGCCTCACGCAGACCGGTGGTGCGGTCGGTCGCGTCATTGGTGTCGTATCGCCGTGCCATATCTAGCGGGCCTCCTCGTACACGTACTTCACGTACTTCGGGACAACAGTCTGCGGGCCGGTCACGGCAGCGCCTTGCGGGCCGTCGCGAACCGGGGGCGGTTGTTGAGGTCCGGGTGGTCGGCCGCGTCGGCCCAGCCCCGCTCCTCGGTGAAGATCCACGGCACCTGGCCGCCCTGAGTGTCGGCGTGCTCGATGACGACGACCCCGCCGGGGCGCAGGAGCCGGTGTGCGGTCCGTTCCAGGCCGCGGATGAGGTCGAGGCCGTCCTCGCCGGAGAACAGGGCGAGTTCGGGATCGTAGTCCCTCGCCTCGGGATTGACGTACTCCCATTCCGTCAGCGGGATGTACGGCGGATTGGAGATCACCAGGTCGACCTGGCCGTCGAGGTCCGGGAAGGCGGTGAGGGCGTCGCCCTGACGCAGGTCGACCCTGGACCCCGCCACGTTCTTGCGGGTCCACTGAAGGGCGTCCTCGGACAGCTCCACGGCGTGCACACGGGAGCGCGGGACCTCCTGGGCGAGGGCGAGCGCGATGGCGCCGGAGCCGGTGCACAGGTCCACGATGAGCGGCTCTACGACGTCCATGGCGCGTACCGCGTCTATGGCCCAGCCGACGACCGACTCGGTCTCGGGGCGCGGGACGAACACCCCGGGCCCGACTTGGAGTTCGAGGTAGCGGAAGTAGGCGCGGCCGGTGATGTGCTGGAGCGGCTCGCGTTGCTCACGGCGGGCGATGACCTCCCAGTACCGGGCGTCGAAGTCGGCGTCCTTGACGGTGTGCAGCTCGCCCCGCTTCACGCCGTGCACGAACGCGGCGAGCTCCTCCGCGTCGTTGCGCGGCGAGGGCACGCCGGCGTCGGCCAGCCGCTGGGTGGCCTGAGCTACCTCAGCGAGCAGCACGCTGCGGGGACTTGAGGGTCGCCCCCCAAATGATGGCTGCACGCATGTCCTCCGGTACTGGTCCTTCTCGTACGTCCCTTACACGGCTCTACGCGGCTGCGAGCTTGGCGGCCGAGTCCGCGTCGACGCAGGCCTGGATCACCGCGTCGAGTTCACCGTCCAGGACCTGGTCCAGGTTGTACGCCTTGAAGCCGACGCGGTGGTCCGAGATGCGATTCTCCGGGAAGTTGTACGTACGGATCTTCTCGGAGCGATCGACGGTGCGGACCTGGCTGCGGCGGGCGTCGGCGGCATTCTTCTCCGCCTCCTCCTGCGCCGCGGCGAGCAGCCTGGAGCGCAGGATACGCAGTGCCTGCTCCTTGTTCTGCAGCTGGCTCTTCTCGTTCTGGCAGGAGGCGACCACTCCGGTGGGAACGTGCGTGATGCGCACGGCGGAGTCGGTCGTGTTGACGGACTGGCCGCCGGGTCCGGAGGAGCGGTAGACGTCGATCCGCAGGTCGTTCGGGTTGATCTCGACGTCGACCTCCTCGGCCTCGGGCGTCACCAGCACACCGGCCGCGGAGGTGTGGATACGGCCCTGGGACTCGGTGGCCGGCACACGCTGTACGCGGTGCACGCCGCCCTCGTACTTCAGCCGCGCCCAGACACCCTGACCCGGCTCGGTGGCGCCCTGGCCGCCCTTGGTCTTCACGGCGACCTGGACGTCCTTGTAACCGCCCAGCTCGGACTCGGTGGCGTCGATGATCTCGGTCTTCCAGCCGACCCGCTCGGCGTACCGCAGATACATCCGCAGCAGGTCACCGGCGAACAGCGCGGACTCGTCGCCGCCCGCGCCCGCCTTGATCTCGAGGATCACGTCCTTGTCGTCGCTGGGGTCGCGCGGGACGAGGAGCAGCCGCAGCTTCTCCGTCAGCTCCTCACGCTGCTTCTCCAGCTCCTTCACCTCGGCGGCGAACTCCGGGTCGTCGGCGCCGAGTTCACGGGCCGTCTCGATGTCGCCGCCCATCTGCTTCCAGGAGCGGTACGTGGCGACGATCGGGGTGAGCTCGGCGTAGCGCTTGTTCAGCTTGCGCGCGTTGGCCTGGTCGGAGTGGACCGACGGGTCGGCGAGCTTCTTCTCCAGGTCGGCGTGCTCGACGACGAGCTCCTCGACGGCCTCGAACATCTCTGGCTCCTGTTGTACGTACGTGGGTGAAGGGCGGACGACCAAAAACGCCGGTCCCGGCACGCCGAAGAGGGGCGCGGCCGTGGACCGGCGAAATGGGGCTCGCTACTTCTTGGAGCCGGCAGCCTTGCCGAAGCGGGCCTCGAAGCGGGCCACACGGCCACCGGTGTCGAGGATCTTCTGCTTGCCCGTGTAGAACGGGTGGCACTCGGAGCAGACCTCGGCGCGGATGGAACCGCTGGAGATCGTGGACCGGGTGGTGAACGACGCGCCACAGGTGCAGCTGACCTGCGTCTCGACGTACTCGGGGTGGATGTCGCGCTTCAAGGGTGTCTCCTAGTTTCGGGAGGGCTCCGGGTCGCAGCCGCGGGGTGCGGAGGCGTGAACCGGGGCCGACGTACCAGTCTGCCAGGACTGGGGCCATCCCCCAAAACGAGGGGTCACCGTGATCTATTCCCGGCGGCGCGCTACGAGGTCACCACGCCGTTCGCCTGGCCTGTCGCCGTGCCCTTCGTCGCCGACTTCGGGATCGGCTTGTCGTTCTTCAGGGCCGTCCAGACCTGCTGGGCCTTGGTGTCGTCGACGAGGACGCGGTTGGCGTCGGCGGCGTCGTACTGGACCGGCATCGTGACCATGTGCATGTTCTTCGCGCTGATGCTCTTGAGGCCGCTCGCGAACGACATGAGGGAGTTGACCGAGCCGAGGTCGGAGTCGGTGGTGACGGCGTTGGTGGCGGTGTCGGCGAGGTCGTACAGCTTCTTCGGGTTGGTGAAGAGGCCGACGTCCTTGATCTGCTCGACGAGCGCCTTGATGAAGGCCTGCTGGAGCTGGATACGGCCGAGGTCGGAGCCGTCGCCGACGCCGTGCCGGGTGCGGACCAGGCCGAGCGCCTGCTCACCGGTGAGCTGGTGGGTGCCGGCCGCCAGGTCCAGGTGGCTGTCGGGGTCGCTGATGGCCCGGCTGGTGGTGACCTTGACGCCGCCGAGCTCGTCGATGAGCTTCTGGAAGCCGCTGAAGTCGACCTCGAGGTAGTGGTCCATGCGCAGGTCGGTGAGCGACTCGACGGTCTTCACCGCGCAGGCCGCGCCGCCGGTGGTGTACGCCGAGTTGAACATGACGTCGGTCGCGGCGTCGTGGGTGTCGCCGTTGGTGTCGGTGCACTCGGGGCGGTCGATGAGGGTGTCGCGCGGGATGGACACCACGCTGGCCTTCTTGTGGCCCTTGTAGACGTGCACGATCATCGCCGTGTCGGAGCGGGCGCTGCCGTCGTCGGCGCCGCCGCCGAGCTTCTGGTTGGAGCCGGAGCGGGTGTCGGAGCCCAGGACGAGGATGTTCTCGGAGCCGTTGTCGGCCTTGGTCGGCCGGTCGGTGCCGAGCGCCTGGTCGATGTCGACGCTCTTGAGGTTGCCGTTGAGCTTGAAGTACACGTACCCGACGCCGGTGCCGCCCAGCACCACGATGCCGCCGGCCACCCAGGCCGTGACGAGCAGTCCCTTGCGGCGGTTGCCGCGGGGCTTGCGGCGGCGGCCCTTGGCGCGGTGGCGCGGACCCGTGGTCCCGGACTCACCCGGTATGCCGGGGTCCGGTGTGCTCTCGGCAGACATGTGCTCCTCGGTTCTCGTCGGGTCGGTTACCCCTCGCGTTCAGGGTCAGGCCCGGGCGAAGCGACATGTATCGCTCCATCTTCGCCCCGACCGGTCAGACGGGGAAACCCGGGAAAGGGTTGCACAACGCACTGTGCCCACCGCGTGGGAGCGGTGGGCACAGTGTGTGACGTGTGGTGCTGGACGCACCCCGTTCACCTGCTGTTTCAGCCGAAGATGTCGTACTGCTTGAAGTCCGTCCCGACCGAGACCCTTGTGGCAAAGATCTCGCTCGTGGCCTTTCCGGTGCCCTTGTACAGGTAGAGCGTGCCGCCGGGCGTACGGGCCAGGAAGTCGGCCTTGCTGTCGCCGTTGACGTCACCGATGGCGTCGAAGGCGTTGTACGTCGTGTTGCTCCAGGTGCGCACCTTGACCCGGGCCGCGAAGGGGCTCGAGGCCCTGCCGGTTCCCTTGTACAGGTAGACGGCACCGGTGCTCCGGTTGCGCACGATCACGTCGGCCTTGCCGTCGGCGTTGAAGTCGCCCTTGCCGCGCATGGTGTTGTACTGGTTCCAGCCCGTGCCCGAGCCGACCTGCGTACGGGCCGAGAAGGAGCCGTTGCCCTGACCCGGGTAGAGCCACAGCTTGCCGCCGGAGTCCACGGACAGCAGGTCGGGCAGATAGTCGCCGGTCAGGTCGCCCGGGGTGACGATCCGGGTGCGGGTCGTCCAGTTGTCGAAGATCTGCTTCTCGGTCCAGGTCTCCGTGGAGCGCACGTAGTGCGTCCAGTAGACGTCACCGGTGGAGGCGACCCGGTACACGAAGTCCTGGACGCCGTCCCGGTCGAGATCGGTCTGCAGGACGACGTTGACGCCGCTCCAGTTGCCGAGGCTCTGCCGGGCGCCGAACGACGTGCCCGTGGAGTCCTTCTCGTAGCCCGTCTTCGTGGACGCGTTGCGCACGAAGAGGTCGGCCCTGCCGTCGGTGTAGCTCATGTTGGCGTCGTCGACCTGCGGGTAGGCGGCACCGGCGTACGTCTTCACCTTCGCGAAGACGCTGTACGCGCCCTTCGCGACGCAGTTCACGACACCCCAGGACACGACGCCCACGATGCGGTTGTTGACGACGAGCGGGCCACCGGAGTCGCCGTTGCAGGCGGACGTCGTACCGCTGTCGCTGCCGCTGGCGGGCTTGCCCGCGCAGACCATGTGGCCCTTGACGAAGTCGGCGCCGTAGTAGCTCGCGCAGGTCGTGTCCGACTGGATCGGCAGCGTGGCCGTCTTCAGCGTCTCGGAGACGGCCTGGGTGGTGGAGCTCGTACGGCCCCAGCCGTAGACCTTGGCATTGGTCCCGGCGGTGTACGAGGCGGTGTCGGCGGACGTCGTCATGCGGATCGGCGTCGCCTTGACCGGCGTCGCCAGGGTGAGGACCGCGATGTCGTTGTCGATGGTCCGCGCGCTGTACGACGCGTGGCTCCACTGGCGCAGCGGCTGCGAGACCGTGCCGTTGGTGTTGCCCGACTCGTCGGGCATCGTCGTGGTCCCGGTCACCACCGCACCGTGGGCGGCCCAGTTGTAGCCCTTGACGCAGTGCGCGGCGGTCAGGATCTTCGTCGGCGAGACGACGGCGCCGCCGCAGAAGAAGCCGAGGTCGTTGGCCTCGTCGGAGTACCAGAGCTGGGCCATCCACGGCGCCGAGGTGATCGTCGTGGTGGACCCACCGATGATCTTGGCGTCGATGGGGCCGCTGCTGGTCCCGGCGCTCAGCGACGACTTGCTGGTGCTCTCCCCCGCCATGTCGTCACCGGCGACCGCGCCGGCGACCCGCTTCTCCAGCTCGGCGAGCGAGGCCGTGGCGATGGCGGGCTTGACCGTCGGCTTCGGAAGCGCCGTGGCGGCGTCGGCGGAGCTCGTCAGCAACGCGGCGGCGACGGCCGCGGCCACACCGGCCGCCGTGAACGGAAGAGCGATCCGCAGCCGGCGTCTGTGCCGACCGCCCCCAGACATGGATGTACCCACTCAAGTCCCCCCTCGGGATCAGAAGTTCGGACCACAGATTCGAAAAACAGTCCGAGCCGCGTGATCGTACACCGTCCCGCACAGCACAGAGGGCCACCCCCGTCACGGGGGTGGCCCTCTGCCAGCAGCTGACGTCAGTCGCCGTTACCGGGCGTCGGCGTCGTCTTCTGAATCTGCATCAGGAACTCGGCGTTCGACTTCGTCTGCTTCATCTTGTCGAGGAGCAGCTCCACCGCCTGCTGCTGGTCAAGGGCGTGCAGCACCCTCCGCAGCTTCCATACGATGGCCAGCTCGTCGTTGGCGAGCAGGATCTCTTCCTTACGGGTACCGGACGCGTCCACGTCCACCGCCGGGAAGATGCGCTTGTCCGCGAGCTTCCGGTCGAGCTTCAGCTCGGCGTTGCCCGTGCCCTTGAACTCCTCGAAGATCACCTCGTCCATGCGGGACCCGGTGTCGACGAGAGCCGTCGCGAGGATGGTGAGCGAGCCACCGTCCTCGATGTTCCGGGCCGCACCGAAGAAGCGCTTCGGCGGGTACAGCGCGGTCGAGTCGACACCACCGGAGAGGATGCGGCCGGAGGCCGGCGCGGCCAGGTTGTACGCACGGCCCAGACGCGTGATGGAGTCGAGCAGCACGACCACGTCATGGCCGAGCTCGACGAGCCGCTTGGCCCGCTCGATCGCCAGCTCCGCGACCGTCGTGTGGTCCTCGGCCGGCCGGTCGAAGGTCGAGGAGATGACCTCGCCCTTGACCGAGCGCTGCATGTCGGTGACCTCTTCCGGACGCTCGTCGACCAGGACGACCATCAGGTGGCACTCGGGGTTGTTGTGCGTGATCGCGTTGGCGATCGCCTGCATGATCATGGTCTTGCCGGTCTTCGGCGGGGCCACGATCAGACCGCGCTGGCCCTTACCGATCGGCGCGACGAGGTCGATGATGCGGGTGGTGAGGATGCCCGGGTCCGTCTCCAGACGGAGGCGGTCCTGCGGGTACAGCGGCGTCAGCTTGTTGAACTCCGGGCGGCCGCGCCCGGATTCGGGCGCCATGCCGTTCACGGAGTCGAGCCGGACCAGCGCGTTGAACTTCTCGCGGCGCTCGCCGTCCTTCGGCTGACGGACCGCACCGGTGACGTGGTCGCCCTTGCGCAGGCCGTTCTTGCGGACCTGGGCGAGGGAGACGTACACGTCGTTCGGACCCGGCAGGTAGCCCGACGTACGGATGAAGGCGTAGTTGTCGAGGATGTCCAGGATGCCGGCGACCGGGATCAGGACGTCGTCCTCGGTGATCTGCGGCTCCTGGCCGCCCATCTCGTCGCGGCCACGACGGCCCCGGCGGTCGCGGTAGCGCCCGCGCCGGCCACGGCGTCCGCCCTCGAAGTCGTCGTCGTCCTGCGGGCCGTTGTCCCGCTGCTGGCGGTCCTGGCGGTCCTGACGGCCGCCGCCCTGCTGCTGGCCCTGCTGCCGCTGGCCCCCCTGGCCCTGCTGGTCGTCGCCCTTGCCGCGGCGGTCGCGGTCACGGCCGCGGTCCCGGCGGTCGCGGCGGCGGCCCTCGCCACCGTCGGCGTCGGACTTGGCGTCGCCCTGCGCCTGCGGGGCGGGCGTCTCGGCCTTGGGCTCGCTCTTCGCCTCGGCGGCGACCGTCTCGGGGCTCCCGGCCTCGGCGGTGGCACGGCGACGGCGGCGCTCGGGGGCTTCCTCTGCCCCGCGCTCGGCTTCGGCGCGGGCGGTGCCCCCGGCCGGCTGGCCGGGAATCTCGATCTGCTGCTGGGCCACGGCCTTCTCGGCCGCGGCCTCGGCCTTCTTCTCGGCCTTCTCGGCGGGAGCTGAGTCATCGCCGGTACGCGCCTTCGAGGTGGCGCGGCGCTTGGGCTTGGTCTCGGTGGCTGCCTCGGCGGACTTGGCCGGGGCACCCCCACCCGCCTGCGCCTCCTTGATGACCTCGATCAGCTGGCTCTTGCGCATGCGCCCTGTGCCCCTGATACCGAGGCCGGATGCGACCTGCTGCAGCTCGGCCAGCACCATGCCCTCGAGGCCGGTACCGCGGCGCCGCCGGGAGCCGGCACCGCTGGCAGGCGCGGAGGCGTCCGTGGCGGGCGCGGCAGCGGTCTCCTCGACACGTGCGCCCATCAGATCGGTGGTGTCGCTCACGAAGGGTCCTTCCCTGGAGCGGACGTCGGCCTGTCTGGCTCGGCGACCGGTTGTGCTGTCCGGCTTCGGTCCTTGCTGTGTGGACCGTGCCGGGGCGGTGGTCCGCCAAAGAGGCGGAGGAAATGGGTGATGGCGCTTCCCGCAGCTGTGGCACTGAGTGTCGGTGTCACAAGGCTTGGTCGCACCTATTCCGGAGCGTGCCCGGCCAGTCGCTCAGTGCCCGCGTACGAGGTACGGCCCGCGTACGTCGTACGGAACACAGTGCGGCTTGGGAGGCTCCCGGAAGGATGTCTGTCCCGGACGGGGACACGAAGCACCTCGCCATGGTGGGGTCGGGTGCAGACTTGAGGTTAACACTACCGGATCCAACAAACATTCCCCCTCTCGAAATCCGGCAACCGTGTGTCAGGTCGCAAGCGGCAGCACGCTCGCTCCCTGGGCGTCGAGCTCCAGCCGGTTCGCGGCCCAGCCCTCGCCTGCCAGATCGGCCACCTTGTCGGCGCTGTCGTCATCGGCCAGCGCCAGCACGGTGGGGCCCGCTCCGGAGATCACCGCGGGGATCCCATCGGCCCGCAGCCGCTCCACCAGCGCCGCGCTCTCCGGCATGGCCGGTGCGCGGTACTCCTGGTGGAGGCGGTCCTCGGTGGCGGGCAGCAGCAGCTCGGGGCGCCTGGTCAGGGCCTCGACGAGCAGGGCCGCTCGGCCCGCGTTGGTGGCGGCGTCGACGTGCGGCACGGTGCGCGGGAGCAGGCCGCGCGCGGTCTCGGTGAGGACCGGCTTACCGGGCACGAAAACCACCGGAACGATGGAATCGGCGGGCTCCATCCTGATCGCGCGCGCGGATCCCGCCTCCATCCAGGAGAGCGTGAATCCGCCGAGCAGACAGGCGGCCACATTGTCGGGGTGACCCTCGATCTCGGTGGCGAGTTCCAGGAGGGCCGGGTCGTCGAGCTTGGAGTCCCCGCCTATGGTCACGGCGCGTGCGGCGACGATGCCGGCGCAGATGGCGGCCGACGAGGAGCCCAGGCCACGGCCGTGCGGAATGCGGTTGGCGCAGACGATCTCCAGACCGCGCGGCTGCCCGCCGAGCAGATCGAAGGCCGTGCGCAGGGACCGTACGAGAAGGTGGTTCTCGTCACGCGGGAGCGTCTCGCCGCCCTCGCCCGCGATGTCGATGTGCAGCCCGGAGTCGGCCACCCGGACGACGACGTCGTCATAGAGCCCCAGCGACAGGCCGAGGGCATCGAAGCCCGGGCCGAGGTTGGCGCTGGTGGCGGGGACGCGCACCCTGACAGCGGCGGCGCGGAAGGCTGGACCGGCCATCGCTCGATGACTCTCCTTGAGCTGCGTGATTGTCGAAGACATTCGATGACGTACGAGGAACCCTGCGGGCTGCTCCCGGCCTCACGGACGGACGCTTCCGACGCCGCTGTCGGACCGCGGAGACGGCGCGGCACCGTGCCGGTGGGCGGCATATGCGGCAGGCGGGTTCAGTACAGCCTATCGAAGGAAGGTTCTGTGGCGACATAGGGCGCACAGGAGGCGCACGATGCGTGTCGTAAGCCCCTTGTGCACCCCCTGTCGGGTTACCCCTTCGGGTGCTGATCAGGCGAGACCGAGGCGCTCGGCCGCCGCCACCGCGTCGACCGGGACGGTGACGGGCTGCGGGGCGCCGGCAACGGCCCAGTCGGGGTCCTTCAGACCGTTGCCGGTGACCGTGCAGACGATCGTCTGCCCCGGGTCGACCTTGCCCTGCTCTGCCGCCTTCAGCAGGCCGGCCACGGACGCGGCCGAGGCGGGCTCGACGAAAACGCCCTCCTGAGCGGCCAACAGCCGGTAGGCGCGCAGGATTTCACGATCCGTCACCTCGTCGATGAACCCGCCCGACTCGTCCCGCGCGGCCAGGGCGTACTGCCAGGACGCGGGGTTGCCGATGCGGATCGCGGTGGCGATGGTCGAGGGGTCCTTGACGATCTCGCCGCGCACGATGGGCGCGGAGCCGGAGGCCTGGAAGCCCCACATGCGCGGGGTCCGCCGCGAGACACCGTCGGCGGCGTACTCCTTGTAGCCCTTCCAGTACGCGGTGATGTTGCCCGCGTTGCCCACCGGCAGGACGTGGATGTCGGGGGCGTCGCCCAGCATGTCCACGATCTCGAACGAGGCCGTCTTCTGCCCCTCGATCCGCACCGGGTTGACCGAATTGACCAGCGCCACCGGGTAGTTCTCGCTCAGCGCTCGAGCGAGCGTCAAGCAGTCGTCGAAGTTGCCGTCGACCTGGAGGATCTTCGCGCCGTGGACGAGCGCCTGGCCCATCTTGCCGAGCGCGATCTTCCCTTGGGGCACGAGAACGGCCGACACCATCCCCGCCCGTACGGCGTACGCGGCCGCGGAGGCGGACGTATTGCCCGTGGAGGCGCAGATGACGGCCTTCGCGCCCTCCTCCTTGGCCTTGCTGATGGCCATGGTCATACCGCGGTCCTTGAAGGACCCGGTGGGGTTCGCGCCCTCCACCTTGAGGTGGACCTCGCAGCCGGTGCGCTCGGAGAGCACCTGCGCGGGCACGAGGGGCGTGCCGCCCTCACGGAGCGTCACGACCGGCGTGGTGTCGGACACCGGGAGACGGTCCCGGTACTCCTCGATGATGCCGCGCCACTGGTGGGTCATTGCTGGTTACTCTCCTTCAACCCGCATGATGCTGGCGACACCCCGCACGGTGTCGAGCTTGCGCAACGCCTCGACGGTGCCGCCGAGGGCCGCGTCGGACGCACGGTGCGTGACGACGACGAGAGAGGCCTCGCCGTCCTTCCCCTGCTGCCGAACCGTATCGATCGATACCCCGTGCTCGGCGAACACGGTGGCCACCTGGGCGAGAACACCCGGTTTGTCGGCGACGTCGAGGCTGATGTGGTAGCGCGTGACGACCTCGCCCATGGACGACACGGGCAGTGCCGCGTACGCCGACTCGCCGGGCCCGGTGGCGCCGTTGATCCGGTTGCGGCAGACGGCGACGAGGTCGCCGAGGACGGCGGAGGCGGTCGGGGAGCCGCCGGCGCCGGGGCCGTAGAACATCAACTGCCCGGCGGCGTCGGACTCGACGAACACGGCGTTGTACGCGCCGCGCACGGAGGCGAGCGGGTGGGTCAGCGGGATCATCGCGGGGTGCACGCGCGCGGTGACCGAGCCGCCGTCCGCGGCCCGCTCGCAGATGGCGAGCAGCTTGATGGTGCAGCCGATCTGCTTGGCGGCGGCGAAGTCGGTGGCGGTGACCTCGGTCATGCCCTCGCGGTAGACGTCGTCGAGGCGCACGCGCGTGTGGAAGGCGATTCCGGCGAGGATGGCGGCCTTGGCGGCGGCGTCGAAGCCCTCGACGTCGGCGGTCGGGTCGGCCTCGGCGTACCCGAGGGCGGTGGCCTCGTCGAGGGCCTCCTGATAGCCGGCCCCCGTGGAGTCCATCTTGTCGAGGATGAAGTTGGTCGTGCCGTTGACGATCCCGAGCACGCGGTTGACCTTGTCGCCGGCGAGGGACTCGCGCAGCGGGCGGATCAGCGGGATGGCACCGGCGACGGCGGCCTCGTAGTAGAGGTCCTTGTTGTTCGCCTCCGCCGCGGCGTGCAGGTCGGCGCCGTCCTGGGCGAGGAGGGCCTTGTTGGCGGAGACGACGGAGGCACCGTGCTCGAAGGCGGTGGTGATGAGGCTGCGGGCGGGCTCGATCCCGCCGATCACCTCGACGACGACATCAATGTCCCCGCGTTTGACGAGGGCGGTGGCGTCCGTGGTGATCAGCTCGGCGGGGATGCCCTCACGGACCTTCGAGGGCCGCCGTACAGCGACTCCCGCCAGCTCCACCGGGGCTCCGATGCGGGCGGCGAGGTCGTCGGCGTGCGTCGTCATGATGCGCGCCACCTCTGAGCCGACCACTCCACAGCCCAGCAGCGCCACCTTCAGCGGACGCGTACGCATCATCCGACCTCGTTTCCTCATACCGTCTTCGGTGGGACCAGTCTCACTCACCGGACTGGAGTTTCTATCCATCGTCCGGATCCTGAGACGTCTATTTCATTTCTGCGGGGGCGGGAGACAGGAGATCTTCCGCCCCTGGGGGTGTACGGGTCATCCGTCATCCGACATCGAGACGCAGGAGGTCCTCCTCCGTCTCCCGGCGGACGATCACCCGGGCCTCCCCGTCCTGCACGGCGACGACCGGCGGCCGCAGCACATGGTTGTAGTTGCTGGCCATGGACCGGCAGTAGGCACCCGTCGCCGGTACGGCGATCAGGTCACCCGGTGCCAGATCGGACGGCAGGAACGCGTCCTTCACGACGATGTCGCCGCTCTCGCAGTGCTTGCCGACGACGCGGGCGAGCATGGGCGCGGCGTCGCTCGTGCGGGAGACCAGGGCGACGCTGTACTCCGCGTCGTACAGCGCCGTACGGATGTTGTCGGACATGCCACCGTCGACGGAGACGTAGGTGCGAAGGTTGTCGAGGGGCTTGATGGTGCCGACCTCGTAGAGCGTGAAGGCGGTGGGCCCGACGATGGCCCGCCCGGGCTCGACGGAGATACGGGGGGTGCTGAGGCGGGCGGCCTCGCACTCACGGGTGACGATCTCGGTGAGGGCCTTGGCGATCTCGTGGGGTTCGCGGGGATCGTCGTCGCTGGTGTAGGCGATACCGAGGCCGCCCCCAAGGTCGATCTCGGGAAGCTCGACCCCGTGCTCGTCACGAATGTCCTTGAGCAGCCCGACCACCCGGTGCGCGGCGACCTCGAAGCCGGACATGTCGAAGATCTGCGACCCGATGTGGCTGTGAATCCCGATGAGTTCGAGCCCGTCGAGCTGAAGGGCACGCCGTACGGCCTCGGCGGCCTGCCCGCCCGCGAGCGGAATCCCGAACTTCTGGTCCTCATGTGCGGTGGCGATGAACTCGTGCGTGTGCGCTTCCACGCCGACGGTGATACGGATCTGCACGCGCTGCCGCTTGCCGAGTTCCTGCGCGATGTGGGCGACGCGGACGATCTCCTGGAAGGAGTCGAGGACGATACGGCCGACACCTGCCTCGATGGACCGGCGGATCTCGTCCGTGGACTTGTTGTTCCCGTGGAAGGCGATGCGGTCGGCGGGCATGCCGGCGGAGAGGGCCGTGGCGAGCTCTCCGCCGGAGCAGACGTCGAGGTTGAGCCCCTCCTCGTGCAGCCAGCGCACGACGGCCCGGGACAGGAAGGCCTTACCGGCGTAGAAGACGTCGGCGTCATGGCCGAAGGCGGTACGCCAGGCACGCGCGCGTGCGCGGAAGTCGGCCTCGTCGAGGATGTAGGCGGGGGTGCCGTGCTGTTCGGCGAGGGTCTTCACATCGATGCCGCCGACGGTGACGGTGCCTTCGGCGTTACGTCCGACGGTCTGTGCCCACACCTTGGAGTCGAGGGCGTTCAGGTCGGTGGGCGGCGCGGTGTAGTGGCCCTCGGGGAAGACGTCGGCGTGACGGGGCCCGGCGGGGTGTGCGGAACGGCTCATGTCGCGTGTTCTTTCAGAGGTGGTCGGGTGCGTCGATACCGAGCAGGGACAGGCCGCCGGCCAGCACCGCCCCGGCGGCTTCGGCAAGCGCGAGCCGGGCACGGTGGGCGGCCGAGGGTTTCTCCTCGCCGATCGGCAGCACGGTGGGCACAAAGGCGAGGACGGCATCGGCGACGGTGACGAGGTGCCGGGCAAGACGGTCGGGGGCACGGTCCTCGGCGGCTGCGGCGAGGATGCGGGGGTGGTCCGCGAGCGTGCGGAGGAGGTGGGTGGAGTCGCCTGGGGCTTGGGACAGGACTTGGGGCAGGCCGACGCCGGAGGTCCGCCCGGCTTCGGCGCTGAACCCGAGGTCGGCGGCGTTGCGGCTGAGCGCCCGGGTGCGGGCGTGCGCGTAACGGACCCGGAAGAGGGGGTTGCCCTCACGCTGGACCAGATGCTCGTCGGTGATCCGGGGCCGGTCGTGGGCGGCGGGGTACAGCAGCGCCCAGCGGGCGGCGTCGGGGCCGAGGGGGAGGGGGTTGGCGGGGGCGGGGATGGGGCGTACCAAGTAGGCCGGTGACCCGGGGCTGCCGACGGCGTCGAGGCGTACGCCGAGGGTGTCGGTCCACTCGGGCTCGGGAGGGGCATCGCAGCTGGTGCGGACGACAGCACCCTGCGAACGGAGGATGCGGGCGGTGGCGTCCATGACGACGACGGCACGGACCTCGTGCGGGGCGTGCAGCGGCACGAGTGGCTGATGGTCAGGCCCCTCGGCGTGCCCGTACCGCTGCCCGCGCCGCAGGATCTCCTCGACGAGGGCCACGGGCGCGGCACTGCGCAGGCTGATGTTGAGAAACCCGGGCCCGGTGACGACGACATCGGAGACGGCGGCCGTATCGATGAGGTACGGCCGAAGGATCTCCGCGACCCGCAGCGGCGGCTGCCCGGCCGGGCGGGCGAGCTGAAGGGCGATGTTGGTGGCGTAGTCACCACAGCCACCGGCCCCGGGAGCCGTCACGACAGCCCGCTCCGGCACGGTCACGCTCAGTTCCCCCTCATCGACAGCACGACGCACTGCGCGCAGCACGGTGCGGGAGAGCTCGACGGGGGTCACGGGACAAGCGTATGGGAGGAGGGGGGTGGGTATGCGAGGCGGTTTAGGGGAGGGTCCGGGATGTGGACGGGGTTGAGACGGAGGTGGGACAGAGTTTGCCGGCGTTGAACCGGCGTCGGGACGGAGTTGGCCGGCGTCGAGACGGAGCCGAGAGCCACCTGCCGCCCCTTCGATCAGCCGCCGGCCCGCCCGGCCCGCTCGGTCTCCCCCATACCGAGGACGTTCCCGAACAGGGGCCCGTCCTCCCCCTGCGCTCGCCCGCTCCGCTTCCGCTCGATCAACTGACGTACGAGCGCTACGAGTTCGGCGGGTTCGAAGGGTTTGGCAAGGAAGGCGTCGACGCCGATATCGAGGCCGCCGTCGACCTCGTACTGTGTACAGGCGCTGACGATGGCCAGCGGCAGATCACGGGTCCGCGGATCGGCACGCAGCCGTGCGGCGGTCCGCAGCCCGTCGAGTCGCGGCATGACGACATCCAGGGTGACCACATCGGGCCGCACCTGATGAATGACATCCAGACACTCGGCACCGTCGGCCGCGGTCACGACCTCGAGGCCCTCCAGCTCGAGATTGACCCTGATCAGCTGCCGGATGACCTTGTTGTCGTCGACAACAAGCACCCGGCCCGACGCGCCTGGCACAACTCGAGAGTAGGTCGGGACCGGCCACCGCGTCCGGGTTTTCCCCACTTCCACCCCGTGCGGGCGACGTCCTACCCCCACAGAAACCGTTCATGAACACCCCGAAGGAGCTGGTAGGGTTCTACCCGTCACCGCGCAACGCGCCCGACACGCCCCCGTAGCTCAGGGGATAGAGCAACGGCCTCCGGAGCCGTGTGCGCAGGTTCGAATCCTGCCGGGGGCACTCGCCAGATCACCTCCCAAAATTGGTATGTGACCTGGACGGATGCCGACACGAAAGAGCGGGAGTCAGCCTCACTGACTCCCGCTCTTTTTCGTTGTCTCTCAGCGTTCGCGACACACCTCCGACACACCCACAAATCCAGTGGATCGCTGGCCCATGCCAGTTAGTCCACTGCCGTCCTCACGCACCCCAAAACAAGGTCTGGCAGAGGCGAGACCGTTGCGAAGTCCTACTGATATTCTGCCGGTCGGCAAGGCGCGTACTGCCACCCGTCGTCAGTTCCCACGCAGCAGGCGATCACGGGTCAAGGTCCCAGAGGGCCCGCGTTCCCCTCAACTGAGTGTGCATCGAGCAATGGGGCGGGTACGGCGTGGGCAGAGCCCGCCGGACTGCGAGACCACGATGCCCAAGCGCCAGTCCCGAGCAGCCAAACTGGCCCGCCAGATCCAGGACGCCACTGGCCTCCGATACACCGACGTTCTGAAGATGTGTGCTCCGACATGGAGCTGGCTGGCCCTTGCCGACGCACTTCGTACGGTGCGCCTCGCCGACGCAGCCACATCCCTGACCAACGTCGCCCATGTCTGCGCCGAGGCCGGAGCTTGGCACGAAGCGTATGGCGCGATCGAGAACGCGTACTACGACACCGACTACGCAAAGGTTGAGAGGGCACGCACAGTGTGCTGGGACGCAGCCGAGGCAGCCCTGAACCGTGCGGGGTTCGAGATGCACTCGTTCGACACGGACGCGGAGGTGTACCACGCCGCGTTCCTTTGCCTGTCGAAAGCTGGAACTGTCCATGACGGCCGGCATCTCGCGCGCGCTGCGCTCAGCGTCATCAGCCCGGACCCGCTGTGGTGCTCCGACGTCATTCGCACCCGCGGCCGCGCTCCCTTCACCTACGAGACCGCCATCTCCCTCTCCGGTCCCGAGACGTCTTTCGCCGTGGCCGCTCGTCAAGCCGCGCGCACCATGGCCGCCGCATCTGCCGTCAGGTTCAGTGGAGACGAGCAGTGGCACGAGGCCGCCAGCCTCATGGTGGAAGCAGTTTGGTACATGAGCGTGGCCGCTGGTCTCCCGCCACTGCACAACCGTCGCGAATACCAGGAGTTCCATTCGTTCTACATGGATGGCACCCTCCCCACAGAGTCTCTCTGACTCCCTGGGGCGAGGACGCCGGGGCGACAGGGGCGCCGGAGCCGTCTGCGCAGGTTCGAATCCTGCCGGGGGGCACCAGATCGCATTCCGTGTTCTTGCAGGTCAGGGCCTATATTGGCCCTACCTGCGAGACTACCGATGGTGCGTGCAAAGTCAGCCGCCCAAGGAGATCACTTCTCACTCTTCGCATGCCGCAGATGGCATTGCCGCAGGTGAGAGGCACACTCCAGCGGTGATGGGCCGCGCCTGGCGACCTGCACGGGTTCGAACCACAGGGGGTTGCCGGGAGCAAGCACTTCCGTCACGCTCTGCAACACGGCCTGTTCAGGACGCACGTGCCCTTCTGGCGGCTTCGTACGCGACCGCTTGGCAGACGGCCTCCCGTCGTGAGGCAGCTATGCCCCCCTCCCCCGTGGTCTGCAGCCAGGCTGTGCATCTGCCGGAGCTGGTTTGCGGTGGTCAGGTGTACGTGCCAGGCCGCCGCATCCCGGGCAAGATCCGCCGGGCAGGCCCAGGAGGCAGGCCGCAAGTGATGCACGACTGAACTCATCAGGATCGAGGTGTGTTCGAGTACCACGGCTGGATCACGGTCAGGGAGACTGCAGTTGATGACGACGATGAAGTCCGGCTGCGGCAGATCGTCGATGAGCTTCGGCTTCGCATCTCCCAGATGGCCAGCCCTTACCTCCTTGATCCCAGGTGGATCAACGGCGAGCCGTTCATCCACCTGGGAGGTCATTCCAATCACCGCTCGTCGCCTGATGCCGTCGGTTTCTTCGAGCATGTGGCAGCGGTTGCCCCTGGCTCCTACGGACTCCGCCATATTCGCGATGACGAAGGCCCGGGCTACGAGAATAGGGACGGAGTGAGTACGCGCGCCTCCTGGACGCGCGTATCCGGAGGCTACGTCGACGACGGAACCCGCCCCGCGCCTCTGGGGCCCGAGCGGTGCATGCTCCACTGGGCGAGCGGCGCGAGGGCGTCCACCAGTGCCTGGCCGTCCGGGGCCAGGTGATAGCGGATCTGTACGGGCGTCGTGGGAATGACGGTGCGCTCGATGAGGCCCGCGGCCTCGAGTTCCTTCAGGCGCTGGGAGAGCAGCCGGTCGGAGATGCCGTCGATCATCGCCCGGTACTCGCCGAAGCGCCGGGCACCCCGGTCGGCGGCCTGCAGTATCGAACCCGTCCAGCGGCGTCCGATCAGTTCGAGGGTGCCCTCGAAGCTCGGGCAGGTGTCATCATGAATGGAGTCCACTTACAAAAGATTAGCACCTTACCCGTCGTTTTGCCGATGGCGCGGTTCGGCGCACCGTGGACGCATGACCGACTACGGACGCCCGCTCTCCTTCGGAGTGAGCCTCGACCCCACCGCCGGGGCCTGGGAGCAGACCCAGCGCCTCGCGCAGACAGCGGAGGACCTCGGCCTGGACCATCTGGCCGTCCAGGACCACCCCTACCAGCCAGGCCACCTCGACACCTGGACCCTGATCGCCCACCTGTCCGCGCTCACCCACCGCATCTCCTTCCTGACCGACGTCGCGGACCTGCAGCTGCGCCCGCCGGTGATGCTCGCCAAGGCCGCCGCCTCTCTGAGCGTGCTCACCGACGGACGGATCCAGCTCGGTGTCGGCGGGGGCGGCATCCCCGATGCCATCGCCTCGATGGGCGGCCCGGCGCGACGCGGCCAGGACATGGTGGCGTACGCCGAGGAGTCCCTGGGGCTCCTGCGCACGGCCCTGTCCGGAGGTGTCGTACAGCTGCACAGCCCGTACCACTCCGTCGACGGCTACCGCGCCGGACCGGTGCCCCCGAAGCCCGTCGAGCTCTGGCTCGGCGCCCAGAAGCCCCGGATGCTCGCCGTCACCGGCCGGGTGGCCGACGGCTGGATCTCTCCGCTGAACATCTACGTGCCGCCGCAGGAGGTGCCCTCGCGCCAGCGGATCATCGACCAGGCGGCCGCCGAAGCGGGCCGCGACCCGGCCACGCTGCGGCGCGTCTACAACGTGATCGGCACGATCGGCGACCACGGAGAGGGGCCCGGGCTCGTCGGCGGCGTGCGGCGGTGGGTGGACACCCTCACCGAGTGGACCGTCGAACTCGGCTTCGACACCTTTGTCTTCTGGCCCGCCACCGACCCCGAGCGGCAGCTCACGCTCTTCGCCGGCGAGGTCGTGCCCGCGGTGCGCGAGCGCGTCGACGCCATGCGGAGCGGGCGATGAACACCATCCTCGGCACCTTGCCGGCCGAACTCGCCGGCAAGGTGGTCACACCCGACGACCGGCGCTATCGGCTGCTGCGCTCCACCTACACTACCGTCGGCCGCCCGGCCGCCGTGGTCCTGCCCGAATCCGCGGGCGACGTCGCGGCAGCGCTGCGGCTCGCACGGGAGACGGGGCTCCGGGTGGCCGTCCGCAGCGGCGGGCACGGCCTGTCCGGCAGCGGCACCAACGACGGCGGGCTCGTCATCGACCTGAGCACACTGCACCGCATCGACGTCCTCGACCGGGGCTCCCGGCTGGTCCGCGTCGAGGCGGGCGCCCGCTGGGCCCAGGTCGCCCAGGCGCTCGCCCCGCACGGGCTTGCCATCAGCTCGGGCGACCACGGCAACGTCGGCGTCGGCGGCATCGCCACCGGGGGCGGCGTCGGCTGGCTCGTTCGCCGGTACGGGCTCACCGTCGACCACATCCGTGCCGTCGAGGTCGTCCTGCCCGACGGGACGTACGTACGCGCCGATGCCGCAACCGACCCCGACCTGCTGTGGGTGATGCGCGGGGCCGGCGCGGGCGCCGGAATCGCGGTGGCCTTCGAGATCGAGGCCATGGAACTCCGTGATGTCGGCTACGCACAGCTGGTCGCGGCAGTCGACCCGGCCGGTGAGACGCTGCGGCGCTGGGCCGACGTCATGGCGCGGGCGCCGCGCGAGCTGTCGACGGCGGTGATGCTGTCCTCGCAGGGCGCCACCAGCGCGGCGTTCATCACCGCGGTCGTGGCCTCGGACAGCCCGTCCGTCATCCGCGACGCCGTCGAACCGCTGCTCGGCATCGGCGACGTGATGGCCCAGCAGACCCACGTCGTCCCCTACACGGAGCTGGTCCCACCGCACCATCTGCACGCCAACTCCGGTCAGATGCCGTCCAGCACGACCAACGGACTGCTCACCGACATGACCGCGGACGCCGCCCGCGCACTGGTCACCGCGTCGGCCGCCCCCCACCCGGTCCTGATCCAGCTGCGTTCGCTCGGCGGCGCGACCCACGACCCTGCCCCCTCGGCCACCGCGTTCGCCCACCGCCACCAGAACACCCTCGTCGTCGCCTCGGCGTTCCCGCCGGACGCCCCCGCCACCCTGGCCGCCGCTTGGACGCCGCTCGCCCCGCACACCGACGGCGCGTACGTGAACTTCGAGAGCGCCCCCGACGAGGCGACGTTCACCCGCGCCTACCCGGGACCGACCGGCACCCGCGTCACCGACCTGTGGAAGCGCTACGACCCCGACAGCGTTCTGCGCCCCCGGCCGCCGGCCTGACCACCGGCCCCATCAACCTCACCGACCACGAGCCCCGCGGCACCCGCCGCGGGAGCCCGCCCGTTCATGTCACCCTTACTGGAGATATTCCATGGCCACGTTGCTGCACATCGACTCGTCCGTGTTCCCGGGCGGCGCCTCCGCCTCCCGCGCCGTGACCGAGACCTTCCGCAAGACCTGGGAGGAGCAGCACCCGCAGGGCACGGTGATCTACCGCGACCTCTCCGCCGACCCCGTCCCGCACATCACCGCCGACGCACACACCGCGGGCTTCGCCGATCCGGACGCCCACACGCCCGAGCAGGCCGCCGCCTTCGCCGAACGCCTCAAGCTGATCGAGGAGTTGGAGCGGGCGGACGCGGTACTGATCGGGGCGCCGATGTACAACTACACGATCCCCTCGACCCTCAAGGCCTGGCTGGACAACGTGATCCTCTTCGGCCGCACGTCGGGCGAGACCCCCTCCGCCAAGGGCACCCCGGTCACCGTCGTCGCCAGCCGCGGCGGCTCCTACGCGCCCGGCACCCCGAAGGAGCCCTTCGAATACGTCCAGAACTACCTGACGGCTACCCTCGCCGACATGCTCGCCCTCGACGTCGACTTCATCGTCCCGGAACTCACGATGGCCCCGCACAATCCGGCCATGACCCAACTGGTCCCGCTCTTCGAAACCTCCCGCGAGCGCGCCCTGCAGGACGCGGCCACCAAGGCCAAGGCCCTCGCCGAACGCCTCGCCGCGTAAGCGGCCGACATCACGAGAACGCCGTGTGCGTCCCTGCCACCAGGACGGCGCACGGCGTTCCGGATTCGCCCACCGGCGTCCACGCGAATGAAGGCCGTCTTCGACGCCGGCACCCGGCACATCGCCGCCGCTCGGTCGGTCGGTGGTGTCGGCGACCACAACGAGCGCAAAGTCAGGGGCAGTCCGGCACCGAGTACGCCGTCGGCCGGGCCGCAGTCATCGAGGACGGCGGCTGCCGGAGTACCGGCGTGGCCATCCCCCACCGTCGCGAGACGGGCGAGGCCCCGCTCCACCGCCATTTCGGCCTGCCGGCGCAGGTACTCGGGACGTCCGATCGGTGTCCGGAGTCCGGCCCCTGACGGCTCAGTTCGGCCTGCGTGGCGATGACCAGGTCGTCGGCGTGCAGGTTCAGGGCCTTCTTGATCAGGAGTTCGGCCGTGAACGGGCCATAGGAGTCGGCCGTGTCAATGAAGTTCACGCCCAAGTCGACCTCGCGCGACGCAGCAGGCGGACGGCCTCATCGGGGCCTTGGGGCCGCTCCAAGCACCGATGCCGGTCAGCTGCATCGCCCCGAAGCCGAGGCGAGTGGTGGGGTGAGCAACCCCACCCACGTGGCCTTTGACCGACAGACCGGTCAGTCGGCTGCTGTGTCGCCGTCAATGCCAGTGACAGTGCCGCGCAACGCCAGGGAGTGGTCGATGGTGGCGACCGTCGCCAGGATCACCACGACTACCGTCATGCCGACCCAGCCGGCGACGGACGCGGCGATCCCCAACGGCACCGCGCACAGCGCGCCGACCAAGCGATCGGCGATCCGGCCGCTGCCGAGCAAGCCCCGGTAGATCGCGTGCCCGGTCAGGAAGGTCGCGGTGCCACAGCCCAGCCACCAGCGGTTCGTGTGGGCACCCAGGTGATGGATGGCGTCAGTGATGCCCGCGGCGATCAGGACGACTCCGATGATCATCACGAGGTGCGCGCCGGTGAACGCGTAGTAGGCCAGCATCTGCCGCCGACGCGCGGCGGCCTTCTCGAACTCCGCCTCGGCCCGCGCCTCGTCCCCGTCGAAGTACACCCACCAGACTCCCGTCGCGACGGCGACGCCCAGCGCCACGCCGAGCGCCAGCGGGGCGTCCACCGCGTGGCTCTCCGAGCTTTCGGCGCCGATCCCGATGGCCACCACCGACTCGCCCAGCGCCACGAGAAGGAGCAGTGCATGTCGCTCCACGAAGTGGTGCGGCTCGATGACGAAGCCGCGGATACGTCCTAGGAAGGGCGAGAGGTACAGGATGAGCACCGCGGCGACCCAGCACACCCAGCCCCACGCGTCCGGCAGGTGAGGGGCCACGAGCACGAGGACGCCGGCGGCGGCGTTGAACGGCATGTTGCGAAGGATGGCCTGCCGGGCCGACGGGGCATCGGCCGTCAGATAGAGCAGACCGTGGATGGCGACCACGGCCAGATATGCCAGGGGGAACGCCCAGCCCTCGGGCTCGAAGGCGTAGGGCACGTCGAGACCCATGATGAAGAAGCCCATCATGGCGAGCGTCAGCAGCAGGCGCACCGGCACGGCGTCGGGCCGTACGGCATTGGTGAGCCACCCGAACCCACTGAACATCCACCACACGACGACCATTGGGAACAGGCCCTTGAGGAGGCCCTCCCACCCGGGGTGCGTCTCCACCGCGTGGGTCACCTGGGTGATGACGAAGACGAATACCAGATCGAAGAAGAGCTCGGCCGGCGTCACCCGGCCGCGGCTGCTCTCCGAAAGCCACAGCCTCCGACGAACGGAGGAAGCCTCAGTCCTTCCGGTCCCACTCATGACTGATCGCTTCCCCTAAAACGCTTGTGAGACTGACCCTCGGTATGAACACTTTGACGGCGCGCGTGAATGCTCACGGGCAGCGCGACACACCGTGTGGAGTCGGATTGTCGTGGTGGATGGGTGTGTGTATATCTGTGAGTGGTACGCCGGTACCGCCGCGGCGATCTGCGACGAGTTCGGCGACGATCGACAGCGCGGTTTCCTCAGGAGTGCGCGCGCCGAGGTCGAGGCCGATCGGTGAGCGCAGTCGTGCCAGTTCCTGATCCGTCACGCCCGACTGACGCAAGCGCCACATGCGGTCCTCATGCGTGCGCCGGGATCCCATGGCGCCGACGTAGGCGACCGGCAGCTTCAGCGCGCGTTCCAGCAGTGGCACGTCGAATTTGACATCGTGCGTCAGCACGCACAGTACCGTTCGGTTGTCGACGTGCGTGGTCTCCAGGTAGCGGTGAGGCCAGTCGACGTTGATCTCGTCCGCCTCCGGGAAGCGAGCCGGGGTGGCGAATACCGGTCGCGCGTCGCACACGGTCACGTGGTAACCGAGGTATTTGCCGAGCCGCACCAGCGCCACCGCAAAGTCGATCGCGCCGAAGACGATCATGCGTGGGGGCGGGACGCACGATTCGACCAGCAGCGCGAGCGGGCGAGGGCAGTATGCCCGGTCCGTGCCGATGACGATTGTCCCGGTGCGCCCCACCTCCAGCATGGCCCGGGCTTCGACCGCCACAGCGCGGTTCAGCTGAGCCTGATCGCCCAGGGTCCCCTCAAACGAGCCGTCGAGCCGGACTACCAGTCCACGCCCCATCAGCTCGGCCGGCCCGTCAGTGACACGGGCCAGGGCAGCCGCCTCTCCGGAGCAGGCGGCTGACAAAGCGGCGGCGAGAACCTCCCGTCCGGGATCACTGATACGGACCGGAGTGATGAGAACGTCAATGACGCCGCCACAGGTCAGACCGACGGCGAAGGCATCTTCGTCGCTGTAACCAAAACGCTCCAGAACGGCTTCGCCGTCTTTCAGGGCGTGCCGGCACAGTTCGTACACCGCGCCCTCCACGCAGCCGCCGGAGACCGAACCGATGGCCGTCCCCTCGTCGTTCACGGCGAGCGCGGCGCCAGGCGAACGGGGCGCGCTGCCCCTGACCGCAACAACCGTTGCGACGGCGAAGTCACGTCCCTGCTCCATCCACCGCTGCAGCTCTTCAGCGATATCCAGCATGTTTCTCCAGGTCTGAGGTCTTCGCCGCCGCGCCCCCTGTTGATTGCGCCGGTCAGCGGACCGTCCGTGCCGCCTTCTCGATGATGTCGGCGACGTCGTTGGGACGGGACACGCTCACGGCGTGCGAGGCCCGGACCTCCACTGTGCGAGCCTTGGCACGCTCGGCCATGAACCTCTGCGCCTGCGGCGGAATGTTGAGGTCCTCGGTGGCCACCAGGACCCAGGACGGGATGGTCTTCCAGGCCGGCTCGGAGGCACCCTCCTCCAGGGCAGTGCTGGTCACCGGGCGCTGGGTGACCGCCATGAGGTCCGTGATGGCCTTGGGGACATCCGCGGCGAACTGGTCGTGGAACTTGCTCTGCTCGATGTAGAGGTCCGTCCCCTGTGAGCCGTCCGGCAGGGAGACCGGAACCGGATGCAGGGTTTCGCCGAGGGTGCTGCCCGGGAACTTGCCCGACAACTCAACCGCGCTCTCGCCCTTCTCCGGGATGAAGGCGGCGATGTACACGAGCGCCTTGACGTTGCCGGCGCCGTGGGCGGCGTTGCTGATGACCGCTCCGCCGTAGGAGTGCCCGGCAAGCACAACCGGGCCGTCGATGCTCGCCAGGAGATCCTTGAGGTAAGCGGCGTCGCTGCTCAGTCCGCGCAGCGGATTGGCCGCGGCCACCACCGGATAGCCGTCCCGCTTCAGCTTCTTGACGACGTCGTTCCAGCTGGTGGAGTCGGCGAACGCGCCATGGACGAGTACGACGGTCGGCTTGCGGTGCTGTGAGGAAGTGGCCTTGCCGGCGCTCGCCGGACCGACCGACGCCGCGAGGAGGCCGGCGGCGACCGCGACGGTTGCCATCAGGGAGAGAGGGGTGCGGGCACGTCGGAGAGGCGAACGACGGTTCATGAGGGGCCCTTTCGAGGCAGAGGTTTCACTCGTGTCCGGACAGACGAGCTGGCGATTGCGGCAGGACGTGGCTTGCCGGGATGTGGAGCTCTCAGCTGCTGAGCAGAGCGGCGCGCAGGGCGCCGATGGCCAAGGTGATGGCGGCTTCGGCGGCATGGGTCTCCCGCAGGGCGTTGAGCATCACGAAGTCGTGGATGATGCCCTGGAAGCGAACCGAGGTGACCGGGACGCCGGCCTCGCGCAGCTTGTTCGCGTACGCCTCGCCCTCGTCGCGCAGGACGTCGGCCTCGCCGGTGATGACCAGGGCCGGGGGCAGACCTGCAAGCTGCTCGGTGGTGGCACGCAACGGCGAGGCGGTGACCTCGGCACGCTGCTTCTCGTCGGTCGTGTACTGGTCCCAGAACCACTGCATGGCGTCGCGGCGCAGGAAGTAGCCCTCCGCGAACTGGTGGTAGGAGTCGGTGTCGAAGTTCGCGTCGGTGACGGGGTAGAAGAGGACCTGCAGGCACAGAGCGACGTCACCGCGTTCCTTGGCCATCAGGGTCAGGGCCGCGCTCATGTTGCCGCCCACCGAGTCGCCGGCCACGGCGATGCGGGTGGTGCTGAGTCCCTTGTCCGTGCCATCGGTGACGACCCAGCGGGCGACCGCGTAGTTCTGCTCGACGGCGACCGGGTAGCGGGCCTCGGGCGAGAGGTCGTACTCGGGGAAGACCACGGCGGCGTGTGCGCCGACGGCGAGTTCACGGACGAGGCGGTCGTGGGTGTGGGCGTTGCCGAACACCCAGCCGGCCCCGTGGATGTAGAGGATCACGGGCAGGGTGCCGGTGGCGCCGGCGGGGCGGACGATGCGGGTGCGGACCTGTCCGGTGGGTCCGCCTGGCACAGTGATCCATTCCTCGTCGACGGCCGGCTTGGCGATCTCACCGGACTGCACCTCGTCGACGGTCTTACGGCCCTCCACCGGGCCGAGGTCGAACAGGTACGGCGGGTTCGCGGTGGCCTCGGCGAAGGCCCGCGCGGCCGGCTCCAGAACGGGTCTTGTCGGGATGTGCTTCTCGGGCATGCCTGTCTTCCTCTCGTGACGACATCTAGGCTCAGCGCGTTGTCCTCCCTCGGGCGTTCAGAGCATCAGCTGGTCGATGGTGATGGGCAGGGAGCGGATGCGGCGTCCTGTGGCGTGGAAGACCGCGTTGCCGACGGCAGCGGCCAGGCCGACCAGTCCGACCTCACCGACTCCCTTGCTGCCGACGGCAGTTGCCCGGTCGGGACCGCCGACGAAGAGCACCTCCATGTCCGGAACGTCCGCGTTGACGGGCATGAGATAGTCGCCGAACGTCGCGTTGGCGATGCGGCCGGTGCCCCGGTCGGTGGCCGTTTCCTCGAACATCGCCTGGCTGATGCCGCCCACCGTGCCGCCGACGATCTGGCTGGTGGCGGTCTTCTCGTTGAGGATGCGCCCGCCGTCGATGGCGGACACCACCCGTGCCACCCGCAGCAGCCCCAGGTCGGGGTCGACGCGGACCTCGACGAACTTCGCGCCGAAAGCGCCGGCGATGGCCACCCCCAGCTCGTCGCCTTGAGGCGGTGTGCTTCTGCCGTCGGCGCTGAGTTCCTCCAAGCCGTGCCGGGCCAGGATGTCGACGTAGGACTCGCCCTGTTCGGGGTCCGCAATGCGGTGGATGCGCCCGTCGACGACCGTCACGTCATCGAGCAGGGCTCCGCGCAGGGGAGACTGGATGTCGTTGCCCACCACGTCGAGGAATTCCTGCACCAGGCGCCGGCAGGAGGTGTGCACGGCGTTGCCGAGGGCACCGGTGAGGCCGGATCCGCCGGCTTGGGGCGAGTACGGCATGTCGGAGTCGCCGAGGTCGAACCGCACGCGGGTGACGTCGAGGCCGAGCAGCTCTGCCGCCAGTTGGGTCATGACCGTGTAGGTGCCAGTGCCGATGTCGGTGGCTGCGCTGCGTACGTATGCCGAGCCGTCACGACGCACGGAGGCCCGTGCCTGACACGGCACCTGGTAGAAGGGGTAGGAGACACCGGCCAGGCCGTAGCCGACGAGCCAGCGGCCGTCACGCATGGAGCCCGGCTCCGGTGTGCGGCGCGACCAGCCGAACCGCTCGGCGCCCTCGACGTAGCACTCCCTCAGGGCCTTGCTCGACCAGGGCAGGCCCAGGATCGGGTGCACTTCCGCGTAGTTGCGCAGGCGGATGTCGAGGGGGTCCATACCCACCGCGTACGCGACGTCGTCGATCGCGGACTCCAGGGCGAAGTTGCCCTGGCCCTCGGCCGGCGCGCGCATGGAGCCCGGGCAGGGGATGTTCAGGCGTGCCTGCCGGTCACGGGTCAGCACGTTGGGGCAGGCGTACGAGAACGCCGATCCGTAGGAGACCGGTTCGTAGTCGTCGTCCTCCATCGCCACGGACGAGATGCCGTGGTGCTCGATGGCGACGAGGTCCCCGTCGCGAGTGGCGCCGATCTTGATCTGCTGGACGCTGTTGGGCCGATGTCCCACGGAGGAGAACATCTCGGGCCGGGTCAGGACCAGTTTGACGGGCCGCCGTGTCCGGCGGGCGGCCAGCACGGTGAGGATGACGTGGGACCACACCCTGAGGCCGGCGCCGAAGCCGCCGCCGACGAAGGGGGCGAGTACTCGGATGCCGCTCTCGGGAACCTTGAAGATCGTGGCCAGTGAGGTACGCACGTTGTGCGGCCACTGCGTGGAGTCGTGCACGGTGAGCGCGTCGCCGTGCCAGGAGGCGAGCGTGGCCATCAGGCCGAGTGGATTGTTGGTGTTGTCGGGGGTGGTGTAAGTGCCCTCGACGACCACGTCGGACTGGGCGAATCCGGCCTTCACATCACCGCGCTCGGTGTCCAGCCCCCAGGGGTTTTCGACGATCTCTGCCCGGGGGTCGTCCACGTCGAGCACTGCCTTGCCCATCTCGTATTCGACCCGTACCAGCCGGGCGGCGTGCCTGGCCTGCTCTGCGCTCTCGGCGACGACGATCCCGATGTGCTGCCCGTAGTGCAGGACGCGGTCGTCCTGCAGCGGAGCCGGAGGTGACCCGCCCAACAGCGTCATCGGGCCGCGCTCCAGCTTCGGCGCGGTCAGATGCGTGATGACGTCCAGCACGCCCGGCGCCGCCAGAACCTGGGAGACGTCGATTTCGGTGATGCGCCCCGCGGCGATGGTGCTGCCGACCAGGGCTGCGTGCACCATGCCGGGGACGGAAAAGTCGTTGGGGTAGTGAGCCGATCCGGTCACCTTCAGCGGCGCGTCCACACGGTCGAGGCCCGCACCAACGATTCCGCCGGTTTCAAGGGTGGTCATGACGACGCTCCTGCAACGATCTCGAGAGTACGCACCAGGGTGCGCTTGGCCAGCTCCACCTTGAACGCGGTACCGGGCAGGGGCCGGGCGCCCTCCAAGGCTGCCTCGGCTGCCGCACGGAAGACGGCGGAACCGGCTTGGGCCCCACGCAGGACATCCTCCGCGTCCCAGCACCGCCAGGGGACGGTGCCGACTCCGCCCAGGGCCACATGCGCTTCCTGGATGACACCGTTCTCGATCACCAGTGCCGCACCGGCCGAGGTCAGCGCGAACTCGTAGGAGACGCGGTCCCGGACTTTCAGATAGTGCGACCGCGCGTTCGCGGGAAGGAACGGGATCTCGACGGCAGTGATCAGCTCACCGTGCTGCAGCACGTTCTCGACGTGCGGCGTGTCGCCTGGCGGCAGGTAGAACTGGGTCAGGGGAATCGACCGGGTGCCGTCCGCGCCCTGGACGTGGACGGTCGCGTCGAGCGCCGTGAAGGGCACCGCGACGTCCGAGGCGTGCAGAGCGATGCAGTTCTCGCTCGTGCCCAGGATCGCGTGCATGCGGTGTATGCCCGTGATGGCCGCACACCCTGAGCCCGGATCGCGCTTGTTGCAGGCACCGACGGTGGGGTCTCTGAAGTACCGGCACCGTGCGCGCTGGAGCAGGTTGCCGCCGATGGTGGCCATGTTCCGCAGTTGCGTCGAGGCACCGAGCAGCAGGGCCTCGCGCACGAAGGGAAGCCGTTCCCCGACGGTGGGATCCGCAGCGAGTTCCTCCATCGTCGTCAATGCGCCGACCTGGACGGCCGAGTCGGTGTGCGTGATGCCGCCGAGCGGGAGACCCGTGATGTCGACGAGCCGCTCGGGGTGGAGAACCCCGTCCTTCATGAGGTCCAACTGTGTGGTGCCGCCGGCGAGGAATGACGTGTGCGGATCGGCGGTTACAACGGCCACGGCCTGGTCGGCATCGGTGGCCCGGGCGTATTCGAAGGGCTGCATCGTCAACTCTCCGCTGTCACGTCGCGAATGGCTGCACGGATGTTCGGGTAGGCGCCGCAGCGGCAGATGTTGCCGCTCATGAACTCGCGGATCTCTTCATCAGAGGTCGCACGCCCCTCCCGGATGAGGCAGACAGCGGACATGATCTGCCCGGGGGTGCAGTAGCCGCACTGGAACGCGTCGTGTCGGGCGAAGGCCGCTTGGACGGGGTGCAACTCGCCGTCGGCGGCCAGGGCTTCGACGGTGGTGATCTCTCGCCCTTCGTACTGGGCGGCCAGTGCGAGACACGACACCACGCGCTTCCCGTCGGCCATCACCGTGCACGCACCACACGCGCCCTGGTCACACCCCTTCTTCGCGCCGGTGAGGCCCAGGCGGTCACGCAATGCGTCGAGCAGCGTGACGCGTGCGTCGATGCGGAGGGAGCGGGAGATGCCGTTGACATTCAGCGTGATATCGACTTGCGGCGGCTCAGAGGAAGACTGGCCAGATAGGCGTATCTCAGTTTCTTTCTGCTTCATAGCGCCTCGATTCTGAATCCAGGAGACATCGTCGACGACAGAGAGAAGAACCCAAAAGTCCGGCGGCTATTGCATGCATTCCCAGGATCTCGGTTGCCGCTGGGACGCCGACAACTATTCCTGAGCGGGACGGCCAGTCGAACCCGGGTGGGACACTGGTCGAGTCCCTGGGGGTGGAGGCCGTCACCGGTCGCGGCAACGGCCGGAGCAGGCACGAGGACCAAGCCGCACCGTTCGACGGGGGACCATGCCTACTACGACGGGGCATGCGCTTGTAGTTGCCTACGGGAAGTTATCCCGAGCTTTGTAAAAATCTTACGCATATGCCATTCGACAGTGCGCGGGCTGATGAAAAGCCGGGCTGCGATTTCTGGATTGGTGAGACCTTCACGAACGAATCTGACGATCTGAGTCTCGTGGGGAGTGAGCTCGCTCTTAGTACTGACGGTCCGTTTCCTGACGTTTTCACCGGTAGCGGCCAGCTCACGTGCCGCTCGCTGAGTGAAGCCCTCCATACCCATCGCGGCGAAGAGTTCATGGGCCATGCGTAGCTGTTCGCGTGCCGCCTGACGGCGTCTGCTGCGGCGTAGCCATTCACCGTAGAGGAGGTGGGCGCGGGCCAGTTCTCCACGGATGCTGGTGCGACTGAGCCGGTCGATCGCGTTCAGGTAGTGGCTTTCGGCCTCTGCACCTTCGCTGAGGAGGGCACGGGAGCGGGCTTCGATGCCCGCGGCCCAGTCCGTGCCGCTCGGCTGGGTCACCTCGACGAGGCGGTCCAGGGCGGCGAGCGCGGGGTCGGGTGTGCCTTGCCGGACGGCTGCCTCGATGGACTCGACAAGGGACCAGATCGGGATGCCCATCTCCAGGAGGCGGTAATCCCGAGTGGCCATGTCCGCCGCCTCCGCCGCCTCCGCGTACCGGCCGAGGCTGTTGTACAGCACGGCTCTCGCCCACCCGCTGACCACCGGCCCGACTCCCTCGCCCCGACGGCTCGCCCCTTCGTCGGCACGCTTGCTCAGTTCGAGGCATTCCGCTTCGCGCCCTCGCCAGGCGGCGACGAAGAGTGCGCCGTAGATCGGTGCAGCCGTTCCGACCGCCTCGGAGACGGTCTGTACCTCCTCCGCCAGCGACGCGGCTTCCGTCAATTCGCCGTCGAGTACATGCACCACGCAGCGCATGGTCAGTGCCAACGGGAGCACTGCGGCCTGCCCGGCCTCCCTGGCCAGCACAAGATGGCGGGCAGCCAGCAGGGACATCGTCTCGTGGTCCCACAGCCCCACGGCGGTCACACAAATGAGCCACAACCAGCGCAGGCCGTCCTCCGGGGAGAGACCCGGCCCACGGCAGGCACCCAGGGCCAGTTGCAGGCTGGGCACTGCACCGACATGGCCTTCGATCATCCGTTCCGCCAGCCCGTCGAGCAGGAGATCGGCCGGACGAGGGGGATGCGGGGTCGCCAGGACGCGTGCCGCCCTGGCGGCTTTGTACTGCCCGTCGCCGTAGGCCTGAGGGCCGGCGAAGATCGCCGCGTTGATGACCTCAAGATACGTATCCCTGGCGAGTGCCACATCATGAGCCGCGAGCCGGCTCGCGGCTTTGAGCAACAGAGCGGGAGCCTCACTGCCCCGGTTTGTGGTGAACGCGATCAGAGCACGCACCAGGTCCACTTCACCACGCCGTCGTTCATCGAGAGGGCCTGCTTCGACGAGGGACAGCAGGCGCAGGGCGATGTCGGGGTTCCCCGCCTCGTGCGCGGCTCGCGCGGCAGCCAGTGCCCGCTCCTGACGGCGGGCCGGATCAGGGGTCAAGTCCGCTGCTCGTGTCATGAATGCTGCCGTCGCCGCAACCCCGCCTCGCGTCCGCGCCCGTCCTGCCGAGTCCTCGAGTTCTGCCGCAACGGCCTCATCGGGACCGGAAGCGCCGTGCGCCGCATGCCAGGCACGCCGGTCCGGGTCTGCTCCTGGTTCCGTCGCGTCTGCCAGCGCACGGTGCGTGCTACGCCGCTCCTCGGGCGATGCAGCCCAGTAAACGGCCGAACGAACCATCGGGTGAAAGAACTTCACCCCGTCATCGATGTTGACCAGACCGGCTGCCATGGCCGGGGCGGACGCTTCAATGTCGATCCCCAGTTGCTCAGCCGCGCGCCAGAGCAGTGCCGGTTCGCCAGTTGGATCTGCCGCTGCGGCCAGCAAAATTCTCCGCGTCTCTGGCGGAAGCCCTGCGATCCTCTGCAGGTAAGCCGCCTGGATCCGGTCCCTGACCGGCAGGACGCTCGGCAGGCCAAAACCCCCGGCCAGTTCCACCGGCGTGGACATCTTCGGCAGTTCCAGCAGCGCGAGCGGGTTGCCCCGCGTCTCAGCGACGATGCGCCCCAGCACTTCCTCGTCCCACGGGCCGGACAGTGCGGAGCGCAGCAGAGCCCGCGCCTCACGATCGGGCAGTCCTTCGATCAGCAGCTCGGGGAGGCCGACCGGCTCTGCGGTGCCGGGCGGCGCATCGTCCGGCACTCGGGCCGCGAAGACAATGCCCACCGATTCAGAAAAGAGGCGTCGCGCCGTGAATGCCAATGTCTGCATGGAGGCACGGTCAAGCCACTGGGCATCGTCCACCACGCACAGCAACGGCTGGTCCCGGGCGACCTCGGAGAGCAGGCCGAGGACACCCAAGGCGACGAGAAAGCCATCAGGCGCACGTTCGGAGCCCTGGCCCAACGCCCCACTGACCGCATCGCGTTGCACAGGCGGCAGCTTTTCAAGCCGGTCCAGCATGGGGGTGCACAGCTGATGCAGTCCAGCGAAAGCCAGTTCCATTTCGGACTGAATACTCGTGACGCGAGCTATGTGAAACCCCCACGCTTGCTCAACCAAATACTCGAGCAGCGTGGTTTTACCCACGCCCGGCTCTCCCCGGACAACCAACGCCCGACTCTCACCACCACGCACGGCATCGAGCAGCTCTTCAAGCCGCTCGCATTCACGGCTGCGTCCGGGAACACGCGACTGCGTCACCAGCCGTCAGCCTTTCGATCGACTTCGGGTGGACCCAAGAAGCCACCGCTTGCGTCCGGAGCACCTCGGCACGCGTCTACCTCCTGTCGGTGAACCCGGTCTCGGTGCTGGGGTGCACTCTCCAGCTGCTCATGCCGCCGACGCACCGACATCCGACCGATCGTGGGTCGACATAAAGGAGGCAACTAGGAACTCCACCTCGATACCTTCCCTCAAAAACGCCGCGCGGCAGCCGCTGTGCACCAGAGCCCAATCTCTCCGGTACAAACGGCACTGTAGCTGCAGTCCGGAGTCACGACGACCGGAAACTGGCAGACTCAGAGAAGAGGTTGACGAGATTCCGCATCACGCGACAACCCGGAGTCGAGTGAGCCGATGACCTGCCTGCAATGCCGGTGACCAGCGATCACCGGCACCAACCACCGCGCTCTTGGCATGTCCCATAAAGCGCCGCGTCTATAGCACCCAGTCATCTCGATAGCCCAGACAAGGTGGCCCTTCCAGGCGTCCTGGCAACATCGCGAAACAGTGAATAAATTCTCTTGAAACAAAATTCGGTCGTGCCACACCGACTACCCATTTCGGCCGGCAACTCTGTTACCCACGTGCGGCCCGCAGGCCACCCGTATACGGATCACCGCCGCGCTGTCGACCGGCGTCCGGCCGAACGGCGGTACCGTCAGCCTTCAGTCGGGTCCACTTCGGGCCGACGGTAGACGCCGTACCAGTAGCCGCGGGCCAACTCGCGGGCGACGGTGGCGTCGTCAGCGCCGTCGCTGCTCGACACCTGCTGGGCGATCACCTGACTGCCACCTTGGACGATCACCTTGGCCGCCAGCTGAGGGTCGATGTCCGCCGGGGTCCGGCCGAACCGCTGCTCCTCTTTCAGGATGGTCACGAGGTTGTCGATGAAGCGATCCTGGTCGACCGTCCACGTCTCTCGGACCAGGGGGTCGTACGCCGCCACCTCAGTGATCGCTGCGAGCAGTGCCGCATGTTCACGGTAATGCCGCAGGATGAGCTCGTACGTACGGGCGAGGCCGTCGACGCCGCCGCCGGGGCCGGTCGGCCTCCAGGACGCCGCGATCGCGAAGCTCTCCTGCTTGAGCGAGCCGCTGAGCCGCAGCAGTACGTCGACCTTGTCGCGGAAGTACAGGTAGAACGTCGACCGGGAGATCCCCGCGGCGTTCGCGATCTGCTCCACGCTCAGCTCGGTATAGGTCACACCACCCCGCAGACACTCCCCGATCACGGACAGAATCCGCTTCTCGAGGGCCGCCCGCCGGTCGGCCGCGCTGGAAGGTCGTCGAGTAGTGGAAGCCATA
The DNA here is from genome assembly GCF_040656035.1 of Streptomyces sp. NPDC050211. Classification (NCBI taxonomy): domain Bacteria; kingdom Bacillati; phylum Actinomycetota; class Actinomycetes; order Kitasatosporales; family Streptomycetaceae; genus Streptomyces; species Streptomyces sp. NPDC050211. The sequence continues at coordinate 60,031 of NZ_JBFALC010000008.1, forward strand.
CAGGCATCCTAGGGAACCGGTCGGCCGGGCCGTATGCCCAGGCTCATCGCAGGTCAGGGGTTCGCCAAGACCCGGGCTCAGACCATGAGGCTCACCCGCTCGCTGAGGCCGAGAAGTGACTTGCCGTAGACCTCCAGGCCTACCGCCGGGACCAGCCCGGCGTGGCGTGCCGCGACGTTGGCGTCACGCCAGATGCGCTGAAGGGGAGCGCTGTCGGCGAATCCGGACGCTCCGTGCACGTTCAGCAGCGTGTTGATCGCCTCGACCACCTGCTGTGCGGCGAAGCCCGCCCGGGCCCTGATGTGAGTACGTGCGGCGTAGTCCAAAGCTGCGCCGGCGCGGGCGGATCGATCCACTTCGTCCGCGGCTCGGTAGGTGTGCAGGCGGGCCGTCTCCAGCTTCAGTGCGGCCTCGGCCAGCTGTATCTGGACGCCTACCGAGTCCGCCTGCCGGCCGTGGACGGTGAACGACAGCGGTTTCGCCGCGGCCGCCTCCACCACCAGGTCCATGGCCGCCTTCCCCAGTCCGAGCAGCGGCCCGACCAGGCACAGCAGCAGCATGGGTCCGAATGTCGAGCCGTACAGCGTCTCGTCACGGAAGGAACGCGGATAAACGCCTTCCGCGGCCGCCGGAACCGACAGCACCCGGTGCTCGGGGACGAAGACGTCGCGCCCGATCAGGGTGTTGCTGGCGGTCGCCTTCATTCCCGCGGTGTGCCAGGTGTCCTCGATGCTGAGGTCGCAGGCGGGGACAAGGACGAGCGCCTGGTCCTCGACCGTTCCGCTCTCGCCCTGCAGCAGGGCACCGACGGCGGCCCAAGTAGCGTACGGCGCACCAGAGTTGTACGACCATTTTCCGCTGACGCGCCAGCCGCCCGGCACGCGCTTCCCCAGGCCCGTCGGCGCCGCCACACCCGTGACGCGGGCATCCGGATCGGCCCCGAACACCTCCTCCTGGGCCTTGTCCGGGAAGAGACACGTCAGCCAGTTCGTCACCGCGATGATCGTCCCGACCCAGGACGCCGAGCCGTCGGCTTCCCCGAGAGCCTCCGACACCTCGGTCAGAGTGCGCAGGTCGGCCTCATGACCGCCGTACCGCTTGGGGGTCAGGAGCCGGAAGACGCCTGCGTCAGCCAGGGCATCGACGGTCTCCGCCGGTAGGGCGCGGTCCGACTCGCCGCGCACCGCCTGCTCCCGCAGCAGCGGCCCCAGGGCGACGGCCCGCTCCACGAGCTCAGCCGCGCCCCCCTTCTCGACCTGCTCGGACAGCGCATCCGCCCGGTCCTCTCGGCTGGTGTTGTTCACCACGTGCTCCTTCTGTGCGCCAGGTGATTCGTCTGGGGTGTGTGACCGCGTGGGACCGCGGCCTCGGGCTCAGCTGTCCGAGCCGAGCGCGATCTTGGCCAGGAGGGCGGCAAGCTCCACCGGCTGCGACAGGAACGGCGAGTGGCCGCTCGCGATCCGGTGCACCGCGCCGGCCCTGGCCGCCAGTACCTCCTGTCTCTGCGCGGGCAGGGCCAGGTCGTCCTCGCACACGATGTACGTCGACGGGATGGTGTGCCAGCCCGCCCGTGTCAGGGCGTCACCGAAGGACTTCGCGCTCTGCGGCACCAGCCGCCCCGCGGCTTCCTCGGCTTCGGGCCGGGCCACATCTCCGTGGAACAGTGCGACCGGATCCTCCGGCACGGCTTCGGTGCCGCCCGGCTCCGGTGACACCGGTGCGCCGTAGAACCCCAGAAGGCTCTCGCCGACATCGAGTTGGAACGCCGCCAGATAGACGATGCGCGCCACGTTCCCCGCCCGGCCCACGGCCTCGCTGACGGGTATGCCGCCGTAGGAGTGCGCGACGACCACGACAGGTCCGTCGATGAGCTCCAGCTCTCCCAGCACTGCCTGTGCGTCCTCCTCTACCCCGGTCAGCCCTCCGGAGCTGGGCAGATCGACTGTTCGCGTCCGCCATCCCTCGGCCTGCAGCACCGACGTCAGCTTCTCCCAGCACCACGCGCCGTGCCATGCCCCGTGCACCAGGAGCAGGGTCGGGCGGGAAGCCCCATCAACCACGGATAGTCCACTTTCACGATCGGTCAGCGATGTGAGGCACCCAACAGCGCCCGCACGCAAGAGCCTAGAGTCAATCGGACACACTGTCCAACGCAACGTCCGACGAATCAGCGCGGCGAGAAACGGTACGGGGCGGAAGGGATGAGGACGGCCTGCGGGGCGGGTCTCAGGAGGTGCCGGCGGTACGCGACGCCGGCCGGTGGTGCATATTCGCGGCCAGCGAGACCGCTACCCCCACCAGGAAGGCGGACCACACCGGGCCGCGCGCCGGCGCGTACGGGGTGCCGTGGGCTTCGGCAGGCCGACCGTGGCCAGGAGCAGAAGCCCGTCCACGGACAACGGAGGTCGGGGGCGCCTGCCGACATCTGATCGCCGACCGCCTCGACATCACCGGCGCCCGCTGGGGCCTTCACGGTGCCGACGCCGTCCTCCGACTCCGCACCGTGACCGCCAACGGCGACCTCGACACCTACTGGTGCTGCCACACCGCCCGCGAACACCAGCGGCTCTACCCCACCCCTGACCAGCAGGAAGACCGCCTGACCGCCTGAATACGACCGTCACTCGCTCGGGAGGGGTCCCGGGTCTGGCCTTTCATCGTGATAACCGGTCCGGGCGGCCGTATAAGTCCCCCGGAGTGTCCACGGGCCCGCCACGGGCTGACCGCACGATAGAGCTGAGGAAAGAGGCAACATGAAACGAGCTACGTTCTTAAGGGCCGCGGCGGGTGCCGTCGTCGCGGGCGGGCTGGGGGCGTTTGCCCCCGCTGCCGCCCGGGCCGCGTCGCCCAGCCCGCGGCAGTTGCGGGTGAACAAAGTCGCCGACCTCACCGGGCCCGGCCTCACGGACGGCCCCCTCCGCATGACGTCCACCGACCTGGGCATCCCCGTCCCTACGGCCGACGGCCGCTTGATTTTCTTCTTCGGCGACAGCTTCGACGGCTTGGGCGTCGGCGAGGGCGTCGACGGCCAGCCTGCCTGGTGGCGTTCCCCGACCGCGCTGTACTCCACGACCACGGACCTGAGCGCCGGGGTCACCTGGTCCGGCGCGGCCGGCCCCGCCGGCGAGGGCGCGCAGCAGCTGTGGCCCTACGAGCACAACAACGGTGAGTACACCACGATCCTGCCCACCGATGGGATCACCATCGGCACCACCACCTACCTGCACGTCATCCTGAACAACGGGGATCTGGGCAACGTGGTACGGACGCAGCTGTGGCGCTCGGACGACTTCGGCGCGACCTGGGTCTACACCGGCGCGCAGTGGCCCGCGGACGCGCTCGGCGGGATGTTCCAGCAGCTCAGCTGGAGCTTGGGCAGCGACGGGTACGTGTACATCTACTCCACCGGCTTCCAGCGGGACAAGCCGATCATCATGCAGCGGGTCCGCGCCGAGGCGATCGCCGACCCGGCGGCGTACGAGACCTGGGGCTTCGTGAACGGAGCGTGGGCCTGGGGGGACCCGGATGCGGGACACCCGGCCACGCCCATCCTGGCGGGCCAATTCGGCGAGCTGTGCCTGCGCCCGGTGCACGCGGAGGGCAAGTGGATCCTGACCTGGTTCAACAAGGGTGACTACCGCATCGACGCCATCATCATGGACACCCCGACCTCCGACCTCACCGTCGCCCCCCGCCACACCCTGCTCTGGGGCGCGGACTGGGGCAACGAGGACGACACGCACGTCGCGCAGCTCTACGGCGGATACCTCATCCCGGGTTCCACCCTGAACGACCTGCACCTGGCGGTCAGCCAGTGGCACAGCGAGGACGGCTGGCCCTACCGCGTCATGCAGTTCCGCATCCAGGGCATGTGGCCGTGACCCGGTCAGCCGGGTCAATCCGGTCATGACGACCCGCGCTGTCGGGCCGCCAGGGTGTGGGCGGCCTCGCATGTGGCGGGGTGGAGGGCGCGGTAGATGCCGAGAGCTCCTCGCAGTCGGCGGCGGGACGGCGTGCACCACCGGGTTCGAGGCGGCGATGTCCGGCTCCGCGGCGAGGCCGGTCCCTACGGCGGCGAGACACGCGTCGCCGTAGGCCGCGCCGATGGGACAGACTTCCCGGCGATGCCCCAGATCAGCGTTCTCCCAGGTCAACCCTTCCCTGTAGAAGAGCCGCACCCGTCGCACAAAGGATGAACCCCCAAAGCATGCCTCGTCCGAGCCTACGTCCCGTCTCCCCCTTGGCCCGCAAGCCAGCCCAGTACCCTCACCAACGCCTGGGCCTGCTGCTGCCGTACCGCTTCGGCATCCGCCGCGTCCACGGCAGCGACTTCGCATCGGACGGGACGTGCGTCGGTGTCCTCGATGTGGTGTAGCGCTTCATTCGTGACAGGGAAGGGGAGGACGATCCTGCACACGGCTTCGCCGGTTCGGCCGTCGTAGCGAACCGTCAGGCGCACGGCATCGAAGAGCGCGCGGGATAGCTCGTCCGGCAGGCAGGACACCTGGCCGGGTGCCACCGGAACCTGGCTGAGCGGCTTACCCATCCCCGCCCGATGCCGCTCGTGTTCGTCTTCCGCTTTCAACTCGGCGGCGAGTTGTTGCCGGAGGGTGTACTGCTGCGCACGCAGTTCGGCATGACGCGCCGCGAGCTCGTGGATGAGGCCCGGGTCGGGCCGGTCCAGAAGTTCCATGTTCTGTACCAGGCGCCGGCTCCTGGCCGCACAGTCCGCGACGGTCGTCCGCAGGGACACCAGCCGGTGTTGCCGCTCCCGCTGTTGCTCCGTATCGAGAACTTCCGTGTGGGCTTTGAGGAGTTGACGCCGTGCCGTGCCGAAGACGTGGACGCACAGAAAGTCTGCGAGCCGGTCGAAGAGCGCGTCCTCACGCATCCAGATACTGGGCGGATGCCCTTCGGGCCGGTATTCCGCCTTGGGCGCGCACACGTAGTAGGCGGTCCGTCCGCTCGGCTTGCCCTGTATGCGGCGGCCGCACAGGACACAGAACACATAGCCGCGCAGCCGGTAGACGCGCCTGGTCTGCGGTGCCGGTTCGCGCCCGGGGCGCCACGCGAGCGCTGGCGGCGCTCGGCGACCTCTTGTGCCCGCACGAACGTCTCCAGATCGACCAGCGCCGCATGCGCCGGCGTGGTAGACCACACCCACTCCTCCACCGGGTTGAGGCGGTTCCGGCCGTTGCCCTTGCGAGCCCGCCGGTTCCACACCATGTGCCCGGTGTACTTCGGATTCGTCAGCACCTCCCGGACACTGGAACGCGTCCACCGTCCCGCCGCCCGCCCGACGTCCACCGGGACCGGCGGCGGATAGGCCAGCAGATCGGCGTTCAGCAGGTCCGCGATCTGCCGGTATCCGAGCTCCTCCGCCACCCGCCAGACAAAGCACCGGGACACCACCGGCCCCTCCACCGGATGCACCTCCAGCAACGTCTTCCAGGCGCTCTTGGCCCGCCGCGCAGGCACCGGGTGCGAAACCTTCCGGGCGCGATAGCCGTAGCAGGGCTTGCCGACGTTGAAGCCCTGCTCGGCATGGATCTCGAAACCCGCCCAGGATTTCTCCAGCAACTCAGTGACATACCACTCCGCCACCCCCTGCTTCACCCTCCGGATCAACACCTCCGTGGCACTGCGGCCCCTTCGGCTCCAGCCAGTTGCCCGGATCGGCTCATCCGCCGCCCACAGCACCACTCCGGCCTGCTCCAGTCGGTACTCAACCTCCGTTGCGAGATCCGTGTGCCGCGCGATCCGGTCGATCGACTCACAGATCACCGCATCGAACCGCCGCTCCGGACGGCTCGCCTCCCGCAACAGCGCCCCGATACCACCATCCCGCGGCACAGGGATCTCCATCCGCTCATGGCCGATACCACGACCGCGGTCGGCAACCTCCGCACGCCCGGACTCCACGTCATAGAAGTGGGCCGTGATGACCGCACCCTCCGGCAGGGCCCGCTGACACGCCCGTAGCTGTCTCGGCAACGACAACGTCGGATCCTGCTGATCGAACGTCGACGTCCGCCCCACCCACGCCACCAGAACCCCTGCCGAGCTCGCGCCGAAACAAGGATCGCCATGCCAGCGACGTGACTCTGCGCCATCCGCGCGCCGCGAGGCGGCCCATACCTGAATCGCCTCTGGGCTACCCACCCATCGCCACCTCCCCCACCACCCAGGCGCAAGCCACCACGCATCCGAACTGCACCTGCCATCCAGAAGCGGTGCCGCGCCCCACACGGAAGACCCGAGGCCCGATGGTGCCCAGCAACACCGCCCTCACCCGGCGCCACCCGGATGCCCCTATCGACCTTCAGCTACTGCAATTCTTCGCCGCGGGCCCTACAAAAAACCGCTCCAAACGGGTGGCATCGACGGTCCGCACGGCAGTCGTGAGACGTCGGCACTCAATCTCGGACGCCGCCGTTACGGCTCGCCCGCACCAAAGCCACCAACTGCCTCGACCGGTCCGCGCCGATCCGCAGCTCTCTACGCAGCGACTCAGCCGAGACCGGGCGCTGATGCAGCTCCCGATGCCGGGCATCCACACGCCGAGCACGCTCCAACAACGGATCACCCAGGACCGGTTCGCTGCCGCTATCGCCCGCCGCGTCCTCACCGCCAACGTGCACCGCCTCCACCCGACCAACCGGCCGCTGCGCCAGCAGCTCCACCGACAGCAACAACGCGACCGGCGGCCACCCCGCCACCAGCACCGGCTTCCACGCCAGCACAGGCGCAGCCGCGACATTCGCCGCCAGAGAAACCGCAATCCCCAGCAGAAAGGCCAACCAGACCGCGTACCGCGCCCGGCGGCCACCACTAGCGGAAGGTTTCAGCAGGCCGACCGTCGCCAGCAGCAACAACCCATCCACCGACAACGGCCACAGTGATGCGCTCACCTCATCCGCACCACCCTGCAGCGCGAATTCCCGCTGATGAACATACGCGGCATACGCCGCCACCCCCGCGACCACCAACGCACAGCCACAGCGCAACCACGCATCAAGATCAGGCGACCCGCGCCTCGCCGTCCGACGCGGGCCCCGACCCGTAACAGCCTCGGTACCCAACTCGTTCATCCCGCCGCCCCGCCCCAAGCCGCAGGACAGAACCGCCCCTTCACCATGAGCCGCCCCACAAGAAACCGCTGGTCAGCCCTGCAACTATCTGCATGTGGCCCCGCCGGGGGCACCCTGTATGAGGTGCCCTAAGACCCCGTAACCAGCGACTTCGCTGTGTGCGGGGTCTTCGCGTATGTGCAAGCGTATGCAGCCCTGAGCGGCCCTATGTCGGGGTCCGTGGACTGTTCGTGGACAGGATCTTGGGGCATCGTCCCTGGTCAGCCCTCGGGAACGGCGAAGGCCCCCGGACAGATCCAGGGGCCTGAAGCCTAGCGAGGCTCACACGCTACTCACACGCGATCACTCGTACTCGCGCAACAGCTCTTCGATCTTGCAGTTGGCGATCTCCTGTCGGCCGTCGATGCACTGCGCGTAGCGGCTCAGCAGGACCTCAACGCTGTTGCCCACACGCTCGGCGACCTCGGTCGCGTCGACGCCAGAGTCGAGCCAGGTCGACAGCGCCGAGTGCCGGAGATCGTACGGGCGAGCGGCGGGCGGCGAGGCCGAAACGGCCTGGCGGAACCGGCACCCGGTCCCCGGCCCACGGGACGCCATCGCTCAGGAGCGGAGCCACGCACGTCGGTGCCGCGCGACGGCATATACGCGTTCCAGCTGGTCGGGGGTGAGCTTGCCGGAGAGGAGAGCAAGCGCCGACACCTCACGTTCCTGGTAGATCCGCACGGTGTACTGCGTGGCAGCACGGTCCAGCGAAGCGACGCCGACGAAGACGAGGACTGGTTCCACGGGCAAAGAGAACCCACAGTACCGCTCCAACACCCGCAGAATGTAAGCAGCTTCGGCCTTGCTAGCCGCCGCGTATGGCACCGGCTCACCACCGTTGACCTTGGCCATGGTGTCGCCGACCCAGACCGAAGCGCCCTGGTGATGCTTGGTGTTGATGGTGAAGACACCGCCGGGCCCGATCAGTAAGTGATCGACGTCCCCGCCGTTGGCCTTGGGCACGCCGTGCAGGACCTTCCAGCCATGACTGGAGAGGCGTTGCAGCTCCCGGCCTACGCGTCGCTCACCTTCAAGCCCGGTGTACCAGCTGTCCCACTCCGAAGGACGACGCAGCGCCTTCGCCCAGAGCCGCTGAGCCGGCGACGGCCCACGGGCAGCGATCGACTCAAGCACGGCAGCACCCGGCCGGTTCTCCGCCAAGTCGTCGGCGACGGTCAGCTCGGGAAGGGCTACCGGTCGATCACGCGGGGTCGAGGCAGACGGCTCAGGCTGTCGGGGAGATCTCACAGACGGCGCCGGAGACGCCGTGCCGGAGCGTGGCGACGCAGGATGCACAGTCGCCGAGTCGCCGAGGTGTTCACGCAGCAGGGCCACGGCCTCACGCCGGTACTGTTCCACCTTGATCGTGATGACCTTGGTCAGACGGTCCGCCCATGCAACGGCAGTTCCGTCCGGCAGGTTCACATACAGCCGATCCTTGCCGTGCCACTTCCACGGGTTCACCGTGAGATCAGTCATTGGCCCGCCCTCAAGTACGTGTGTCGTCCCCGCACATGGCAGCAGCCGACCAGGCACCCGGCAAGAACGCCTTGCGGTCAGAGATTCCCTACATCATCAAGGCCCGCGCACGACTCGGGCGCGCGGCGCCTCGACGGCGCGGCCTGCCTCTGTCTCCGCCCCGGCTGACCGCGCCAAGGCGGCGCGCTACGTGCATGCGGGCTGACGAGAGAAAACCCGCTGTGGCTGGGTCGGTCGGCTCCACGACTATAGCCAGCTACTTTGGCGCGAGCCTTGAAGATCATGGCCCCAACGTCGTGCTTTAACGGGCAGGTCCACAGACTGCCCGACTCGCCGGAAGCTTACGGGGCCATGATCACTCGCGCCAAAGCAGCTCCAGGCCAAAGTCGTTCCACCGACCTATGACTAATTGGTGCGGATAGCCTGGAGCTTCCGGCTATCGGCTTTCTCGGTGACCGTCGGCGCAGAGAGTTCAACTGCGAGGTTGATGGCACGGTCTGCGCCAGCCACACCAAAGGAGAGCCTTAGCTTGAACTCGTTCGCCGAAAGCAACGATTCGGGAATTCTACCTTTGTCGTCCTGAAAGACGATTACATCGAGAACAGTTGGCCCGTGAGCGATGACCCCATCTGAGCGCCAATCGATTCCCGAAGTTCCAGGTTGAAAGAATGTAGGAGCCTGAACCGCACCCTCGAAGGAATCAGTCAAGATTCCTCCGTTGTACGCGTCGACCAATCCGTTAATTCCATGCTCAGGGAAGAACGATGAAGCGTCAATCGTTTGCTCGATATAGAGCTTTACTCGCCCATAGAAATGCCAGCCCCAAACTTCGTGTCTGATCGTTTCCTGCACATACAATGAGGCGTCGAGCACAGAGAAGTCTGGCAGTGACGCTGCAGGGGAGAGCAGTCGCAGCAGTTCGTGCCGTGTAGCGCTTCGCGTACGCGTTCCGTCACGAATCGGCACCTCTCGTCGCAGCTCGCGCATGCCGCAAGGATGGCTGGCGCAACCTTTCGTGCGACTGCACAGAAGATTCTGTTTCCCGAGTGAGTTGGCAATAGAAGTCCTTCGTGGGGCGTGTGGGGGCCGTCGCCAGCTCTCGGTCGCGCCCACAAACCAGGGGGCCGGCGGGCCCGTCCCGGAAGGGCGTCGGTCAGCTCCCCGAGCACATGGTCGCGCTCACTGCCCGATCCGCCTCTGAGCGCCAGTTCCAGGCACCGTTCTCCACCCTGTCCCCATCCCAGCGCACCCGTATCGCGAGCTCCTGCCGCCGATAGCTCATCGGGGCACCTCGCATGTCAGGACGCCGATCGGATCGCGGCCATAATGGCCCGTCCGTAGGGGTAAGGCCCGGCTCCCCAAGGGAAGCCGGGCCTTACCGAGGCTGCGGGATCAGGCGGGGCGGATGTTCTCCGCCTGCGGGCCCTTCTGGCCCTGGGTGACATCGAACTCCACCTTCTGGCCTTCCTGCAGCTCGCGGTAGCCCTGGCTGGCGATGTTGGAGTAGTGGGCGAAGACGTCGGGGCCGCCGCCCTCCTGCTCGATGAAGCCGAAGCCCTTCTCGCTGTTGAACCACTTGACTGTGCCCTTGGCCATGACTGTCTCCTTCGAGGGGAAAGCCGGACTCGCACCCTGCAAGCCCGGGAGGTGATCGCCCTGGTCCGGAGAGGCGCTGAACAGCAAGAACGCCCGTGATTGCGATCACGGGCGAACGGGACTTCGGAACCACGACTGCTGAATCAGCACGCTATACCGGCGTAGCGGCAGCCGCTAGGGATAACACGGCAGCATCACGCCCGCCCTGTCGGTCCACGCCTGGCATCGGCTGTCGTTTGGACCCGCCGGAGTCGCACACGTCGATCCACAGTCGGTTGTTGGGCCACGTCGTGGAGGTGGCTGCCGTCGGGGTACTCACCGCAGCGTCGCGATGCCGAGCGGACTCGTCGGCCTCTGAGCAGGACGGCGGTCTCGACGAGTGGGTACGGCCGCAGAGCCTTAACGGTAGTGCCGCAGGTAGATGCCGTGGCTGAGGTTGTGGCCCAGCCAGGTCAGGGGCGCCCGGGACCAGCGCTCGGACCTAGGACCTGCGCCCCATGTGCACCGTGGCCGTGCTGGTTAAGGTCGGCGGTCATGGAATCTGCGGAGATCATTCGTCGCGACGTGGCAGAGCGTAGGCGCGACGTGCTGGAACGGCTCGGGGCGGAGCGTGACATGTGGGTGTCGACGGGCCACCCCGAACACGGTCCGCATCAGGCGCCGTTGTGGTTCCTGTGGGACGGGGAGGCGGTGTGGATGTGTACCGGTGCGGGGTCGGCGACGGCGCGCAACGTGCGCGAGGAGCCGCGTGTACGGCTGGCTCTGGCGGATACCTTCGATGTGGTGCTGCTGCAAGGGGAGGCGGAGTGCTATCCCGCGCGGGAGGTGCCGAAGGGTGCCGCGGATGCGTTCGCGGGCAAGTTCGGCTGGGATCCGCGAATGGAAGAGGCGCCCTTTCTGTACCTGCGCGTGGCGCCGCGGACGGTGCGCGCCTGGCGCGGAGAACCGGAATTGCGGGGCAGGGTCGTCATGCGTGACGGGGTGTGGCTGGCGGTGGCGCAGGCGTAGTTCGAATGTCAGGACGGCTGTAGCCGGACGGTAATGCGGTGGCAGTGGTTCGCGGGCTGGTGCTTGGATGCTTGGCGTGACGTCTGTGGATCTTGATCGTGGTCGTGGACTGCTGGACCGGCTTGAGCGGTATTACGACGCGGTGCCACGCTCCGGCGCTCGGGGCGAGGACTTTGGGCCGCTGCGGTTGTTCGTCCGGGAGGGGCAGGGCTGGCCCTTCTACGCACGTCCCGTGCTGGGGTGGTCCGGGCCGGTGAGTGCGGCGGATGTGGCCCGGGTGCGCTCCCGGCAGCGGGAGTTGGGCGTTCCGGAGAGTTTCGAGTGGGTTGCCGAGACCACACCTGGGCTGCGGGCCGCGGCTGAGCGGACAGGGCTTGTGGTGCACGAACACCCATTGATGGTGCTCGGCTCTGATGTGTCGACCCCCCTCGTGCCGGTCCCCGTCGTGCCAGGTCTGGCCGGCAGCATGGTTGTGCGGACTGTGGGACCGGACGATCCCGTGCTGCCCAGCGCGCTGGCCGTCCCTCATCTGGCCTTCGCCGATCCCGGAACCGGTGTCGGTGCAGCCGGCTTGGCGGAGCTGGGTGAGGCTGTGCGGAAACGCGCCGATGACGGGACGGTGGAACGTGCGGCGGCACGCATCCTGGCCGGCCTGACTTGCGTTGCCGCCGCTGTGGACGACGGAATGGCGCTGTGTGCCGGTCAGCACCAGCCGGTGGGGGCGGTCAGTGAGATCGTCGGGGTGGGGACCCTGCCGACCGCGCGCCGCCGGGGTCTTGCGCTCGCGGTCACCGCGGCGCTGATAGCCGACGCACGCTCGCGAGGCGTCGAGACCGTCTTCTTGTCTGCGGGCGATGACGACGTCGCCCGGATCTACGCCCGGCTCGGCTTCCGCCGCGTAGCCACCGCGCTGATCGCCGAGCCCGCCGAGCCCGCCGAGTAGCGACATGCGAGCCGGCCATCGCTGTGACGCGCCGACGGCCACACGGGTTGGACGGGTTGTCATGTCATCTCGGCCGTCTGATTGAGGAGTTGGCCGTTCCTTGGACCAGCCCGGTGCGAGTCCCCGCTGCCCGAGCGGCCACTTGCCGTACCGGAAACTCTCCCCTTTCCGTACTGGAAACCAACCGCTACTCTTTCCGTCATGGAAACTAACGGAGTGCGGCTGACACCAGAACAGGCCCGTTCCGCCCTGGCGGATACCGAGCACGTCCGGGCCTCCGCCGCGGCGCTGTCGGCCACGCCGTGGCCGAACTGGTTCTTCATCACGCTCACGCTCTATGTCGCCGCGCTCCCGATCGTCTACGGAGGCGTCGTGGCCGACTCGGACTGGCTGCTGCCGGGCTCCGCCTGGATGGGCATCATGCTGGCGATCACTGCGGTGTACCTGGCGCTCTTCGCTGTCGCGGGGAAGGAGTGGCGCGCCAAGACCGGGGTGGCGCTGCGTTTCGACGTGCTGCCGAAGCGGGCGACCGTGCCGCTCGTGGTCGGCCTGCCCGTGCTGCTGGTGGGGGCGGCGTTCGCGTTCCGCGTCACGGGGCGGCCGGTCTGGCTGATCGCGGCCTCGGTGATCGGGGCCGCCGTGTCCGTCGGCTTCCACGTCGCCTTCGTCCGTCTGCACCGGAAGACCGCGTGAGCGCCGAGAACCACGACCTGCTGGGGGGGTTCGACACCACCATCCACGCCCCGAACCGTCTGCGCATCTGCGCCCTCCTGGACACCGCGGGCGAGGCGGAGTTCGGCCTGGTCCAGAAGCAACTCGACCTCTCCGCCTCCGCGCTGAGCAAGCACGTCACCGTGCTGATGGACGCCGGCTACGTCGAGCAGCGCAAGGCCGTCCGCGACACCCGCCAGCGCGTGTGGCTCCGACTGACCCGGCGAGGCCGGGATGCCTACCGGGGGCACCTTGCGGCGCTGCGGGCGATCGTGGGGCCGTCGGATCCGGCTCTCTGACCAGGACCGGAGCCGGTGGGCCTCACCTCCCTGCGGCCGCGAGGGCCACGCGGTCGGGGCGGCGGATGAGCCTCGCCAGCAGCCCGTGGCGAGGGGCCACGCACCAGGTGAGGATGAATACGCCGGTGAGGACCACGACCACGGAGCCGCCGGCGGCGAGGTCGTAGGCGTACGAGACGTAGAGGCCCGCGACGCTTCCGGCGCAGCCGATGAGCGAGGCCAGCAGGGTCATGGCCCACAGCCGGTCGGTGAGCATGCGGGCGGTGGCGGCGGGGGTGATGAGGAGGGCGAGGACGAGGATGTTGCCGACGGCTTCCAGGGACATCACGATCGTCGTGGTGACGACGACGTAGAGCGCCAGGTCGAGGCGGAACACCGGCAGGCCCGCCGCGCGCGCCGTCTCTCGGTCCAGGCTGACGGCGACCAGTTCCTTGCCGATCGCCAGGACGACGAGCACGAGTACGGCACCGATGGCTGCCACCGTCCACACGTCCGAGGCGCTGACCGCCAGGACCTGTCCGAAGAGGAAGGAGGACAGGTCGGTCGTCCAGCTGTCGCGTGTGGACACCAGGACGATGCCCAGTCCGAAGGCGAAGGCGAAGAAGACGCCGATGACGGTGTCCTCTTTCAGCCGTCGGTTCTGGGAGACGAAGGCGATGAGAACGGCCGTGGTGATGCCCGCCGCGGCGCCGCCCAGGAGGAGGTTGCCCTCGAAGGCGTAGGCGAGCGCGACGCCCGGGAACGCGGAGTGGGCGACCGCGTCGCCGATGAACGCCATGCCGCGCAGCACGACGTACACGCCGACGACACCGCACACCAGGCCGATGATCGCGGCCACGGCGAACGCCCGCTGCATAAAGGGGAGTTGCCAGGGATCCGTGAGGAACTCGATCACGCTACGGCTCCGATCGCGCGGTCCAGGCCGAACGCCCGCAGCATCTGGTCGGGGTCGGCGAGGAGTTCGGGACCGCCGTCGGCCACGACCGTGCGGTTGATCAGCGCCACCCGGTGGCAGGTGCGGGCGGCGGCTGCCAGGTCGTGGGTGGTCATCAGCAGTGCCTTGCCTTCCGTGGCCAGCCGGCCGAACAGCTCGTTCAGCAGGTCCTGGGTGGGGACGTCAACGCCGGTGAACGGCTCGTCGAGGAGGAGGATGCGCGGTCCGGCGGCCAGTGCGCGGGCCACCAGGACCCGCTGGCGCTGGCCTCCGGAGAGCTCGCCGATCGGGCGCCGGCGCAGCTCGGTGAGTCCGGTCAGCTCCAGTGCCTCGGCCACGGCCGCCCGGTCCGCGGCGCCCGGGCGGCGCAGCCAGCCCGTCTGACGGGTGCGGCCGGTGAGGACCGCGCCGGCGACGTCGATGGGGAAGTCCCAGGCGAACTCGTGCCGTTGGGGTACGTACCCGATGCGCTGCCCGGCCCGGCGACCGGTCCGGCCCTCCACGGTCACCTCTCCCCCGGCCAGCGGCACCAGCCCGAGCACGGCCCGCAGCAGCGTCGTCTTGCCCGCGCCGTTCGGGCCGATGAGACCGACCAACTCGCCCGCGTCGACGGAAAGATCGGCCCGCTCCAGGGCAACCCTCCCGCCGAGTACGACGGTGGCGCCCGCGACCCGCAGCAGCGGGCCCGGGCTGTCCGGCACGCCGTCGGCCGGTCTGTCAGCCACGTGCGGTCCTCCTGCGTCGGGCGGCCAGCACGGACGCGGCACCCAGGGCGGTGAGCGCGGCGGCCGCGGTTCCCAGCAGCAGCGCCTGACCCGCGCCGGTGGAGGCCATCGAGCCGTCGTCGGAGCCGTCCGCCGAGGAGCCGCCCGTGGAGTCGGAGTCTGTGTCAGAGGCCGCTGAGCCAGTCGAGTCCGAGGAGCCCGAGTCCCCCGAGCTACCAGAACCCCCCTTCCCCCCGCCGTCCCCCGGCTTGACCGCCGACGGGTCGCTGTCGCCGACCACGAACGTCACCGTCTCCGTGTCCGACACCTTCGTGCCGTTCGCCAGCGTGCCGCTCATCTTGAAGGTCAGCCGGTACGTCCCCTCCTTCGTGAACGCCCAGCCGCCGTGCGCGTGCGTGTTGGCGGCCACGTCGAAGGAGTCCGGCACCCCGTCCTTGCTGTTGAACAGCACGTCGGCGCCCGACATCGCGTCGTAGGTGTAGAGCGCGTAGGTCCCCGGGCCCTCGACCGCGGTGAGCGAGAACTTCACGCCCCCCTTGGTCGCCCCCGCCTCGATGTTGTCCGTGGACCAGCCGGGCCACAGCAGCCCGTCCTGCTGCACCTGGTCGAGCAGCCACACCGGGTCGCCGCCCTTGCCGAGGAACGCGAACTCCTCGCTGTCCGGCAGGGTGTTCTTGGCGGCGGGCTTGATGTGCAGGACCACGGAGGAGGGCTCGCGCCAGGTGGTCTTCCCTGAGACCGTGCCGTCCTTGACGTGGATCTGCAGCTTGCCGTCGACCACACGGGCGGCGAAGTCGATGTGCCCCTCGTCGAGGACCTTCGTATCGGACGCGACGTCAGCGGAAGCTGCGGTGGCGGCCAGGGCGGTGCGCCGCTCGGTCTCGGCCGCCTGTGGCACGGCGTTCGCGGCGGCCGTCGGAGTCTGCCCCTCGTCGGCGACCGGCGCCTCCGGAGCCGTGTCCCCGTCCCCGTCCTCCCCGTCCGCCGCCCCGACCACCACCGTGTACACGGTCCCGACAGACAGCTCCCGCCCGTCAGCCGCCGTAGCCTCCGCGGTGAAGATGACCTGGTACGTGCCTTCCTCGCTGAACTCCCAGCGAGTGTCCCCCTGTTGGCCCGCCGGCAGCTCGCGCTCGTCAGGCAGCTCGTCGGCACTGTCGAACAGCGGCACGCCCTCGTCGCCCGAGTACACCTTCAGCTCACCCGGCCCATCGAGCCCGCTCAGCGACCACCGCACCGCGTCCCCGACGACCGCGCCCTCGGGCACACCGGTGGTGTCCCACCCGGGCGCCGACGCGTCGGCCACCCGCGCACCCCCGACCTCGATCACATGGGCCCGGTCCGCCGGATCCAGGGTCAGCGCCCCTCCCCCGTAGGCGATCCGGCCGAGTCCGGTCCCGGCTGCCGTACCGTCGTCCGCGACGGCGATCCCGCCCCCTGCCAGCGTGGCCGCGAGGACCACCGCCACGGCGATCCGTTGAATTCTCCGCGCGCTCCTCATCAGGCGTCCTCCCCCAGGCACTTGGCGAGCTCGGTCGCGTTGTGCCGCATCATCGATACGTAGTCGTCGACCTTGTCGTCGAACGAGTCGCCGTAGATCGTGCAGATGCCGACGCCCTCGTCCTCGGCTACCCGGCGCAGCACGTCGGCGCGTGCCGCGAGGTTCGGTTCCAGGAACACCGACGGGACCTGCTTCTCCCGGATGGTGGTGCCGAGTTCCTCCACCTCGGCCGCGCTCGGCTCCTGGTTCGGCAGGGGCACGACGAAGCCCGCGATCTCCATGCCGTATGCCTTCGCCAGGTATCCGAAGGCGTCGTGTGTGGTGATCAGCTTGCGGTTCTTCTCCGGCACGGTGGCGAGCTTGTCGGCGACTTCCTCGTCGAGGGCGGCGAGGGTCTTCAGATACGCGGCGGCGTTCTTCTCGTACGTCGCCTTGCCGTCCGGGTCGGCCTTGATCAGCTCGGCCTCGATCCGCCGGACGTACGCCGCCGCGTTGGCGACGTCCTCCCAGGCGTGGGGGTCCAGGTCGCCGTGCACGTGTTTGCCGATCACGGCCTGCGGGAGCACCCACAGTTCGTCGCCCGCCTGGCCGAGGAAGGAGTACGCCTTCTCCTTCGGCACGGTCCCCTTGGCCCGGTCGGGCACGTTGAGCACCACGTCCTCGGCCGCGAGCCGGGCCGGCTCGCCGCTGGTCTCGTCGTCGGCGCGGACGTACACCTTCCCGGTCTCGGCGTTGAGCGCGACGTCGGCGTGTCCGCCGTCGAGCACCTTCGCGCCCTCGGGCGCCTCGGTGTCGTCGCCGACAGTGAAGGTGAAGGTGCCGCTGCCGATCTCCGCGCTCTTCCCGTCGAGCGTCTCGGTCCGCCCCTCGACGGTCAGCCGGTACGTGCCGGGCTCGCTGAACGCCCAGTTGACGTGCGTGTGCGCCTCGGGCGGCAGGGCGAAGGAGTCCGCGTCGTCGAGGCCGTCGGCGGAGTCGACGTACACCTTGGGCCGGCCGAGCGTGTCGGTGAGGTAGACGCGCAGCTCGCCGGGTCCCTCCACCTTCGTGGCGGTCGTACGGACTTGGGAACCGTCTCCCTCGACCTCGCCCTCGACGGCCCAGCCGAGCCACAGGACGTCGAGGCCGAGGTCCTCCTCCAGCTTCATGACCGTGCCGCCGTGCTGCTCCAGCTTCTCGGCGATCTCGATCTTCGGGGCGGACTTCCGGGCGTTGGTGTGGACCATCTTCATGATCCCGGGCTCTTCGAGCAGCAGACCGTTGCTGAACACGACGTCGGCCTTGGCGACTTTGGCCGCGTCGCCGGGGCTCGGCTCGTAGGAGTGCGGGTCGCCGTGGTGCGGCACGATCGAGGTGACGTCGACGCGGTCGCCGCCGACCTGCGTCACGAGGTCGGCGATGATCGCGGTGGTCGTCGACACGGTCAACTCCGCGTCGGACGAGCCGGATTGAAGCCCGCTGCACCCGGAGAGCAGGGCGCTCGCCGCGACCAGCGCGGCTGCGACGGTGGTGCGTCTGGGGTGGCCCCGCATGGGGCTCCTCCTTCTGTCGAACACGTCTGAACACGTCGGTGCCGCGTACGACGGACCGGGTCGCTGCCGGGCGGGCGCCGGTCCGTCGTACGCGGGGCTTTCACTGGGCGGTACGGCGCCGTCGTACGAAGAGCACCGCGCCGCCGCCCACCAGCAGGGCGAGAACGGCGATGCCTCCGATCACGGCGACCTGCGCACCGGTGGAGGCGAGTCCGCCGGTCGTCGAGGTGCCGCTGCCGCCGGTTCCGGAAGTGGCGAAGCCCGGGTCCGTCGCCGAGGGCGAGGCACTCGCCGAGCCGGTCGCGGACGCCGACGCCGACGGGGACGCGGTCGCGGTCGGTGACGTGGAGGCCGACTGCGACGGGGTGGTCGTGGGCGTCGCCGTCGGCTCGTCGCCCGTACCCGGCGTCACGGTCGACGGGTCCACGTCGTCCCCGACCACCCAGGCGATGGTCTCCGTGTCGCTGACCTTCGTGCCGTCGGCGAGTGTGGCGCTGACGGCGAACGTCGTGCGGTAGACGCCTTCCTGCGCGAAGGTCCACACGGTGTGACGGTGGGTCGGTACGGACAGGTCGAAGGTGTCCGGCAGACCGTCCCCGCTGTGGGCGTGCATGGTCACCGCGCCGACCGAACTCTCGGTGAAGATGCTCAGCGCACCCGGGCCCTGGACGGCGTCGAGCCGGAAGGCGACGCGGCCGTCGATCTCGGAGCTCTTGAACTGGTCGGTGCTCCAGCCGGGCCAGATGAGACCGTCGAGTTGCTGGATGGGCAGCCACCAGACCGGGTCGCCGACCGGGCCCAGGAACTCGTACCCCTCGGTGATCTTCCGGCGGGCGCCCGGTTTCACATGCAGGACGACTTCGTCGGGCTCGTGCCACGCGGGGTTGTGGGCCGTGCCCTCCTTGATCTGGAACTGCAGCGAGCCGTCCACCGGGCGGGCGGCCAGATCGAGGTGGCCGTTGTCGATGACGTGGGCGGCCGGTGCGGTGGGCGTCGAGGGCGAGGGAGTCGTGGACGTGGGGGGCGTCGAGGGCGTCGGGGTGGAGCCGTCGCCGGGCAGGACGTCGGCCGGGTCGACGTCGTCGCCGACGACCACGGCCAGCGTCTCGGTGTCGGTGGAACCGCCGCTGGTCACCGTGAGGGTCAGGCGGTAGACGCCTTCCTCGGTGAAGCCCCAGGTGGGCACGGCCCGTTCCTCGTCCTTGGCCAGCGTGAACGCGCTGTGGGCGCTGTCACCGCTGTTGAGGTGCTGCACCGGGCTCTCGTCGTTGCCGTCCATCTCGCGCGTGTACGTGTACATCGCGAAGCGCCCCGGTCCCTCGAAACCCGCGAGGCGGACCTCGGTGTCCGCGCCCGCCTCGGTGCCGTTCCAGCCCGGTTCGGGCGCGAAGATCTGCCCCGCGTTCTCCCAGCCGTTGAAGAAGTAGGCGGAGAGCAGTGTGTCGCCCAGGATCGGATAGGCCGGGCCGATGAGGTCTTCCTTGGTCGCCGGTCCGGCGTGCAGCACGACTTCGGACGTCTCCCGTACGACCGTGGAGTCGCCGCCGCGGTCGTCGATCTGCAACTCCAGCTTGCCGTCGACCAGTCGGGGCGTGAGGTCGAGTTCGCCCTCGTCGAGCACGACGGCGTCGCCGGCGGCGCGGGCTGCCCCGCTGCCGCCGGCGACCAGCCCTGCCGCGCTCAGGAGCACCCCGGTCGCCACGATGAGCGCCGCACCGGTAAAGGCACGTCTGTCGCGCGTCAGGGCCCGCATCACGAGCTGACGACGACGGTGTACGTCGCGGTGGCCGACTCGGTCACGCCGCTCACCGTGCCCTGGACCCTGAACGTGAGCTGGTAGGTACCGGCCTCTTCGAAGGCCCAGTTGGCGTGGTTGTGGGCACCGACGGCGAAGTTCCTGGACTTGAAGGAGGTGGTGGCGGTGTTGCTGTCGTACCAGCGGGTGCCGCCGGAGTAGACGCTGAAGTCCTCGGTCGTGGCGCCGTTGCGGGTGGCGCTGACGAGGCGGTAGCTGATGGTGTTGTTGGCGAACACACCCGTGGTCAGGTGCTCGGCGGAGATGCCCGGGAACAGCACCCCGGCCGCGTCGGCGGCGGCCTCGGTGTCCGGCAGCAGCCAGATCTGGCTGCCCGAACCCAGCCAGCCGTGGCCCGGGTTGGCGACCTTCGCCGCCGCCGGTACGGCCAGCGTGACGTCCGCGGGCTCGTACTCGGTCTCGGTCTCCTCGTCGTGGACGTGCAGGTGCAGGTCGGAGCCGTCCCACTCGGCGTCGAGGACGTCGACGTGGCCGCTGCTCAGCGTGGTGGCGGCGAAGGCGGATGAGTTGAGGCCGGCCGTGGCGAGCGCGGCGGCGGCGATACCGGTGACGGTCAGCAGGCGTCTGCGGGTACGCAAAAGAAACCCCCCTGGGTCATGTTCATGCCCGCACGGGCACGAATAAGACGATAATCGTTTTCATAAAGAGGGGCAATGAGATTGGCGCATACCTGTGTGACAGTTGGCCGGGCGGAGCCGACTATGCGGCTTTGTTCACGGGCCGCACCACGATGATCCGGGACTTCCAGGCCAACGAGGAGATCGCGGACGGCTTCGGGGTGATCACGCGACGACAGGGGTGAAGGCAACGTCCAGGCGGGTCAGTCCACGGAAGTTGAGGCTGCGCTGCCACTGCGGCTCGGTGCCGTCGAGCCTCAGGCCGGGGAGCCGGGTGAGGAGCGCTTCCAGGACGATGGTGCCCTCCAACCGGGCCAGTGCCGCGCCGAGGCAGAAATGGGGCCCGTACCCGAAGGCGACGTGCCGTCCGCCGGGCCGCTGGAAGTCCAGCACGTCCGGATCCGGGAAAGCGGCCGGATCCCGGTTGGCGGCACCGCACACGAGGAGCACCACCTGCCCGGCGGCGATGGAGCGGCCCGCCAGATCCAGGTCGTGCCGCGCCCGGCGCAGCATCAGCTGCACCGGGCTGTCGTAGCGCAGGAGTTCCTCGACCGCGGCGGGGATGAGGTCGGTCCGGCGGCGCAGCTGGTCGGCTGCCTGCGGGTGGCGCAGCAGGGCGAGAGCGGCATTGCCGATGAAGTGGGTGGTGGTCTCGTGGCCGGCGATCAGGAGCAGGGCGCAGTTGGCGAGGAGTTCGTCGAAGTCCCGGTCGGCGTTCTCGGCCTGCGTGGTCAGCAGTGCGCGCAGGGTGTGGGGTGCGGGCGGGGAGTCCTGGCGGGTGAGGAGTTCGCGGAGGTAGGCGAGCATGCGGGCCATGCTCTGCGAGGCGGCGTGGCTGTCGTCGGCGTCGAGCCGGGAACTGCCGATGGCCGCGGCGACCGGGTCCGACCAGGAGGAGAGGGTGGGTCGGTCCTGTTCCGGCACACCGAGGAGATCGCAGATGACGGTCAGCGGCAGGGGGCGGGCGAGGTCCTCGACGATGTCCATCCGCCCGGTCGGCGCCGCTCGGGTGATGATCTGCTCGACAGCCCCGGAGATCTGGTCGCGGAGCGCCGCCACTGCCCGGGGAGTGAAGGCTCTGCTGATCAGGGCACGCAGCCGGGAGTGATCGGGGGCGTCGCTGTAGAGCATCTGCCGGCTCAGGACCCGGGCCAGCGGCCGCAGTTCCTCGGAGACGGCCTCGATGTCGGGATAGCGCACCGAGGAGAACCGCGGGTCACCGGCGGTGCTGCTGACCACCTCATGGCTGGTCGCGATCCAGGCGTCCAGGCGGCGGTCCCAGAAAAGATCGTCGGTGCTCCGCAGTTCCTTGTAGAAGTCGTAGAGCCGTACTTGGGTCCGGGGCCTCAGGGCGGACAGCATGGACGCGGGCGACGCGTGGGTGTGCATAGGCCCAGGCTAGCGATGTAGGGGAGCGCATCTGTCTGATCGTAATTTTCCGTCGCATCGCCCCTACTTGGATGCCTCCCCCGCCGCCCCTTGGCGTCGGCGCCGCGCCCGCAGGCCCGACAGTCGTCGCATCGTCCGGTTGGCCACCGCGGCGTATCCGATGCCGAACAGGAGTGAGGCGAGCAGCGCCAGCCATCCGGAGACGTCGTCGATCAGGGGGAAGATCTGCCAGTGGGTCAGGTAGATGTACAGCGAGCTGCTCGCCAGTACGCCCGCCACGGTGTTGACCCGCCCCAGGCTCGGCAGGCTGCGGACCCACACCAGGAGCACGAAGCCGGCCGTGATGACCGCGTCCCGGAACGGCTCGCCGGGGAAGAAGCCGGGAATCGTGGCCACCGCGGCCACGGTCACCAGCATCCGCTGCCGGGTGGTGTCCGCCTTCGCCGCGGCCCAGCCCAGCGCGAAGAGCCAGAAGACCACGGCTGCCGAGGGGACGTGGATCCGGTCGCGCAGGCCGAAGAGGTCGTAGCGGGTGAGGAGCCCGAGGGCCGCGATCGTCATGGGGAGGGCGAACGGGAAGCGTCGTTCGGCGCGGTCCACGACGCGCAGGCTCAGCAGGGCGATGGCGGCCACCAGGATGTAGGTGAGCGCCTCGATGAACCAGAAGTGCATGGCCGTCTCGCTGTCGTGCGGCCCGAGGACGCTGTGCAGCAGGACGAGGTTGGTGAGGCCGTAGTCGTCGGTGAGCGGCAGGACGAGGGCGATCCAGGCCAGGCTGGGCAGGACGATGCGGGCGAGGCTGCGCAGTCCGTGCCGGACGCGTTCGCGGCGCTCGGCGGAGGGGGTGAGGTGGAAGCGGGCGAGGTTGTAGCCCGCGACCGCCAGCAGCAGGTGGGCGCCGCCCTTGACGTAGAAGACGTGGATGTGCGAGCCGACGATCATGACGATGGCCGCGGCACGCAGCGCGATGCCGGTCTCCAGGGTGCGTCGTCTGCGTGAGCCCTTCCCCGGTGCGGACTCGGCGGGCTCCGGCGAGCGGAGGTCGCGTATGGGTCTGGTGTGCCAGTCGGGGGGCAGATGGCCGAGCGCCTGCTCCAAGTTGAGCGACATCTCGACATACGACAGTGAGTCGCCGCCCAGCGACACGAAGCTGCTGTTCTCCGTGACGTCCGCGCGGTCGAGGATGTCGGCGTACAACTGGACCAGGTCCGACGGCTGTTCATCCGGCCTCGGCGTGGGTGCACCGCCGAGATTGCGTACGGCCTCATAGTCGGCCTTGCCCGTGGGCAGCCGGGGCAGTTCGGGCAGGACGTGGACGGCGACCGCCCGGGGCGGGAGCCCGAACTCACCGGTCACGAGGCGTCGCGCACGGCCCGCGTCGGTGTCGCTCCCACCCGCTACGGCGACCACCAGGGTGTCGTCGGCGCCGGCGCACAGGGCGCTGAAGCCGTGCCGGTGCAGCAGCCCCTCGACACGGTCCGGAGCGATCCGCAGGCCCAGGATCTTCGCGAAATGGCTGCTGCGGCCGACTATTTCGTACAACCCGTCCGGAGTGCGACGGGCGATGTCGCCGGTGTGGAGAGCTTGGATCGTGCGGCCCAGTGCGAGGTCGGTGGGGTGTTCGGCGTAGCCGAGCATGACGTTCGGGCCCGCGTAGACCAGTTCGCCGGTGTCCTGACCCGGCCAGTCCGGGTGGGGTTCCAGGTGGAAGGAGCCGCCGGGTATGGGGACGCCGATCGTCTCCGGGTGCGTGGCGGCGAGGTGTGGAGGCAGGTAGGCCATGCGGGCGGTGGCCTCGGTCTGGCCGTACATCACGTACAGGTCCCAGCCGTCGCGTCGGCCCAACTCGGCGTAGTGGCTGACCCGTTCGGGGGCGAGCCGACCGCCTGCCTGGGTGATGCAGCGCAGGTGGGGCAGGCGCAGGTCGGCGAAGCCGGTCCGGTCCAGCAGGTCGAAGGTGTAGGGGACGGCGGCGAAGGTGGTGCCGTGTGCGGCGCGGAAGAGGTCCCAGAAGCCGTCGTCGGCGACGGAGCGGTCGGTGAGGATCAGGGCGGCGCCGCGCAGCAGGTGGCTGTTGATGACGGACAGGCCGTAGCAGTAGTGCATGGGCAGGGTGGTGGCGGCGCGGTCGGCCTGGCTGATGTCCAGGTACGTGGCGATGGACTCGGCGTTGGCCTGCAGGTTCTCGTACGACAGCCGGACCAGCTTGGGCGATCCGGTGGAGCCGGAGGTGCTCAGCAGCAGGGCGAGGTCCGGGTGGAGTTCGTGGGCGGAGGCGGCACGCCGTTCGTCGAGGCGCCAGTTCCCCGAAGGGTCGGCGCGGATCACGACGTCCGGGTCGTATGCGGCGGTCAGGGACTGCACGGCTTCGTCGTTGTCGCCGGGGACCAGCAGGACCGGGTGGCCGGCTGAGAGTGCGGCGAGGTAGGCGATGAGGGCGTCGGCCGTGTTGGCACCGGCGAGCAGCACCAGGCGTCGCCGGGCTCCGAGGCGTGTGACCATCTGGGCGACCTTTTCGGCCAGTTGGCCGTACGTCAGTTCGCTGTCCGGAGTCAGCAGGGCGACGCGGTCGCCGTGTGCGGCGAGGCGTCTGGCGAACAGCGGCGAGATGGCGCCGGGCACGCCTGGGAGCAGGTCGGAGGGGATGAGCACAGGCGAAGTATTAGGTATGCCTAACCTAAAAGGAAAGACACAGAAACATCACAAGGAGTGCATGGCGGGCTCACAGGGGCGCATCCGGAAGGCTGGACAACCGCCGTTATTAAGCCGTTCTTGACGATGAGGTTAGCTTTACCTTATTCATAGGGCGTTCACAGGTTCCTTCGCGGCACCGCTCCCCGCTCCCCGCTCGCTCTCCCTCCCCGTCTCCACGGCGCGTTGTCCGGCCCCGGAGGTGAGCCATGTCAGGAAGGCTTCACCATGCGACGCCCCTCGGCCAGACGTCTCGCCGTACCGCTCCTCGCCCTCGGCCTGCTCGCCCCGGCCCTCGCGGCGTGCAGCGACGAGCCGGCCGACCTGGTCATCTACTCCGGTCGCAACGAGGACCTGGTCGAACCGCTGCTGGAGAAGCTGGAGAAGAAGCTCGACGCCAACGTCGAGGTGCGGTACGGCGACAGCGCCGAACTGGCCGCCCAGATCCTGGAGGAGGGCGACAAGACCGAGGCCGGACTGTTCTTCTCGCAGGACGCGGGTGCCCTCGGCGCCCTGTCGAAGGAAGGTGTCCTGACGGCACTTCCGCAGCCGACGCTCGACAAGGTCGACACGGCCTACCGGGGCGGTGAAGGCGACTGGGTCGGCGTCTCCGGGCGCGTCCGGGTCCTCGCGTACCACCCGGGCAAGGCCCCCACGCCCCCGGACAGCGTGCAGGCGTTGACCGAGCCGGAGTGGAAGGGCCGCGTCGGGTTCGCGCCGAACAACGCCTCCTTCCAGGCGTTCGTCACCGGCATGCGGGTCCTGGAGGGCGACGACGCCACCCGCGACTGGCTGAAGGGCTTCAAGGCCAACTCCCCGAAGGCTTACGAGAAGAACACCGAGATCCTCGAGGCCGTGGACTCCGGCGAGGTCTCTCTCGGCCTGATCAACCACTACTACTGGTACGAGAAGGCTGCGGAGGAGGGCGAGGGCAAGCTCACCGCCAAGCTCCACTTCCTGCCCGACGGCGACCCGGGCGGCCTGGTCAACGTCGCCGGGGTCGGCCTGCTGAAGGGCGCCGACAAGAAGGAGGCCGACTACGCGCAGCAGGCGGCGGACTTCCTGCTCGGCGAAGAGGCCCAGACGTACTTCGCCGACGAGACCAAGGAGTACCCGCTGGCCGCCGGTGTCGCTCCGGCGGAGGGCCTGCCCGCGCTCGACTCTCTCCAGGCACCCGAGATCAACCTCGGCGAGCTGGACTCGCTCAAGGAGACACTGGCCATGCTCCAGGAAGCCGGACTGGTCTGAGGCCCGGTCAGCCGATGGAGACGGGTACGTCCGTCACGAAGGACTCCCGCACCCGCCCGGTCCCGCGGCACCGCCCGGCCGGGCGGGTGCCGTGGGCGCTGGGCCTTCCGGCGACGGTGGCCGCCGCGTTCGCGCTGCTCCCGCTCGTCTACCTCTGCGTGCGCGCCCTGGAACGCGGGCCGGGCTACGCCTGGAGCATCGTCACCACCGAACGCGCCGCCCAGCTGCTCGGCCGCAGCATCGCCCTGGCCGCGGTCGTGGTGGCGGCCTGTCTGGTCCTCGGCGTCTCGCTGGCCTGGCTGACCACCCGTACGAACCTGCCGTGGGCGCGCGGCTGGGCGGTGCTGGTGACCCTGCCGCTGGCCGTGCCGAGCTACGTCGCCGCCTTCGCCTGGCTGTCCGCCGCCCCGCACCTGGCCGGCTTCACCGGCTCCGCCCTGTCGCTGACCCTGGTGAGCTTCCCGTACGTCCATCTGCCGGTCGCCGCCGCGCTGCGCCGTACCGACCCCGCGCAGGAGGAGGCCGCCCGCTCGCTCGGCCTCGGGCCGCTGCGCACCTTCTGGCGCGTCACCCTCCCGCAACTGCGCCCGGCCGCCGCCGGCGGCGCGGTCCTGGTGGCGCTGTACGTGTTCTCCGACTTCGGCGCGGTCTCGCTGATGCGGTACGACACCTTCACCCGCGGCATCTACACCTCGTACCGGGCGTCCTTCGACCGAACCCCGGCCGCTGCACTGAGCGTTGTGCTGGTGGTGCTCACGGTGGCCCTGGTCGCAGCCGAGGCACGTACGCGCGGTCGGGCCGGGTACGCGCGAACCGGCACGGGAACCGCACGCCCGGCGGATCCCGCCCCCTTGGGGAAGTGGCTTGTGCCGTCGCTGAGTTGGTGCGGCGCCGTCACGGCCGCCGCCATCGCGTTCCCGCTCGCCACGCTCGGCTACTGGCTGTTCGTCGGCAACTCGGCGACCTGGGACCCGGCCCGCCTCACCGAGACCGCCACGGCCACGCTCGGCGTCGCCGCCGCGGGCGCCGCGCTGACCACCCTGCTCGCCCTGCCCATCGGGGTGATCGCCGCCCGTCACCGGGGCCGGGCAGCCCATCTGCTGGAACAGGCCGCGTACGCGGGCCACGCCCTGCCGGGCATCACCATCGCCCTGTCGCTCGTCTTCTTCGCCGTGCGCTACGCCCACCCGCTGTACCAGGAACTCCCGCTGCTGGTCGGCGCGTACGCCGTCCTGTTCCTGCCCGTCGCGGTCGCCGCCACACGGGCCGCCGTGCTCCAGGCACCGCCCGGACTCGAGGACGTGGCACGGTCGTTGGGCCGCGGGCCCTGGCGGGTCCTGCGCGAGGTCACCGTGCCGCTGGCCGCGCCCGGCGTGGCGGCGGGAGCCGCGCTCACCTTCGTGGTCTGCATGAAGGAACTCCCCGCCACCCTCCTGCTGCGCCCCACCGGCATGGACACCCTGGCCACCCGCCTGTGGACCGAGACCGGCACCGCTTCCTACGCCGCCGCGGCCCCCTACGCCGCCGCCCTGATCCTGCTGGCCGCGATCCCCTCCTACCTCCTCGGCAGGCACCGCACATGACCGAACTGCGCATTGAGGGACTGACCAAGTCCTACGGGCCGCACGCCCCGCCCGTCCTCGACGGACTCGACCTCACCGTCCCCGGCGGCGCCCTGGCCGCGGTGCTCGGCCCCTCGGGGTGCGGCAAGACCACCCTGCTGCGCATCATCGCGGGCTTCCTGCGCGCCGACGCGGGCAGCGTCACCGTCGGCGGACGCGTCCTGACCGGCCCCGGCGTTCAGTTGCCCCCGGAGCGGCGCCGCATCGGCATCGTCCCCCAAGAAGGCGCGCTCTTCCCGCACTTGAGCGTGGCCCGCAACGTCGCCTTCGGCCTGACCGGCCTCGACCGGACCGCGCGCAGACACCGTACGGAGGAGATGCTGGACCTGGTCGGACTGGCCGGCTACGGCGACCGGATGCCCCACGAGTTGTCCGGCGGCCAGCAGCAACGCATCGCCCTGGCCCGCGCCCTGGCACCCCGCCCGGCACTGGTCCTGCTGGACGAGCCGTTCAACGCCCTGGACAGCGCCCTGCGCGCCGGAGTTCGCGCCGACGTCCGCACCGCCCTGCGGCTCAGCGGCGCCACCGCCGTCCTGGTCACCCACGACCAGCAGGAGGCCCTGTCCACCGCCGACCTCGTCGCCGTCGTCCGCGACGGCCGCGTGGCCCAGTGCGACACCCCCCAACAGGTCTACCGGCGCCCGGCCGACCCCTGGGTCGCCGGCTTCGTCGGCGACGCGGTCCTGCTCCGGGCCACCGCCCTCGGCGACGCCACCGCGGACACCGCGCTGGGCACCATCCCGGTCGCCACGGACGCGAGCGCACCTACGGGTTCCGGCACCGTGCTGCTGCGCCCGGAGCAACTGGAACTCACCGAACCCGCCTCCGCACCGGCCGGCGGCACCGTCACCGACGTGCGCTTCTACGGCCACGACGCCATGGTCACCGTGACAGTCGACGGCCTGGACGACCCCGTGGACATCCGGGCGCCCGGCCCTGTGGCCGTACAGCCCGGTGACCGCACCGGAATCCGGGTCAAGGGAGAAGCCGTCCTGCATCCGTGACGTTGAGTACGGGGCGCGTGAGTGCCGTATGTAGTGTCGACGACGAAGGAGGCCCCGCAGTGCACGTGAGCCGTTGCGTACGAGCAGGAGGCGCCCTGGGGCACCTGCTGCTCGTCGTCGTGCTCGCGCTCGGCGTGTTCGTGATGCACACCGTGGGGCATCCGGACGAGTCATCCCACTCGTCCGTCTCGGCGATGGATACCGGGTCCCACACGTCGGCGGCGATGGATCCGGCGCAGGCGGACCCGATGCAGGCGGACCCTGTGCAGCCGGCGTCCGCGGATATGCCGCTCATGGCCATGGACATGGCCTCGCTGTGCGTGGCGGTCCTCTTCGCCGCCTGGATGCTGGTCGCAATGCTGCGATCGGCGCTCGCCCGCAGTCCGGGCTGCCTGGCGGACGTTCTCGCCCAGGCACCCGTCCTGCGGCGCCCCGCTCCACCCTCTCGCGCACCTGATCTGACCCAGTTGTCGGTTCTGCGGCAATAGGCCGCTACGCCCTCGCGGGCGCGCATCACGCGCGGCCCCGCGATCTCGCGTACGCCCACACAGCCAGAGAACCGACAACACGAGGTGAGATCCACCATGACTGCCTTCACGCGCGCCCTGCGCCGCAAGCCCGCCCGCCACATCACGGCCGTCGGCATCGTCACGGCGGGAGCCCTGCTGCTCTCCGCCTGCGGCGGCGACGGCGACGACATGAGCGGCATGGACCACGGCAGCGGCAGCTCCTCGGCCACGGCGACCGCCGAGGCCGGGGCCAAGGCCGGCGACTTCAACGACGCGGACGTCATGTTCGCCCAGATGATGATCCCGCACCACGAGCAGGCCCTGGAGATGGCCGAACTGGCCGACGGCCGTGCCTCCGACGCGGAGATCAAGGACATCGCCGGGAAGATCGAGGAGGCCCAGGACCCCGAGATCCAGACGATGAAGGGCTGGCTGGAGTCCTGGAACAAGCCGACCGCGGCGGAGTCCATGGAGGGAATGGACCACTCCGGCGGCTCGGGCATGGACGGCATGATGTCCGAGCAGGGCATGGCAGACCTCAAGGCCATGAAGGGCGCGGAGTTCGACAAGATGTTCGCCCAGATGATGATCGAGCACCACGACGGCGCGATCACCACGGCCGAGGACGAGCAGAAGAACGGCAAGAACGCCGACGCCAAGAAGATGGCAGACGCCATCGTCAAGGGTCAGTCCGCCGAGGTCGAGCAGCTCCAGGGCATCGTCGACCGGCTCTGATCCGCGTCACCGGCTGACTGCCGCTCACCACCCTCTCGGCTCCGGTTCCGGACACCTGCCGGTGTCCGGAACCGGAGCCGATCCGTGGTGCTCCCCGCGCCCATCCTGCACGCCGGGGGCACGACCGCGCATTGCCGATGTCCGGCAGTGTTCACTAGGGTCTGCGTGCCGGTGAGCCGCTAACAAACCGTCACCGGGGCATCAAGGAAGGGAACCGGGGGACGGGATGTCGGCGCAGGAGATACCCGAGAAGTATCTGATCGGGTACGCCAGGATCCTGGCCGATGTCGCCGCCACCGGCCGCCGGCTGAGCCGGGACGAGATCGAGTCGCGGCGGGCGTTGGGGGAACAGTCCGCGGAGGCCGGGCACGGACTGCGCGCGCTCGTCGGGGCGCACCTGGCCGCCACCCGCGCCGCCTGGCCCGGCACCCCCGGCTCGGCCGACAGTGTGCTTGCGGCGATGCAGCAGGCGGTGGACGCGTTCGCCGAGGGCTACGAGCGTGCGCAGCGGCTCGCCGTACGGCAGGAGGAGGCCGCCCGCCGTGAGTTCATCGACGATCTGCTCTACGGCCGCAGCGACCTGGGCCGGCTGGCCGAACGCGCCGAACGGTTCGGTCTGCGCCTCTCGCACGCCCACGCCGTCGCCGTCGCCCAGGGGGCCGGCGCCTACGACGAGGGCGACCCGGTGCCCCGACAGGTGGAGCGGGCACTCATCGCCCGCTTCGGCGATCGCAGCATCCTGCTCACCACCAAGGACGGGCGCATGCTGTGCATCGCGCCCGGCGACCAGGACGACGTCCTCACCCACTTCGCCAAACAGGCCCATGCCGCCACCGACGGCGGACGCGTCGCCATCGGCCGCCCCCAGTCCGGCCCGGGTGGCGTCGTCCACTCGTACGAGGAAGCCCTGGGCGTCCTCGAACTCGCCGACCGCCTCGACCTCGGCGAGCCCGTCCTGCGCGCCGCCGACCTGCTCGTCTACCCCGTCCTCACCCGCGACCGGCAGGCCATGGCCGACCTGGTTCTCGGGACCCTCGGCCCGCTCACCGCCGCCCGCGGCGGCGGTGAGCCCCTCCTGGACACCCTCACCGCCTACTTCGACTCCGGCTGCGTCGCCGCCGAGGCCGCCCGCCGTCTCTCACTGAGCGTGCGGGCCCTGACGTACCGCCTGGCCCGCATCCACCAGCTCACCGGCGCCGACCCCGCGGACCCGGCCCACCGCTACATGCTCCAGACCGCGGTCATCGGCGCCCGCCTGCTGGACTGGCCGGCGAAGGATCTCTGACCCGGGCACGGGCACGCACCGCACCCCGTCTCCTCGGCCCTCCCTCACCCACACTCCCCGCGTATGTTTCATGTCAGAGACGCAGACGCATATGAGGAGCCCGTCGTGCGCGCACGTGACCTGGCGGTCGGATACGAGACGGTGAGCGTTGACAGTGACGCCCTGGAGGCGGCACGGCTGATGGCCGAGCACAAGTTGCCGGGGCTGCTGGTGCTCGACGAGCGCGGTGAGCCGAAGGCGATCCTGCCGGCGTCCCAGATGATCAAGGTGCTGGTTCCGGCGTATGTGCTGGAGGACCCGACACTCGCCGCGGTCGTCGACGAGAAGCACGCCGACCGGCTGTGTCAGGCGCTGGTCGGCCGTCGAGTCGGGGAATGCCTGCCCAGCAAGGCGGCGCCTCCCCCGATCGCGGACCCCGACGACACCGCGCTGGAGGTGGCAGCGCTGATGGCCCAGGTCCGCAGCCCGGTGGTGGCGGTGGTGGAGAAGGCGAAGGACGGGACCCATCTCCTGGGCGTGATCACCGCCTCGCACCTCCTCCATGAGCTCCTCGCGACGGCCGGTACATCCAGCGGCACGTGAGGGTGTGACGTACGCCACGTGCTCACTGCGTGACTTTTACTCGGGACACTGATTGGACGGCGCCTCTGGTCCGTACTTCCTGGTGTCAGGTCCGGTCACATCAGGAGGCACGATGCGCCTGTCGCGCAACAGGGTCGGAACCGTCTTCGTCGGCGGTGCTTTGAGTCTGACCCTCGCCGCACTCGCGTATCCCGCGATGCTCGGGATCGAGAACACGTCCAGCTCGCAGGATCGCATCATCGCGAACACCCCCTACGGTCCGCTCACCGAGGCGGACCGGTCCTTTGTGGTCGCGGTGCGCGCGGCCGGGCTGTGGGAGTACCCGCTCGGCATGATGGCGATGGAGCGCGGGACGACCCCGGCGATGAAGGAGGCCGGCGAGCACCTGGTCGTCGGGCACTCCGGGCTCGACGAAATGTGCCGCAAGATCGCGCCCGAGCTGGGCATCACGCTGCCCAACCAGCCCAGCCCGCAGCAGCAGCAGTTCGTGGCGACCTCCCAGGCCGAGACCGGCAAGCAGTTCGACACCACCGCGGTCAACATCATGCGGACCGCCCATGGGCGGATCTTCCCGGTGGTGGCCCAGATCCGCGCCAACACCAAGAACTCGCTGGTCCGTCAGCTCGCCGACCTGACCAACGACACCGTCCTCGACCACATCTCGGTCCTGGAGAAGACCGAAATGGTCAACTTCGACCAGGCCCTCTTCCAGCAGACGAGCCCGCCCAAGCTCCCCCAGGACCAGACCACCCCGCCGCCGCCCCAGCCCGGCGCACCGATCGTCGCCCTCACGAAGCCCCCGGGCCTGGACCTCCAGACGTCCGCGCCCACCCCGTCCCCCAGCCCGACCGTGAAGTGACGCCCACGCACCCCACGCCTATCCCCACCCGAAGTACCGCAGCCACACATACGCCATCGCCACCACGACCGTGACGGCCGTGACGACGAGGCCGTACTTGGTGAACTGCCAGAAGGAGATGGGCTGTCGGTTGCGTTCGGCGATGCCGAGCACGACGACGTTGGCCGAGGCGCCGATGGCGGTGGCGTTGCCGCCGAGGTCGGCGCCCAGGGCGAGCGCCCACCACATGACGTGGTCGCCGGCGCCGCCCATGTTGTGCACGAGGTCGGCGGTGATGGGGGCCATGGTGGCGACGTACGGGATGTTGTCGACGACCCCGGACAGTACCGCGGACGCGCTCACCATGATCATGGAACCGGCGAGTTCGTTGGTGCCGATCACGTCGGCCAGCGCGCCGGACACCTCGTCGATGACGCCCGTGTCGATGAGCCCGCCGATCATCACGAACAGGCCCGCGAAGAAGGCCAGCGTGGGCCATTCGACCTCGGCGAGGACGTCACCGGTCTCGACCGCGGAGACGGCGATGAGCAGCCCGGCGCCGAGCAGGGCGACGACGCTGGGCTCGTAGTGCAGTACGGGGTGCAGGACGAACCCGGCGACCACCAGGAGGAGGACGACGAGACCCTGGATCAGCAGCCGCGGGTCCCTGATGGCCTCCCGCTCCTCCAGCTCCATGATCTCGGCGGCGCGGTCCTCGTCGTACACGAAGGACTTGCGGAACAGCACGCGGCACAGCAGCAGGAGGATCAGTATCAGGACCGCGGACAGCGGGGCGAGGTGGATCAGGAAGTCGTTGAAGGTGAGGCCGGCCCGGCTGGCGATGATGATGTTGGGCGGGTCGCCGACGAGGGTCGCGGTGCCGCCGATGTTGGACGCGAACACCTCGGCGATCAGGAACGGGGCGGCGGGCAGGCCGAGGCGCTCGCAGACCAGCAGGGTGACCGGGGCGATGAGCAGGACCGTGGTGACGTTGTCGAGCAGGGCCGAGGCGATCGCGGTGATGACGACGAGCATGGCCATCACCCGGTAGGGCCGGGCGCGCGCCCGCTTCACCGCCCAGATGGCCAGGTACTCGAACATGCCGGTCTTCTTCAGCACGCCGACGATCATCATCATGCCCATCAGCAGGAAGATGACGTTCCAGTCGATGCCGGCGTCCTCGGAGTAGAACGCCGTGACATCGTCGGTGGCGCCGATCGCGAGCATCAGGCCCGCGCCGCCCAGGGCCACCGCGACCCGATGGATCTTCTCGCTGATGATCAGGGAGTACGCGCCGACGAACACGACGAGCGCGGCCCAGCTGTGCCAGTCGTTCACGGCGCCGCCGGGGGCTCGTGGACGGGCATCGACGCACGCGCCATGACGGGTCACCACCGATCGGAAGACAGACTGCTTCTGCTCGCCGACCAGGCTTCCCGGCACACCGCTGTGAACCCTACCGGCCCTTGACGCGTCGTTAACAGGTCGACCGCGCCCGGCCGCACACCGTTCTCACCCGGACCGGCCGCCGTACCGAGTGATCACGGTGTACGGCCCGACGTCCTGCCGCAGGAAGCGCCCCGGCGGGAAGAAGTCGACGGGGAAGACGACCTCCGAGGACCGGGTCACCGGGACGCGGGGGAAGTTGTGGCGGAACAGGTAGAGGCCGTAGCCGGTGTCGGTCTGCCGCAGGACGAACACGTCCGGCGCCGGGAAGCGGCCCGAGTGCAGCCGCCGCGCGAAGTCGTCCGCGTCCCGGGCGGCGAGCCAGCGCCTTACCTCCGCGTTGCGCTTCTCGTGCCGTGCCTGGGGGTTGGAGTAGCCGGGCGTCATGGCGACATAGGCCCAGTACGGCTCGACGGACAGCAGCCGGTGATGGTCCGTCAGGACGGTCAGGTCGTGCGGCTGCCTGCCGGTGCCGCGGGCGATCGCGCGGACCAGGGGGCGGATCCACAGGTCCTCGGTGCCGGGGTGCCGGACGCGTGCCGTGCGGGAGGGGGCCGTGCCGTCGTCCAGGGGGTAGCTCTGCCGGTAGGCCAGGTCGACCTCGCGGCCCAGCGCGCTCTGCGCGTGCTGGACGGCGGCGACGGTGAAG
Organism: Streptomyces sp. NPDC050211; assembly: GCF_040656035.1. Lineage (NCBI taxonomy): Bacteria > Bacillati > Actinomycetota > Actinomycetes > Kitasatosporales > Streptomycetaceae > Streptomyces > Streptomyces sp. NPDC050211. Next base: position 94,323 of record NZ_JBFALC010000008.1, read on the forward strand.
ACCGCCGCGACGACGGCCAGGGCGCCGGTGGCAGTCCGGGCCTGCGCGGGGTGCCGTCTGCGCACGGTCCGCAGCAGGTCCCACAGGGCGAGGACGCCCGCGCAGTGGAGTGCGACGAGCAGGACCGGATGGACGCGGAAGGACAGGAGCGTGGTGCCGAGCGCGATGGCCAGATGGGACAGCACGCACCAGGCGTAGCATCCGGCGACCAGCGCGAGCAGCCCCGCTGCCACGGGCCGGGTGCGGCAGCGGACGACCAGCCAGACCGTGCCGGCCAGGCACAGCAGTCCGCCCGGCGTGATCTCCGTCATCGGCAGCAGATACGTCAACTGCTGGTAGGGAGTGAATTTCAGCGCCGTCGTGTCCGGGGACCCTCCGGCTGCGCGTCCGGCCAGTTCGTACGGCAGCAGGATCACGGCCGCCGACGGTGCCGCCGCGATCCCCGCGAGCGCGACCCGTGCGAGCAGCGTGCGCCACCGCCGCGGCCTGTGCAGCAGCAGGGCCACCACCATCGCGATGAGCGTGAACACCCAGAAGGCGGCGAGCAGCGTGTACGTCAGCACGGCCGCGCCCACCGCGACGCCGAACGCCAGCAGCGGCCACGGGCGGACTGCGGGCGCCCGCAGCAGCTTCAGCGCGACCACCGTGAGCGGCGCCAGCGCGGAGCCGACCAGCCAGGCATACGGCTCGCGGACACCGAGGGACGGCTCGACAAAGGCGGCCATCACGGTCGCCGTCGCCAGCAGTACGGCGATCCGGGGCGGCACGAGCAGCCGCCACAGCGCCAGCGTCACCGCCGCCGCGAGCGCGGCCGAGGTGATGCACAGCGGCTTGAAGGCGGCCCACGCGTCCCAGCCCAGCAGCGCGGCGATCCGGCCGCCGGTCCAGAACCAGCCGGGCGGGTACAGCGGCGGTACGTCCCGGTAGGCGATGTCGGCCAGGGCGGGCGAGTCGGTGAGGCGGGTGAGGTACTCGACACGGAACTGGTTGTCCGAGGCGAGCCCGCCGAGGAACCAGCGGGTGCCGTGCAGCGGGAGGGCGAGGAGGAGGGTGGGCAGCGCGGAGACCAGCGCGTAGCCGGACCAGTGGAGAAGCCCGCGTACGGCCATGCCGCCCCGTCCGGCGGCCGGCACCGACAGGGCGAGGAGGACCACCACGGCCGTCGTGGTCAGCGTGGTCAGGATGGTCGGCAGCAGCGACGGTTCGGGCAGCGGCAGCCGCGGTACGACGTACTGGATGCCGAGACTCACGCAGATCGCGATGCCCGCCCCGAGGACGAGCTCGACGGCGAACCGGCCGGCGGTGGGACGCCGCCGCCCCATCCGCGGCGGTGCGGGGGACGGAGCGGGACGCCCCGCCGATCCCTGCCCACCGATCAACGCCGCAACCGGAGCGATCAACGCCCCGTCCTCCGCCCCTTCCTCGGCCCACCCCTGCCGAGCGATCACCCGCGCGCCTTCCTGCGCCTCCCGAACGCGCTCGTGGCGAGCGATCACCCAACCACCGTCCCGCACACCCTCAACTCGCCCCCGCCCGGCGGGCATCGCGCCCTCGTCCTGCTGCTCTCCCTGGCCCCCTTCCCGGTGAGCGGTCACCGGATCGCCGTCCCGCGTGCGCTGCGTGCCAGCCGGGCGAGGGTCGCGCGGTGTCGGTTGATGAACGAGGTCCTGGCCAGCGGGAGCAGGAGGCGGGCTGCGGGAAGGCCGCCCGGGAGGCGGAGTCTGGTGAGCCGGAGCAGGCCCATGTACCGGCCGGCGACGGCCTTGGAGCGGCCGGCCGACAGCAACTCCTCGGCGACGGGCCGCAGATGGGCGTAGGCAATGGGCTGCATGCAGAACGAGACGGTCGCCACCAGCCCCTGCACCTCACCCCGTGCCTCGACGGCCCCGGGTCCGGGCAGCACGCTGTCGGCGATGACCAGCGGGATGCGGTTGCTGTTCTCATACGGCTTCAGGCGGCGCAGGACGAGGTCCGTGCCGACGCGCACCGCGGGGATGCCGTACACCGTGTTGGCGGTGAACAGGGCCGTGGAGAAGCAGCCGAGGACGACGTCCGGGCGGAGCCGTTCGTAGAGCACCTCGGCGAGGACGGGGAGGTCGACGACGTGCAGGGGGACACCGGCGCGGGCGGCTTCCCCGCGGAGGGACTCGGCGTGCCGGCGCGGTGCGCTGGGGTGCGGCTTGAAGAGGATCGACCCGGCGCCGCCCCGTACCGCCTCGCGCAGTATGTCGCGGTGCAGGGCGTCCTCCTCGGCGGCGCTGAGGATGCCGGCCTCGGCGAGGTACTGGCCGAGCAACAGGGCGCCGCCCTGGGGCAGTTCGCGTACCGCTTCCAGTTCGTCCTTGGCGGCGTCGGCGAGGACGGTGAGCGTGCGGCGCAGTGCGTCGGGGGGCAGCGGGTGGTGCTCGGCGCCGGGCCACTCGTCGAGCAGGTGCGGGCGCAGGCCGGGGACCAGCTCCGGGTAGACGAACCGGCCGACGCGGCGCAGGACCTGCTGTTCCAGGCGGGTGCGCAGGGGGCCGTAGCTCATCAGGCCGTCGGCGTAGACGTGCAGGGTCGCGTCGGCGAAGAGGCGGGCCAGAGTGAGGGAGGGCGGGGACTGGACCGACTCGGCGACCAGTTCGACGGGGGCGTCGGGGGCGATCCCCCAGGAGCGGCGCAGCGCCTGCTCGAACAGCGTGCGGTCCTCGGGGCGGGGCGACCAGACCGAGGGGTGGTTGGGGAAGATCGTGTCGTTCCAGGAGACGATCGCGTCGAAGTACGTCGCCAGGTGGGCGAAGCCGGGCAGCTCCTCCCACGGCGGCTGGGCCTCGGGGACGGTGGTGTTGGTGGACGTCACCAGCAGCCGCCTGCCGCCCTCCGCGAGCGGCAGCAGGCCCTGTGCGAGGGCCGCGCAGACCGTGGCGAGGCCGTAGAGCGTGGAGGCTTCGACGAGCTGGACCGGGACGGGATCACAGGGCTCCGTGGGAACGGGGACGTTCAGGGGCACGCGGTCTTCCTCGGACGGTAGAGGGCGGTCAGGTCGGATCTGCGCTGGTCGTCCATGCCGTCGAGGACTTCGCGGAGCAGGTCCTGCGGCAGGGACGCGGCCAGCGCCCGGTACCGCCCGGGGAACTGTCTGGCCACCCGCTTGTCGAGCCGGTCGGTCCGCTTGAGGTGGAAGTGCGTGAGGCCGAGCAGGGTGCGTACGGCCTTGCGGTGCACGCTCCGGTCCGTGCAGTGGGCGAGGGCCTCCTCGATGATCCGCTGGGAGGCCGGGAGGAAGTCGAGCTGCCGGTCGTCACCGACGCTGGTGAGGGAGCCGCCGACGTCCCTGCGGTAGAAGAGCCCCGCGAGGCCCACCACCGCGAACGTCCGGGTGTGCAGATGCAGCCGCCAGTTCCACAGCCGGTCCTCGCACGTCCTGAGCGAGGTGTCGAAGTACAGCAGCCCGCTCTCCCGCAGCCCGGTGCGGAAGCCGCCCGACCATGCGTTGACGTAGTCGGCCATGGTCTCCCGGTTCTCCTCGCCGATGCCCTCGACCGACGGGATCGGCACCCCGCGCCTGCTCTCCGGCGCCCTCTGCAGCGTGCGCCTCTTGCCCTGGGCGCGCAGATGGTCGACGCGGACGAAGTCGGTGCCGAGCCGGGTGCAGGCCTCGGCGAGCCGGGGGTAGTAGCCGGGCGCCAGCCAGTCGTCGCCGTCGAGGAAGGTGACGTACGCGCCGCGTGCCTCGTCGATCCCGGTGTTGCGGGCGGCGGAGGCGCCCCGGTTCTGCGGGTGGACGACGAGCCGGCTGTTGGGGATGCGGGCGACGGCCTGCTCCAGCAGGGTGCGGGAGCCGTCGGTGGAGTGGTCGTCGACGAAGACGTACTCGATGTCCGGGCCGGTGTTCCGGCGCAGCGAGCCCAGGCAGTCGGGGAGATAGTCGGCGACGTTGTGGCTGATGACCACGGAGGTGAGTTTCATGGGGCTCTCGGGAGCTCCTTGATTCAAGGGAAGTACCGCTTTCAAACGGCCACCGGAGTGAGGGGGTTACCTGGACTGAGGCATTCGGGGGAACTTGCGCGGGGTGCCGTAAGGGCCGGCAGAGGTGAGACTCGACTTATGGCGCCCATCACCGAGGTAGAGGGACGGCGGGTCGCGCTCAGCAATCTGGAGAAGGTGCTGTATCCGGCCGCCGGGTTCACCAAGGGCGAGGTACTGCACTACTACGCGACCGTCGCCGACGTGCTGCTGCCGCATCTGCGGGACCGGCCGGTGTCGTTTCTGCGGTATCCGGACGGGCCCGACGGGCAGCGGTTCTTCACCAAGAACGTGCCGCCGGGTACGCCGGAGTGGGTCACCACCGCCGAGGTGCCGAGGATGGAGGGGCCGGCGCGGATGGTTCTCGTACAGGATCTGGCGAGTCTGATGTGGGCCGCCAATCTGGTGACCGAGTTCCACACCCCGCAGTGGCTGATCGGGGCGCCCGGCGAGGCGGACCGGCTGGTGTTCGACCTCGATCCGGGGGCGCCGGCGACGGTCGTGGAGTGCTGTCAGGTCGCCCTGTGGCTGCGGGACCGGCTCGCGGCCGACGGGATCGAGGCCTGGCCGAAGACGTCCGGGGCCAAGGGGCTGCATCTGCTGGCCGCCGTGCGGTCCGCGTCGTCCGAGCAGGTCAGCGAGTACGCCAAGGGACTCGCCGTGGAGGCGGAGCGGGCGTTGCCGCGGCTGGTCGTGCACCGGATGACGAAGAGTCTGCGGCCCGGGAAGGTGTTCGTCGACTGGAGCCAGAACGCTGCGCGGAAGACCACGGCGACGCCCTACACCCTGCGGGCGCGGGCCCAGCCGTTGGTGTCGGCGCCGGTGACCTGGGAGGAGGTCGAGCAGTGTGCGGCGCCGGGGCAGATGGCGTTCGCGGCGGCGGATCTCGGACCTCGGCTGCAGGACTATGGGGATCTGTTGGCGCCACTGCTCGACTCGGCCCACGCCGGTCCTGTGCCGTCATGAACTAAAGCGATCTGTTGTCGGTCGGCTGCTGCGCCATCGTGGCTGGTCGCGCAGTTCCCCGCGCCCCTTTGGGGCGCTTTACACCCGTTCCCATGTGTGGCGGTCCCGGGCCATCGCGTGCAACGCCTCCACGTCCGCCGGTTTGAGGACGCCGCCCAGGCGGGCCAGGCCTCCTAGTTCTGTGTCCTGGAAGACGCGTACTTCGCGGAGGGGGGCGGTGATCTGGACGTCTGCGGGGCCGGCCACGGCCAGGACCGGGTGGACCTCGGCGGTCAGGGCGTAGGAGGCGCGGTCGGCGTCGGCGCGGGCGCGGCGGAGCAGGGGGCGGGCTTCGCGGCGGCCGAGGGTGACCATGGGGTCGGCGATCAGGACCCGCGTCTTGCGGGCGTACACGGTGTGGATGGCGAAGAGTCCGCCGGGGCCGATCGCCAGGTGGTGGACGCGGTCGCCGCCGGGCAGCGGGATGGAGTGCAGGGCGTGCCAGCCCGCGCCGTCCAGCCGCTCCAGGGCCTCCCCCACCGCCTGCTCGGCGGCCAGTGCCCGGCGGCGCGGGTCGGGGCGCAGCCGGTGGGCCGGTCCGGGGTCCCGGTCCAGGGCGATGTGGAGGGCCTCGCCGGGGCGGTTGGGCGCCAGGTCGTCGTCCGGGTGGAGGGTGAGGCGGGCCAGCTCCGCGGGGGTCGGCACCGGGGGCGGGCCGACGGTGACGGGGCCGGTCAGGAAGGGGCCGAGGGCTTCGAGTACGCCCTCTCTGTGGTCGTCGCTGAGCAGGTTGACCCGGGCCGCCTCCCTGTCGTACCAGGCGATGTTCCGCCCGTCCGTGAGGCATACATACAGCCGCTCCTGGCCGTGCCGCCAGGTCGGTATGACGCGCAGTCGGCTCATGCACCATCACCCCATGACCATGGGACCAGGCGGGGTGCTCCAGGGGCAAGAACCCGGTTACCTTTGGGATGAGTTGGCATGGGTTTGGGGAGGCTCGTTTGCGGACCCGCGGGAACCAGCCCGACGTACCTGCTCCGGACAGCCCGTGGAGCGAGATCGTGCCCGGCCTGTGGATGGGCGGGCACGAGTTCAGGGACGGCTCGGGCCAGGTGGAGTTCGTCGTCGTCCATGATGAGTTCGATCTCGTGCAGACGCTCCTCCGGCTGCCGGGGCACGGGCCGGACCCGGGTGTGGAGCACCATGTGTGGCCGATTCCGGACGGACCGCTGGACGGCACGCAGCTCGCGGGCGTGATGCGGCTCGCGCAGGCCGCGAGCGAGGCGCTGGACGCCGGCCGCAGCGTCCTCGTCCGCTGCTATCACGGCTACAACCGCTCCGGCCTTGTCATCGCGCACACCCTGGTCCGGCGGGGCTGCTCCGCCGAGGAGGCGATCCGGCTGATCCGCGCCCATCGCTCGCCCTGGGCACTGCACAATGAGCTGTTCGTCGCGTACCTGCGGGCGGGACTGTCGACGGCCCGGCTGCTGGAGGAGCTGGCCGAATAACGCCGGTGCGCAGGCCGCACAGCCCCTGCACGCAAAAAGGACTTCCCCGCGAATAAGGTGTACGGGGCCCACGATCATCCAGGACCACAGGAGTGCCGTGCCCCTCAGCCGCCCCGCCCGGGCCCTCGCCCTCGCCGCCCTGTTCACGGCGTTCACGGCGACGACCGCGGCCTGCGGCGACACCGGGGGGCTGCACGGCGCGGGCCCGACCCCGACCGCGGTCAGTCCGGTCCGGCTCTGGCCCGAGCTGCCGCCGGCGTCCTCCCCCGCCTTCGAGATCGGTGAGGTGGAGCGCGAGGTGATCAAGGGCGTCGGTGTGCCGGGCGGCGACCTCCGCAAGGTCGATCCGGTCGCGATCGTACGGACCGAGATCACCGCGAGCCCGGACGACTACCTCGCCGGGGCGCCGTACCACGAGACGGGCGAGCGGATGGCCGACTGCGCGACGGGCGGGAACCGGGCCAGGTGCCCGGTCCTGAAGCCGTACTACCGCGATCTGACCGGCGACGGGCGCGATGATCTGACGCTGGGCTTCCGGCAGCTGCCGGGCACCCTGACGGCGGTACGCGTCTACACCGTCGAGAAGGGGCGGCTGGTGCGGGTCATGCGCTGGGAGGACGCGATGAGCGCGGTCGAGCTGGCCGGACGGTCCGTGATCATTCGGTCGCCGTCCGAGGTGGCCGGCTACGAGTACCGCCTCCAGTGGACCTGGGACGCCAACCAGCGCGCGATGCTGCTTACGCATGACGAGATGCTGCGTACGGGCACGACCAAGCGGAGCGCACGGCCATCGCCGTCGGCATCAGCTTCGGCTTCGGCTTCGGCTTCGGCTTCGGCTTCGGCGAGTGGTCGATGAGGCTGGGGCTCCCCCGCTGGTCCGGGACGCTCGCCGTGAAGGCGGCCGTGTTCATCACGGTGATGTGCTGCACGCTGGCCGCGCTGCTCGGCGTCCTGGTCCATGTGTCCGTGTCGAACCAGACGGTCGAGCAGGCCCGTGACCTCGCGCTGTCCCGGCTGGACGAGGCGACCAGCGCGTTCGAGGCCGGGGACAGGCTGATGCCGGGCGTGGGCGTCGACCCGGACGGGCTGCCCGAGTCACTGCGTGAGCTGGCGGTCGCCGGTGAGCGGGGCACGATGGTCGCCGACCACGAGGGGCGCCCGACGATGTGGGCGGCGGGCCCGGCCGACGGCGGTCGGGCGCTTGCCGTGCAGGTCGACTACTCGCAGCAGGCGCGCACCATCGACGACCTCGGCCGGGCGATCATCTGGTCCTCGGGGCTGGCGATCGGGGCGACGCTGCTCGTGGGCGCGTTCGCGGTGACCCGGGTGACGCGGCGGCTGCATACGACCGCGCAGGTGGCCCGGCAGATCAGCGGCGGCGACCTGGACGCACGCGTCGACGACCCCCGTACGAAGGATCCGACCCGCCCGCAGGACGAGGTGGCCGCGGTCGCCGCCGCGCTGGACTCCATGGCGGCGTCGCTGCAGGGCAAGCTGCTGAGCGAGCAGCGGTTCACCGCGGACGTGGCGCATGAGCTGCGCACGCCGCTCACTGGATTGCACGCCGCCGCGGAACTGCTCCCTCCGGGGCGGCCGACGGAACTGGTACGGGACCGGGTGGCGGCACTGCGGACGCTGACCGAGGACCTGCTGGAGATCTCCCGGCTCGACACCGGGCGGGAGCGGCTCGACCTGGACACCGAGCAGTTGGGGGCGCTGGTGGAGCGGGTGGTGCGGGCGGGCGGGAACGACACGGAGGTCAGGGTCGTCCGGGATGCCCGGGTGGAGACGGATCGGCGGCGGCTGGAGCGGGTGCTGGGGAATCTGGTCGCCAACGCGCACCGGCATGGGCGGCCGCCGGTTGTTCTCACGGTGAATGGGCCGGTCGTCAGCGTCCGGGATCATGGGGACGGTTATCCGGAGTATCTGCTCGTGCATGGGCCGCAGCGGTTTCGTACGGAGGGTGGGACCAGGGGGCATGGGCTGGGGCTGACGATTGCGTTGGGGCAGGCGGAGGTGTTGGGGGCGCGGCTGACGTTTGCGAATGCGGCGGATGGGGGTGCCGTAGCGACGCTGACGCTGCGCTAGCAAGGCCGAGAACCAAGAGCTCGGAACTACGGGTTGTTCGCCGTCTGCGGGTTGTGGAGGCTTGTCGCGCAGTTCCCCGCGCCCCTAGGAGTCGCACCCCTTCGGGGCGCTTCTCCTATGGCCCATCAGCACGCGCGGCCCTCCACCCTCGCTCCTAATGTGGCGACTAGTCAGCTTCGCCCCATTTATGGAGGTACTCGCCATGTCTCTGCGCACCCGCCTCACCCGCCGTCTCGCCATGACTGCTGCTGTCGTCGCGCTCGCCGGCGCGACCGCCATCACACCCGCCGTCGCGGACGACGAATGGGGCAGCGGAGGTGACTCGGAGTTCAGCAGTGGCAACTCGAGCTTCGAGGGCGACGATGGATTCGAGGAGTTCGGTGGCCAGGGGGCTTATCGCGATCCGCGCCGGTACCGGGGTGTCGTCACCGTCGACCGGCTGATTCTGCGCAGTGCGCCGACTCGGGGCAGTCGGCCGATCCGGGCGGTTCACCGGGGCGATGTCGTGTCCATCTTCTGCAAGACGCCGGGGCAGAGCATCCAGGGCAACCCGCTCTGGTACCTCCTCACGGACGGCACCTGGGCCTGGGGTGCGGCGCGGTTCATCGACAATATCGGGCCTGCGCCGCGCTGGTGCTGATGACGAAGGGCCATAAGACATGCTATTTGGGTAAGTTCCGGACATGAGCAAGGCCGGAAGCACCTTGGAAGCAGCGACGGACCGTTCCGCGCTCGTCGTACGCCTCCCCCGGCGCCGTGGCATCGAACTCGCCCTCATCGTCGTCGCCGTACTCCTGTCGGTGTACGGCTACTGCGCTGTGGGCCTGGCGAAGAACGGGTCCGTCCCGCCCGGCGCCGCCGGTTACGGCGCCGGGCTGGGCGTGCTGGCGTTGCTGGCACACGGTGCGGTCCGCCTGCGGGCCCCGTACGCGGACCCGCTGCTGCTGCCGATCGGCGTGCTGCTCAACGGGCTGGGCCTGGTGCTGATCTACCGGCTCGACCTGGAGACGCCCGGCGACCGGGCGGCGCCCACCCAACTGGTGTGGTCGACGCTGGGCGTGGGGTTGTTCATCGTCGTCGTGCTGCTGCTGCGCGACCACCGGGTGCTCCAGCGCTATGCGTACGTGTGTGTCGTGGCCGCCCTCGCCCTGCTCACCCTGCCGATCTTCTTCCCGGCGGTGAACGGCGCCCGGATCTGGATCCGGATCGCGGGATTCTCCATCCAGCCGGGCGAGTTCGCGAAGGTGCTGCTCGCGGTGTTCTTCGCCGCGTATCTCGCCGCCAACCGCAACGCGCTGCGCTACACCGGCCGCCGCATCTGGCGCCTGCAGCTGCCGACCGGGCGGGTCCTCGGCCCGATCGTCGCCATCTGGCTGCTGAGCGTCGGGGTGCTGATCCTGGAGCGCGACCTGGGGACGTCGCTGCTGTTCTTCGGTCTGTTCGTGGTCCTGCTGTACGTCGCCACCGGCCGCACCGGCTGGATCGCGGTCGGCCTGCTGCTGGCCGCGCTCGGTGCCGTGGCCGTCGGCTGGCTGGAGCCGCATGTGCACAGCAGGGTCGAGGACTGGCTGCATCCGTTCGCGTCGATCGAGGCGGGCCAGGGCGCCAACCAGCTGGCCCAGTCCCTGTTCGCCTTCGCGGCGGGCGGCGTGCTCGGCACCGGCCTGGGGCTCGGCCACTCCATCCTGATCGGCTTCGCCACCAAGTCGGACTTCATCCTGGCGACGGCGGGCGAGGAACTGGGGCTGGCCGGCCTGTCCGCGATCTTCCTGCTGTACGGCCTCCTGGTGGAGCGCGGCTACCGGGCGGGCCTGCTCCTGCGTGACCCGTTCGGCCGCCTCCTCGCGGTCGGCCTCGCGTCGATCGTGGCGCTCCAGGTGTTCGTGATCGCGGGCGGGGTGACCGGCCTGATCCCGCTGACCGGCATGGCGATGCCGTTCCTGGCGCAGGGCGGCTCGTCGGTGGTCACCAACTGGGCGATCGTGGCGCTGCTGGTCCGGGTCAGCGACTCGGCACGGCGGCAGTACGACGGGCAGGTCGCCCCATGACCCGGTACATCAGACTCGCCGCGGTGTTCTGCGCCCTGCTCCTGGTCGCGCTCCTGGTGAACGCCGCCCGCATCCAGGTCTTCCAGGCTCGGTCCTACGACGACAATCCGGCCAACCGCCGCCAGAACATCGCCCGTTACGGCCAGCCGCGCGGCGACATCCTGGCCGACGGCGCCCGCCTCACCGGCTCGGAGGACACCGGCGAGCAGCTCCGCTACGAGCGGACGTACGCGCACGGCCCGATGTACGCGCCCGTCACGGGCTTCGCCTCGCAGGTGTACGGCACGACGCTCCTGGAGCACGCCGAGGACGACCTCCTGTCCGGCACGGACCCGATGCTCTCGCCGTTCCCGCTGTGGAACGACCTCACGCGGTCGCAGAACGCGGGCGGCGACGTCGTGACGACCATCGAACCGGCCGCGCAGGCAGCGGCGTACACCGGGCTCGGCGGGCGCAAGGGCGCGGTGGCGGCCATCGAGCCGGCGACGGGGCGGATTCTGGCGCTGGTGTCCACGCCGTCGTACGACCCCGCCGTCCTGTCCGGGAACGGGCTGGCGGCGAAGCGGTCCTGGGAGCGGCTGAACGGCGACCGGGACAAGCCGATGCTCAACCGGGCGGTGCGGCAGACGTATCCGCCGGGCTCCACCTTCAAGGTGGTGACCGCGGCGGCGGCGCTGGACGCCGGTGTGCTGAAGGATCTGGACGAGCCGACGGACTCGCCCGACCCGTACACCCTGCCCGGCACGAGGACCTCGCTGACGAACGAGGCCGACGGCTGCCGGGACGCCTCACTGCGGGAGGCGTTCGTGTGGTCGTGCAACACGGTGTTCGCGAGGCTGGGCGTGCGGGTGGGTGTGGAGGACATGGCGCGGACGGCTGAGGCTGTCGGATTCAACGACACCGAGGTGAAGATCCCCTTCTCGGTGGCGCCGAGCACCTTCGACACGTCGGTGGACAGGGCGCAGCTCGCGTTGTCGTCGATCGGGCAGTACAACACGCGGGCCACGCCCCTGCAGATGGCGATGGTCGCGGCGGCCGTGGCGAACGGCGGGCAGGTGCGGTCGCCGCACCTCGTCGAGCGGACCACCCGGGCGAGCGGGGCGACGCTGGCGACGGCCGGGGCGCGTCCGCTGCGGCGGATGATGCACCCGTCGACCGCCGTCCGCATGAAGGAGCTGATGGCCGACGTGGTCACGGAGGGCACCGGCCGGCGCGCCGCCATCCGCGGTGCGACCGTCGGCGGCAAGACCGGCACCGCCCAGCACGGCGTCGACAACTCCGGGGTGCCGTACGCCTGGTTCGTCTCCTGGGCGCAGGCCGACGGCGACCTGGAGCCGAAGGTGGCGGTCGCGGTGGTGGTGGAGGACGCGTCGGCGCGGCGGGGCGAGATCAGCGGGGGCGGGGACGCGGCGCCGATCGCGCGGTCGGTGATGCGGGCGGTGCTGAACTCGTAGGCGGGCGTGCTCGGTTACTGAGACGGGGGTACCGGTGGGCCCTCCTCCCGACCTACCGTTCGGTCCATGACGACTGCCGACATCGCGTACGAACTCGCCGAGGTCAACATCGCCCGCCTCAAGTTCCCCTTGGACTCCCCGGAGTTGAAGGACTTCGTCGACGCGCTCGACCCGGTCAACGCGGATGCGGACGCCGCTGACGGATTCGTCTGGCGGCTCCAGTCGGAGGACGGCGACGCGACCGACATCCAGGTCTTCGGCGACGAGTGGCTGATCATCAACATGTCGGTGTGGCGGGACGCCGACGCGCTGACCGCGTACATGTACCAGGGCCGGCACCGCGAGATGCTCGCGCGTCGGCGGGAGTGGTTCGAGCGGGTCGAGGAGGCGATGATGGCGATGTGGTGGGTCCCGGCGGGCCACCGGCCCACGGTCGCCGAGGCCGAGTCCCGCCTGCTGCACCTGCGCACGAACGGGCCGACGCCGTACGCGTTCACTCTGCGTACGTCGTTCCCAGCGCAGGGGGCGCAGCCGGTGGCGCTGGAGGTCCCGGACGACCTCGGCTGCCGGGCCTAGGAATCAGTTGCCCCCAGGTCGATAGCCTGCCGCACCTCCTCCACCCGGTCGTGTTCCTCCGCCGCGAACCGTTCCGCGTCCAGCTTCTCCGCGATCTCCTCGTCCTGGGCCATCAGCAGGTCCAGGTTGGAGTCGCCCATTTCGAAGACGCCCATGTCGACGTAGGCCTGCTGGAGGCGCTTGCCCCACAGGCCGATGTCCTTGACGCAGGGGACGATGCGGGAGAAGAGCAACTGGCGGAAGAGGGCGAGGAATTCGGACCGTTCGCTGTACTCCTCGGCCTCCGCCTTCGGGATGCCGAAGTTCTCCAGCACCTCGACGCCCCGCAGCCGGTCGCGCATCAGATAGCAGCCCTCGATGACGAACTCCTCGCGCTCGCGCAGTTCGGCATCGCTGAGCTGCCGGTAGTAGTCGCGCAGCGCCATCCGGCCGAAGGCCACGTGCCGGGCCTCGTCCTGCATGACGTAGGCCAGGATCTGCTTCGGCAAGGGCTTGTCCGTCGTGTCGCGGATCATGCCGAAGGCGGCGAGCGCGAGGCCCTCGATGAGCACCTGCATGCCGAGATACGGCATGTCCCAGCGTGAGTCCCGCAGCGTGTCGCCGAGCAGGGACTGGAGGTTGTCGTTGATCGGGTAGAGCAGGCCGATCTTCTCGTGCAGGAAACGGCCGTAGATCTCGGCGTGCCGGGCCTCGTCCATGGTCTGGGTCGCCGAGTAGAACTTCGCGTCCAGGTCGGGGACCGACTCGACGATCCGGGCCGCGCAGATCATCGCGCCCTGCTCACCGTGGAGGAACTGGCTGAACTGCCAGGACGCGAGGTGCCGGCGCAGTTCGCCCTTGTCGCGGTCCGTCATCTTCGCCCAGTACGGGGTGCCGTAGAGGCTGATCGACTCGTCGGGGGTGCCGAGCGCGTCGTACGGGTCGACCTCCAGGTCCCAGTCGATCCGCTTCTGTCCGTCCCACTGCTTGTCCTTGCCCTTCTGGTAGAGGGCGAGGAGGCGGTCGCGCCCGTCGTCGTACTCCCAGCTGAAGCGGGCGGCGCCGGTCGCCGGCACCTGCCAGAGGGAGTCTCCCGGGTCCATGGCGTACAGGTCTTCAGTCGGCATGCATCGCAGGCTCCTACTTGGTAGACGCAGGGTCAACAAGTCGCGCGCAAGGGATTGACGAGCTTGCTGACAAGCGGTCTCATAAGCGCATGACGACCGTGACCGAAGCCGACGCGCTCGACGGGCTGCGCGATGCGCTCGGCCTGCTCAAGGACCGGGAGCAGGTGGCAGAGCGGTTGCTCGCCTCGTCTCTCAAGCACTCCTTCGACCCCGACAAGGAACTGGACTGGGACGCGCCCTTCGAGGAGGGCAAGTGGTTCTGGCCGCCGGAACTGGTGTCCCTCTACGACACCCCGATGTGGAAGCGGATGAGCGAGGAGCAGCGGATCCTGCTCTCCCAGCACGAGGCCGCCGCGCTCGCCTCGCTCGGGATCTGGTTCGAGATCATCCTGATGCAGCTGCTCACCCGGCACATCTACGACAAGGCGGCGACGAGCGCGCATGTGCGCTACGCGCTGACCGAGATCGAGGACGAGTGCCGGCACTCGAAGATGTTCGCCCGCCTGATCACCCACGGCGGCACACCGTGGTACCCCGTGAGCCGCGTCCACCAGAACCTCGGCCGCCTGTTCAAGACCATCTCCACCACCCCCGGCTCCTTCACCGCGACCCTCCTGGGCGAGGAAGTCCTCGACTGGATGCAGCGGCTGACCTTCCCGGACGAGCGAGTACAGCCCCTCGTCCGCGGCGTCACGCGCATCCACGTGGTCGAGGAGGCCCGCCACGTCCGATACGCCCGCGAGGAACTCCGCCGCCAGATGGTCACCGCCCCGAAGTGGTCCCAGGAATTCACCCGCGTCACCTCCGGCGAGTTCGCCCGCATCTTCTCGGTGGCCTTCGTGAACCCCGAGGTCTACACAAACGTAGGCCTCGACAAACGCGAGGCCATGGCCCAGGTAAAGGCCAGCGGCCACCGCCGAGAGGTCATGCAGACGGGCGCGAAGCGCTTGACGGACTTCTTGGACGACATAGGGGTGCTGCGAGGGGTGGGGCGGCGGCTATGGAAGGCATCGGGGCTGCTCGCGTAGGTGCGCTGACCAACCTCAAGGGGCGCGGGGAACTGTGCGACCAGCCACAAACCACCCGCAGCCGCCACCGATCCGCACCACCCACGGCGACTAGGCTGAACCACATGACCGCCGCCCCCGCCTACCGTCGCCTCAGCGTCGAGGAGCGACGAAGTCAGCTCCTCGACGCCGCGCTGAAACTCTTCGCGCACCGCACCCCCGAGGACGTCTCCCTCGACGACGTGGCAGAGGCGGCGGGAGTCTCCCGCCCCCTGGTCTACCGGTACTTCCCAGGCGGCAAGCAGCAGCTGTACGAAGCCGCCCTCAGGTCCGCCGCCGACGAACTGCAGCAGTGCTTCGACGAGCCCCGCGTGGGCCCCCGCCTGCCCCGGCTGGTACGGGCCCTCGACCGCTACCTCGCCTTCGTCGACGAGCACGACACGGGTTTCAGCGCCCTTCTCCAAGGCGGCAGCGTCGTCGAGACGTCCCGTACGACGGCCATCGTCGACGGCGTACGCCGGGCCGCCGCCGAGCACATCCTCAGCCATCTCGCAGTCCCCGAGCCCGGCCTGCTGCTGCGGATGACCGTACGGATGTGGATCACGGCCGTGGAGGCGGCCTCGCTCATCTGGCTCGACGAGGGCAAGCAACCGCCGCTCGACGAGCTGCGGGACTGGCTGGTGGAGCAGTTCATGGCCGCGCTGACGGTGACAGGCGCACGCGATCCGCAGACCGCCGCCCTGGTCGAGGCCCTCGCGGCGGATGGCTGAGACTGGTGCCGTGAAGACCGAAGACACCCCCTTCGAGGGCGGCCCGATGGACGGCCGTGTCCTGCCCGTCCTGCTGGGCATGACCGGGCACCCGCCGAAGACGTACCGCATCCCCGTCCCGGCCCCCGACGGCGGCGAGCCCACCGTGCTGGTCTACCGCAGGGTCCCGCGCGGGCACAGCAAGCGGCTCGGTCTGACGCAGGGCTGGAAGTACGAGTACGACCCTCAGGGCAAGCGCGCCAGCGGACTGCGGTGGCCGTGGTCCAAGCCAGACACCACGCCGGGCGGCAAGCGGGATGACGCCGACGAGTGACGGGGTTGCGCCGAACCGCGCACACCCCGCGCGCGAAACGCGAGCGGCCGTCTGATGCTCGCGGTGCGGAGCGGAGGGGCCGCCCCGCACCGGAGGTGATGACATGTCAGGGCGCCTTCTGCGTCTGGTCTGTACGGCGGCGGTGGCGACCCAGGCCGTTCTCGGGGCCGTACCCGCCGCGGCCGTACCTGAGCCTGGCGACCGTGCGGTGGCCGGGCTGCTGACGGACCTTCAGCGGCTGTACCGGGAGGCCGAGCGGGCCACCGAGACCTACAACGCCACCGAGGAGCAGCTGAAGAAGCAGCGCACCGAGGTCGACCTCCTGGACCGCGCGCTCGCCCGCGCCCGGCTCTCCCTGCAGGACAGCCGTGGGGCGGCCGGACGGCTCGCGCGCCAGCAGTACCAGAGCAGCACCGACATCTCCCCGTACGTACAACTCCTCCTGGCCCGCGATCCACAGCACGCGCTCGACCAGGGGCATGTGATCGGGCAGGTGGCGCGGGAGCGGGCCGAGACCCTGCACCGGCTCACCGGAACCGAGCGCAAGGCCGACGACCTCGCACACAAGGCCCGCACCGCCCTGGACCGCCAACTCTCCCTCGCCGCACGGCAGAAGAAACAGCGCGACGAGGTACGCAACCGGCTCCACGACGTCGAGAAACTCCTCGCCTCCCTCACCGCCGAACAGCTCACCGCCCTCACCGAATTCGAGAAGAGCGGCACCGACAAGGCCCAACGGGAGTTCATGGCCTCCGGCGCCCTGAACGACGACCGACCCCCCTCCCGCAAGGGCGACGAGGCACTGCGCTACGCCGTACGCCAACTCGGAAAGCCCTACGAATGGGGCGCCGAGGGCCCGAAGACCTACGACTGCTCCGGCCTGACCTCCCAGGCCTGGAGCCACGCCGGGAAACCCATCCCGAGAACCAGCCAGGAACAATGGGCCCAACTCCCGAGAATCCCCCTCAAAAAGCTGCGCCCCGGCGACCTGGTCATCTACTTCCCGGAGGCCACACACGTAGCGATGTACCTGGGCGACGGAAAGGTCGTACACGCCCCAAGACCGGGCGACAAAATCAAGCTTTCCCCGATCGCATCCAACCCAATCCTTGGAGCAGTACGCCCAGACGAACGCCCCAAAGGGGCGCGGGGAACTGCGCGACCAGCCACAAAGCACCCGCAGCCGCCAGACCCCACACCCCCCAACGGCGACTAGGCCACAGACCCCAAATACGCCGCCGTCTTCTCAGGCTCGTAGAAGAAGTCCTCAAAGTCGGCCGGATCATTGAACGCATTGGCGAACCGATCCGCCACCGGCGGCAACTCCCCCGCCGCCCCAATAAGGTTCAGCACATGCTCAGGCGGCGGAGCCAACATCGCGTTGGTCCACTTGGTGACGTGCCGCGCCGTATCCCAGTACCGCTCAAAAGTCCCCCGCATCCATGCCTCGTCGAACTCCTTCTCCCCGTGCTCAAGAATCGACGCGAGATAGGAAGCCGCGCACTTGGACGCCGAGTTGGAGCCCTGACCGGTGATGGGGTCGTTCGCGACGACTACGTCCGCGACGCCCAGCACCAGCCCACCGCCGGGAAGGCGGCCGACCGGCTTGCGGACGGTCGGCGTGTAACGGCCGTTCAGCACACCGCCCGCGTCGGTGAGTTCGACCTTCGTGGCCCGCGCGTACTCCCACGGCGTGAACCGCTCCATGAGTTCCAGGATCAGGGAGAGGTGTTCGGCCGGGTCCTTGACGCCGGTGAAGACGTCGAGCGGGCCGCCGGGTATGCCCTCCCAGAACAGGATGTCGGCGCGGCCGGAGGTGGTCAGCGTCGGCATGATGAACAGTTCGCCGACGCCGGGCACGAGGTTGCAGCGGACCGCGTCGTACTCGGGGTGCTCGGGGCGCGGGCCCATGCCATGGACGTAGGCCACGGCGAGGGCGCGCTGCGGCTCGCTGTACGGGGAGCGCTCGGGGTCCCGGGCGAACATGGACACCAGCTCGCCCTTGCCCGCCGAGACGAGCACCAGGTCGTACGTACGGGAGAAGTAGTCGAGGTCGGAGACGGCCGCACCGTGGATGACCAGCTGGCCGCCGCGCTGGGCGAAGGTCTCCATCCAGCCGGCCATCTTCACCCGCTGGTCCACCGACTGCGCATACCCGTCGAGTCGGCCCACCCAGTCGATCGCACGGGCCGCGGGGCCTTCGCTCCAGGAGCCGGGGGCGGCGACCGAGACGCCGAGTCCTTCGATCTTCGGGGCCTGGGACTCCCAGAAGTTCAGCTGGAGATCGCGCTCGTGCTGCAGAGCCGTGTGGAACATGCACTGCGTCGACATGACCCGGCCGTTGCGGATCTCGTCCGCCGTCCGGTTGGACATCAGGGTGACCTCGTACCCGTGCGACTGGAGGCCGAGGGCGAGCTGGAGCCCGGACTGGCCGGCTCCGACGACGAGTATCTTCCGCATGCGGGTGGTGACTCCTAAAAACGACTACTCACGCGACTACTCAAGCGATTACTCAGGGGTGACGTCCAGCGCGTGGCCGACGAGGGACAGCAGGGTCTCGATCACGGAGATCCGGCGCCGCGCGTCCATGATCATGACAGGTATGTGCGCGGGGATCGTGAGCGCCTCCCGCACGTCCTCCGGCTCGAACCACTCGCTGCCGTCGAAGTGGTTGACCGCGACGACATACGGCAGCCCGCAGCTCTCGAAGTAGTCCAGCGCCGGGAAGCAGTCCTTCAGGCGCCGGGTGTCGGCCATGACCACCGCGCCGATCGCGCCGCGCACGAGGTCGTCCCACATGAACCAGAACCGCTGCTGGCCCGGCGTGCCGAACAGGTAGAGCACGAGGTCGTCGTCGAGCGTGAGGCGGCCGTAGTCCATGGCCACGGTGGTGGTCAGCTTGTCCGGGGTGCCGGTGAGATCGTCGGTGTCCGCGCTGGCCTGCGTCATCAGCGCCTCCGTCTGG
Organism: Streptomyces sp. NPDC050211; assembly: GCF_040656035.1. Lineage (NCBI taxonomy): Bacteria > Bacillati > Actinomycetota > Actinomycetes > Kitasatosporales > Streptomycetaceae > Streptomyces > Streptomyces sp. NPDC050211. The sequence continues at coordinate 113,108 of NZ_JBFALC010000008.1, forward strand.
AGGGGCGTGATCTCCGAGACGGCCGTGACGAGGGTGGTCTTGCCTACGCCGAAGCCGCCGGCGACGACGATCTTCGTGGCGACGGGGGCGCGGGCGAGCTGCGTCTGCCAGGACTGGAGGTTCTCGTCGGACTCGGGTTCGGGCTCGACGTAGGGGGAGACGCCTCTCGCGGCGTCAGAGACGACGGAGTCCACTCAGCACCCTTTCCAGCAGTGCCCGGTCCGGCCGGCCGGTGCCGTGGCCGGTTCCGGTGCCGTACACACGGATCTTTCCCTGGTCCGCGAGGTCGCTGATGAGCACGCGGACCACGCCGAGCGGCATCTTCAGCAGCGCGGCGATCTCGGCCACCGTGCGCATACGGCGGCACAGTTCGACGATGGCCCGCATCTCCGGCATCACCCGGGTGGTGAGGGAACCATTCGTCAGTTCCCTGCGCTCCTCGGGGGCTTCGATGGCCGCGGTGCTCGCCACGAACGTCTCCACGAGGAGGACGTGCCCGAAGCGGGTGCGGCCGCCGGTGAGCGAGTACGGGCGTACGCGGGCGGGCTTGCGGTCGGCGCCGCGGACGGGGAGCCTCTTCGGACCACTGCTGCTCATCGGGCACTCCCGGTCGACTCGGCTTCCAGGGATTGGCGGAGTTCGCTGCGGAGTTCGGGGGTCAGGACGTGTCCGGCGCGGCCGACGAACAGTGCCATGTGATATGCCACTACGCTCATGTCGCAGTCCGCCGAGCCGTGCACGCCGAGCAGCGATCCGTCGCTGATCGACATCACGAACAGGCTGCCCTCGTCCATCGCGACCATCGTGTGCTTCACCGCGCCGAACTCCATGAGCTTCGCGGTGCCGATGGTGAGGCTGCCGATGCCGGAGACGACGGTGGCGAGGTCGGCGGAGGAGCCGCGGGGGCCGGTGGGGCGGGTGGCGAGGGCCTCGCGGGCGGCGGCGTTGCGGCCCGGGTCGGAGGAGAGCAGCAGGAGTCCGTCGGAGGAGACCACTGCGACCGACTCGATGCCCGGGACCTCCTCGACCAGGTTTGTCAGCAGCCAGTGCAGGTTGCGGGCTTCACTGCTCAGTCCGAAGGTTCCGAAGGTACTGGGCGCGGTCAACTGCTTGCCTCCTCGACGGTGCCCCCCGTGGCTTCTTCGGCTTGTGGTGCGTGTGTGGTGGGCGCGCCGGGTACGTGGTGCTGGCCCGTTTGTTCGGCGATCTCCGCTTCTACGTCGCGGTAGCCCGCCTCGGCTCCTCGGCGGAAGCCACCTAGGCGGCGGCGTAGGGCTTCGGCGTCTACGGAACCGCTGCGCGGGCGGGGCACCGATGTGGGTGCGGTGATCTTCGGGGTGCGTTTGGGCAGGCCCTTGTCGGTGACGCGGTCTTCGGGCTCGTCGGGGGTGCGGTGGTGTTCCGCCTCGGCTTCGCCTTCGGCGGGTTCGTTCCCACCCGCACCACCCGTGCGGGATTCGTGGTCGGGTGCGGGTGGCCCCTGTGGGGCGTCCTCGCCGTCGGCGGCCGCGGGTTCGGGCGGTGCGGCCGTGGGGTCGGGCCGTGCGGCCTCGGGTTCGAGCGGTGCGGGCGCTGGTTCGGGCGGTGCGGGCGCTGGGTCGGGCGGTGTTGAGGTGGGGAGTAGGAGCTCGATCGTTGTTTCGGTTGGGTGCTCTCTTGGGCCCGCCGGATCCGGTACGGACTTCTCGGCGTTCCCCGTTTCCCGTACGGCCTTCTCCGCTAGCGCTACCAGTGGGTCGGTGCCGGTCTCCGAACGGCCGTGCAGGACGTTGGAGTTGGCCTCGGCGTCCGCGCCCGGAGACGACGACGGGACCTCGACGGACGGGGCGGTGGCCAGGAGGGGCTTGGGGAGGACGGCGACCGAGGTGATGCCGCCTTGTTTCTGCTCGCGCAGCTGGACGCGGACGCCGTGTCGGTGGGCGAGGCGGGCCACGACGTACAGGCCGAGGCCGAGACCCTCCTCGCCCTGCTGGTCGTACGACGCCTCAGGGTCGAAGTCGGCTAGGCGGGCGTTGAGGGCGGTCATCCGGTCGGCGGTCATGCCGATGCCCTCGTCCTGGACGGAGAGCATGACCTCGCCGCTCTCCAGGAGCCAGCCGGAGATCTCTACGGGCAACTCGGGCGGCGAGGACGAGGTGGCGTTCTCCATGAGTTCGGCGAGCAGATGGCTCAGGTCGTCCGCGGCGAACCCGGCGATGTGCGCATGCGGCGGCAGCGCGGCGATGCGGACCCGCTCGTACCGCTCGATCTCGCTCACCGCGGCCCGTACGACGTCGATCAGCGGCACGGGCCCGGCGCTGTGCTGGACGTGCTCGGTGCCGGCGAGGACCAGGAGGTTCTCGCTGTGCCGGCGCATGACGGTGGCGAAGTGGTCGAGCTTGAAGAGGGTGGCGAGCCGGTCGGGGTCCTGCTCGCGCTCCTCCAGGCCCTCGATGACGCCGAGTTGGCGTTCGACGAGGCCGAGGGTGCGCAGCGCGAGGTTGACGAAGGTGGTGCCGATGCTGTCCCGCAGCCGGTCCAACTGGGCGGTGGACTCGGCGAGTTCGGCCCGCAGCTGCTCGCGGGCGTCGGCCATCTTCTGCCGCTGGCCGACCAGGTGCTTGCGGTCGGCCTCCAGCGTGGCGACCCGCTCGTGGAGGGCGGCGGCCTGCGCGTGCAGTGCGTTGACGGAGCGGACGACCTGGGCGAACTCGTCGTTGCGGCCGGTGAAGGTGACGGGTTCCGCGGCGGCGGGATCCTCCGCGTTCGCCAGCCGGGCCGAGCCGCGCTTCAGGACGGACAGCGGGCGGGTGAGCGTACGCGCCATGGCCGTGGCGATACCGATGGTCAGCAGGACCAGCGCGCCGAGGACGGCGATCCGGATCTCCAGCTCGGTGACATCGTCGTCGCGCAGCTGGGCGAGGTCCTTGGTGCGCCGGTCGAAGAGCGCGGACTCGGCGCCGCGCATCGCGTCGACACGGGCGGACAGGGCGGCGCCCGCCTTCTCGGTACTGGTGCCGAGTTCGCCGTCGGAGAGGGTGGGCTGGTCGGTGAGGGAGGCGAGGTACTTCTCGCCGGCGTCGACCTCGGGACCGGTGACCGTGTTGCTGTAGGAGGTACGGGCCGACTTGGGCGCGGTGTCGCGGAACTCGGCGAGGGCCGCGTCGGAACGCAGCCGGGCCTCCTGGGCGGCGCCGGTGAGGGCGTCACGCTGCTTGGTGTCGGCGTCGGTGGACCGGGTGACGGTGCTGGCCAGACCGGTGATGGGGTCGATGACCGTCTCGGTGGTGCGCGGGATGTTGAGCGCGGCGAGGAGCAGTCCGCGGGCGGCGGCGGCCTGCTGGACGGCGGAGTCCAGCTCGGCGAGGGCGTAGGCGCCGGAGCCCGCGCGGGGCGGCATCTCCTCGGCCAGCTGCTCGGCGAGGCGGTGGAGTTCGGCGATGGTGGCGGAGTAGGCGTCGTGCGTGTCGAGAGCACTGCTCTTTCCGGTGAGCGCCGCTCTCCGCAGGGCCGCGATCCCGTCGAGGTCGGACCGCAGCGACGCGGGCGCGTCCGGGTCGGCGCGCAACTCCTCGACCTGCCGGTCCACGCGGACGCTGCGCTGCTCGCTCGGCGCCTTGGACTTGGGCCGGCCGGCCGCGATGTACGAGGTCACCTCGTCCCGCTCGTCGGCCAGCGAGTGGGCGAGCGTGAGGGCGCTCTCGGTCTGCTCGGAGAGCGTCACCAGCGACTGGGAGTCGCTCAGCTGCCCCGAGGCGGCGACGATCGAGGGCGCTCCGGCCCCGGCGACGGCGGCGGCCACCACAGCGACAGCGACGATCAGCCGGTTGCGTACGTGGGTCGGGCGGCCCTGGCCGGCGAGTGTGTCCGACGTGTGCTCCGTGCCCCCTGGGGAGGCCGTCTGCTTGCCTGTACGACGAGGCCGCGTCTTCTGCACCGGTGCTCGCATTCCTGACTCGTGATACCCCTGGGCCCGGGTGGCGCTGCGTCAACTGGTGCTCCCAGCCGGTACGTCCGCCCGGTACGGATCCCGACCCTCCCACGCCGGTGGGCAGCGGTCGCGCATCACCTGACCCGCCACCCGAAGGAGTGAACCTCGGTCGGCAGCGGGCGGGCAAGTTCCCGCGGCGCCTCCGACGGGCCCCGGCGGCGGGCCGGTTGGACGTCTGCGGCGCACGATGGCACTATGTGCCGCCACGCCTTCCCGGAAGAAACCATTCCACCCCATTTCAGGCTTCTGACCTGCGAGGGTCCTGCACGAGTGCGCCAACTCGGCGACTGTTGCGACCCTTTGACGAACCTCGTGAAGAGCTCGTGGAGACTGGCCGAATGCGAACCGAAGTTGTCTCGGAGCCCGGCGATCCGACCCACCCCAACGAGGACTTCGCGAGTGTCGCCCTCCCGGCCTCCGGACAGGGCGGCGCTGTGGTCGTCCTGGACGGCGTGACACCCCCGAAGGACGGGACCGGCTGTCTGCATTCCGTCCCTTGGTACTGCGCACGTCTCGGCGGCGCCCTGACCGAACTGACCGTTTCCCTCCCGGATGTTCCGCTGGCCGAAGCCCTTGCCTCCGCCATCGCGCGTACCGCCGAGTCCCACGCGCAAACCTGTGACCTTTCTCACCCCCGCACCCCACAGGCAACCGTGGTCCTGGCGCGGTGGTCAGCGAAGGCGGTGGAGTACCTGGTCCTCTCCGACTCGGCGCTCCTGGTGGAATCCCCCGACGGCACGATCACACCCCTCCTCGACGACCGCCTCTCCCGCCTCCCCCGCACCTCCCTCACCACCGACGCCATCGCCGACGCCACCGTCCGCAACAAGGACGGCGGCTTCTACACCGCCGCCGCGGACCCGACGGTCGCTTCGCGGGCGGTGACGGGGGTGCTGCCACGCCACGAGGTCCGCGCCCTCGCCGCCCTCACGGACGGCGCGACCCGCTGGGTGGAGAAGTTCGGCGCGGGCGACTGGGTGGACTGCTTCGACCTCGTACGCAAGGAGGGGGCCGGGGAGTTGGTGGCACGGGTACGGGCACTGGAACTGGCGGACACGGAGCGGGTGTACCTCCGGCGCAGCAAGACGCACGACGATGCGACGGTGGTGTACGCGGAGCTGTGAGCGCGCCGCCGGATCAGCTTTCCGCCTGCCGGTTCAACTTTCCATTTGCCGGTTCAGCTGATGCAGCAGCCGCGCCAGCTCGGCGACCTCCCCGCGGTCCCAGTGCGCGAGCTGGTTGACGTACCGCGCCCGGCGGGCCTCCCGCACCTTGCCCACCCGACCACGACCCTCCTCCGTCAGATGGATGAGCCAGGCCCGCCCATCCGCCGGGTCGGGCTCACGGACAACAAGACCGAGATCCTCCAGCGCCCGCAGCTGACGCGACATCGTCGCCTTCCCGACCCCGATGTACGCGGCGAGTTCCGTGGCGCGCTGGCCGCCGAGTTCATCCAGCCGGACCAGCAGACCGTACGCGGCGGACTCCAGGTCGGGGTGGACCTCGCGGGCCATCTCGCCCTGGTTGGCGCGGGCCCGGCGCAGCAGCACGGTCAACTCCCGCTCCAGGGACAGGAATTCCCGGTCCACACCACTCGGCGACGTGTCGGATTCGACTCGACGTCCGCCGTCGTTTCCGTCTTCGTGCACGTCAGCCCCTACCTTGAATTTCCCGGTCCTGAAAGTTTCCGCCAAATGCAGTCATAGCCGCAGCTCCGTCAGTATTTCGCAGGCGTAGACCAACGGCAGCCCCCGGACCCCCTTCCCACCCGCTCCCCGACGTGCGTAGCTTCCTTATCAGGAACTTGCCTGGCATGCCCACGCCAGATACGCATCGGACGCGGCGCCGGCAGCCGCGTTCCCCCCATCGCCTTCTCCACCGAGCACAACCGAGCCCTCGGAGGCACGCTATGACCGTGCACAGACCTGGATCGGTACACCCCCGGCGCCTCTCCGCCGTCGGCACCCTGCTCGCTGCCCTGTCTCTCCTGTTCGCCCTCGCCGCCCCAGCCACCGCCGACGAGGAGCCGGACGCCGACAAGCCGGCCCGCGGCTCCGCCTACATGGGCATGGGCGTCCTCGCCCACGACGGGCAGCTCGGCGGCCCGCCCGCCGACACCCGCGCCACCCAGACGGAGGGCGTGGACGTCTCCAGCCATCAGGGCAACGTCGCCTGGTCCACCCTCTGGAGCAGCGGCGTCCGGTGGGCGTACACGAAGGCGAGCGAGGGGACGTACTACACGAACCCCTACTTCACCCAGCAGTACACCGGCTCGTACAACGTCGGCATGGTGCGCGGCGCCTACCACTTCGCCACCCCCGACACCACCAGCGGCGCCGCCCAGGCGAACTACTTCGTCGACCACGGCGGCGGCTGGTCCCGCGACGGCAAGACCCTGCCCGGCGCGCTCGACATCGAGTGGAACCCGTACGGCGCAACCTGCTACGGCAAGACGCAGAGCGGCATGGTCAGCTGGATCCGTGACTTCCTGAACCAGTACAAGGCCCGCACCGGCCGCGACGCCGTCATCTACACCGCGACCAGCTGGTGGACCCAGTGCACCGGCAACTACGCCGGCTTCGCCTCCGCCAACCCGCTGTGGGTCGCCCGATACGCGTCGACCGTGGGCACGCTGCCGGCGGGATGGTCGTACTACACGATGTGGCAGTACACGTCCTCCGGGCCGACGGTCGGGGACCACAACAAATTCAATGGCGCGCTCGACAGGGTCGTCGCGCTCGCCAACGGCTGACGCTGACTTCTCGTCGTACGGCGAAGGCCCGGGCCTCCCTCACAGGGACCCGGGCCTTGCCTGCCGGTCGCGCCCGTCACGCCGCGACCGGAACCTCCGGGGCCGCGTCGCTCGTGGCCGGCGACAGGGCCAGTTCCAGGACCTGGCGGACGTCGGTGACGGTGTGGACGTCGAGCTTGTCCAGCACCTCGGCGGGGACGTCGTCCAGGTCGGGCTCGTTGCGCTTGGGGATGACGACGGTGGTGACGCCCGCCCGGTGGGCCGCGAGGAGCTTCTGCTTCACGCCGCCGATCGGGAGGACCCGGCCGGTCAGCGAGACCTCGCCGGTCATCGCCACGTCCGTGCGGACCAGACGGCCGGAGAGCAGCGATGCGAGGGCGGTCGTCATCGTGACGCCCGCGCTCGGGCCGTCCTTCGGCACCGCGCCCGCCGGGAAGTGGATGTGCACGCCCCGGTCCTTCAGGTCGGCCACCGGCAGCTCCAGTTCGGCGCCGTGCGAGCGCAGGAAGGACAGGGCGATCTGCGCGCTCTCCTTCATCACGTCACCCAGTTGGCCGGTCAGCGTCAGGCCCGCCGCGCCCGTCTCCGGGTCGGCCAGCGACGCCTCGACGAACAGGACGTCACCGCCCGCGCCGGTCACCGCGAGACCGGTGGCGACACCGGGGACCGCCGTACGGCGCTCCGCCGGGTCCTGCGCGGACTCGGGCACGTGGTGCGGCCGGCCGATCAGGTCACGCAGGTCACCGTCACCGACCGTGAACGGCAGCTTCCGCTCACCCAGTTCGTGCTGCGCTGCGACCTTGCGGAGCAGCCGTGCGATGGAGCGCTCCAGGTTGCGGACGCCCGCCTCGCGCGTGTACTCGCCGGCGAGCTTGCGCAGCGCGCTCTCGTCGATGACGACCTCGTCCTCGTTGAGACCGGCCCGCTCCAGCTGGCGCGGGAGCAGGTGGTCGCGGGCGATGACGATCTTCTCGTCCTCGGTGTAGCCGTCGAGGCGGACCAGCTCCATACGGTCGAGCAGGGCCTCCGGGATGGCCTCCAGGACGTTCGCCGTGGCGAGGAAGACGACATCGCTCAGGTCGAGTTCGACCTCCAGGTAGTGGTCACGGAACGTGTGGTTCTGCGCCGGGTCCAGGACCTCGAGCAGGGCCGCCGCCGGGTCGCCGCGGAAGTCCGAGCCCACCTTGTCGATCTCGTCGAGCAGGACGACCGGGTTCATCGACCCGGCCTCCTTCACGGCGCGGACGATACGGCCGGGCAGCGCGCCGACGTACGTACGCCGGTGGCCGCGGATCTCGGCCTCGTCGCGGACGCCACCGAGGGCGACACGGACGAACTTGCGGCCCATGGCGTGCGCCACCGACTCGGCGACCGAGGTCTTGCCGACGCCGGGTGGGCCGACGAGGGCCAGTACGGCACCGCCGCGCCGTCCGCCGATGACACCGAGGCCACGCTCGCTGCGCCGCTTGCGCACCGCCAGGTACTCGGTGATCCGCTCCTTCACGTCCTCCAGGCCCGCGTGCTCGGCGTCGAGGACCTCCTTCGCGCCCTGGATGTCGTACGCGTCCTCGGTCCGTTCGTTCCACGGCAGTTCGAGGACGGTGTCGAGCCAGGTGCGGATCCAGGAGCCCTCCGGGGACTGGTCGCTGGACCGCTCCAGCTTGTCGACCTCCTTGAGCGCGGCCTCGCGGACCTTCTCGGGGAGGTCGGCTGCCTCGACGCGGGCGCGGTAGTCGTCGGACTCCTCGCCGTCCTTCTCGCCGTTCAGCTCGCGCAGTTCCTTGCGTACGGCTTCCAGCTGACGGCGGAGCAGGAACTCGCGCTGCTGCTTGTCGACGCCCTCCTGGACGTCCTTGGCGATGGTCTCGGCGACGTCCTGCTCGGCGAGGTGGTCGCGCAGCTGCTGGGTGGCGAGCTTGAGGCGGGCGACGGGGTCGCCGGTCTCCAGCAGCTCGATCTTCTGTTCCGTGGTGAGGAAGGGCGAGTAGCCGGAGTTGTCGGCGAGCGCGGAGACATCGTCGATGGCCTGCACGCGGTCCACGACCTGCCAGGCGCCGCGCTTGCGCAGCCAGGCGGTGGCGAGGGCCTTGTATTCCTTGACCAGTTCGGTGACGTGGCCCGGCAGCGGCTCGGGCACGCTCTCGTCGACCCTGGTCGCCTCGACCCACAGCGCCGCGCCCGGCCCGGTGGTCCCGGCCCCGATCTGCACGCGCCCGCGCCCCCGGATGAGGGCACCCGGGTCACCGTCGGCGAGCCGGCCGACCTGCTCGACGGTCCCGAGCACACCCGTGCCCGTGTACGTCCCGTCGATGCGCGGCACCAGCAGCACCCTCGGCTTCCCCGGCTCCGACCGCGCGGCGACCTGGGCGGCCTCCACCGCGGCCCGTACATCGGTGTCGTTCAGGTCCAGCGGCACCACCATCCCGGGCAGCACGACCTCGTCGTCGAGCGGCAGCACGGGCAGGGTGAGCGGTGAGGACGTCGAAGCCATGATCTCCCCTTCGGCAGTCAAGTTGAGCTATGCCGACTCAATGCTCGTGAGCCTCCGAATGTTCCCCAGCATGTGTTCGCTGTCAGCGATCGAAGTGACGGTGCTGGTGAAGGGGTTGGGGCGCACGGGAAAGTGGGCCATACGGGGAAGCGCCACAGGAGCCCGCGAATTCCCGGTGCCACACGACGCCCGAAACGGGCAGACGCGCTGAAGGGGCGCGGGGAACTGCGCGACCAGCCCCCACCGGCCCGCAGATCACGTACTGCGCCCCACCCACGAACGCATCATCGGCCACATCCCGATCCCGACCCCCAGCGCGATCAAATGCCCCCAGTTGGACATCGGATCCAGAAACGCGATCAGGTCATCCACCAGCACCCAGCCGAAGAGACCCAGCAACGGCCACCGCAACCACGGCGACAGCAGCCCCGCCAACGCGCCGATCGACGCCGCGACGCCGAAGCTGATGCCGTAGTCGAGGCGATGGAGCGAGGAGTCGGGCAGATGGCCCGCCAGTACCGCGAGGCCGATGGGGACTTCGGTCGCGAGGGTGGCCAGCACATGCCCGGCCAGGAACACGACGGCCGTGCGCGCGCCGCCGATCCGCCGTTCCAGGGCGGTGAGGACGAGCAGGAAGGCCACCGCGAACGGCGACAGCAACCCGCCCGCGACCCACAGCGCGCTGGCCAGCAGCACGAACACGGGCGTGGCGACGAGGTGCGCCACGTCCGTGCTGGAGCCCTGGACGAGGGTGTGGACGAGGGCAGGGTCGGCGTACTCCATGATCAGCGAGGTGCCCGCCAGCACGGCCGCGTAGGTGAAGGTGAAGGGGGTTCCCGTGGGGGTGGGCAGCAACTGCCATGGACCGGGGGCGCGCTTGCGAGGGGGCGCCGGTATCGGGCCCCGTTGCCGCGGCATCCCGTTCAGCAGGCCGGAGACCTCGGGGAGGACGTCAGGAGACGTCGTCGGCGCGATCCGTTCCACCGTGCGGCGCTCCTTCCGTTGCACCCCCACCCTCCGCGCCCTCGCGAACCGCTGTCTGTGACGGACGCCACCTCGCAGCCGATTCACACCGAACTCTCAGACGACCCCGCTGCCGTTGCCGGGGTCGCCCGAAGGTGTAGTGCCGAACAGCGCCCTCCGGTTCATGTCTCGTCAACACGATGTCCGCAATTCCATCAACAATCCGTCAGAGAAGTGCCACGATGGGTCGATGCCCACCGCATACGACATGCCCGAAGTCCTGGACCGTCGTGAGGGCCCGTACGGAGAGGTCGTCCTGCGCCGCCACGGCGAACTGCTGCAGATCATCGCGAACGGCTGCTTCCTGATGGACACCTCCGACGGCCGCTCGGAGCGGCGGCTCGTCGATGTCGCACTCGATGCCCTGGACGCCCGTGAGCGGCCGAACGTGCTGATCGGAGGCCTGGGCGTCGGCTTCTCGCTCGCACACGCCGTGGAGAACCGGCGCTGGGGCCGCATTACCGTCGTCGAACGCGAACCGGCCGTCATCGACTGGCACCGCGAAGGTCCTCTGTCCGAAGTGTCCGCAAAGGCACTCGCGGATCCCCGCACGGAGATCGTTGAAAGTGACCTGATCTCTTACGTCAATGAGACTTCCGACACGTATGACGCACTGTGCCTCGACATCGACAACGGGCCCGAATGGACCGTCACCGAGGACAACGACGGACTGTACTCACCGGCCGGACTGGCGGGCTGCGCAAGGGTGTTGAGGCCAGGGGGCGTCCTGGCCGTATGGTCGGCGAAGCCCTCTCCGGAATTTGAAGGAACCCTATGGAATGCCGGTTTCCAACAGGTGCGTACCGATGAGATCCCGGTTGCCCGGGGCGTTCCGGACGTCGTGCATCTCGGCGTCCGACCTGGATAGCAAACGGCCGGTGACTCCCCGTACTCTGCTTCCCTGACGCCGATCATTCAAGCGTCAATCGCAGACATGCGCAGTCATAAGGGATCACCCCACGGATTCCGGAAAGCAACTTCAGGGGCGGGCGATGGAGCAGACACACACCTCCCACAACGGCACGGCAACGGCCACCCCGGGCGCACAGCGCCGGGTGCTGGTGGTCGAGGACGACCCCACGATCGTGGACGCCATCGCCACCCGCCTGCGTGCCGAAGGATTTCTCGTACAGACGGCGGGCGACGGCCCGGCCGCCGTCGACACGGCCGAGGCCTGGCAGCCCGATCTGCTGATCCTCGACATCATGCTGCCGGGCTTCGACGGCCTGGAGGTCTGCCGGCGCGTACAGGCCGCGCGGCCGGTGCCGGTGCTGATGCTCACGGCACGTGACGACGAGACGGACATGCTGGTCGGGCTCGGCGTCGGTGCCGACGACTACATGACCAAGCCGTTCTCGATGCGGGAGCTGGCCGCCCGGGTGCACGTATTGCTGCGCCGGGTGGAGCGGGCCGCGATCGCCGCCTCCACGCCGCGCAGCGGCATCCTGCGCCTCGGCGAGCTGGAGATCGACCACGCGCAGCGCCGGGTGCGGGTCAGGTCCGAGGACGTGCATCTCACGCCCACCGAGTTCGATCTGCTGGTCTGCCTGGCGAACACCCCGCGCGCGGTGCTCTCCCGTGAGCAGCTGCTCGCCGAGGTGTGGGACTGGGCGGACGCCTCCGGCACCCGGACCGTCGACAGCCACATCAAGGCGCTGCGGCGGAAGATCGGCGCCGAGCGGATCCGGACGGTGCACGGCGTGGGCTATGCGCTGGAGACGCCGACGCCATGACCGACGGGCCGGCCCCGCGCAGAGGCCCCGGGGAATCCTGGGGCGGCGTACGTCCGTTCTCGATCAAGACCAAGCTGGGTGCGCTCGTCGTCATCTCGGTCCTGATCACCACCGGTCTGATGATGATCGCGATGCGCACCGAGACCGAGCTGCGCTTCATCACGGTCTTCTCGATGATCGCCACCCTGCTGATCACGCAGTTCGTGGCGCACTCGCTGACCGCGCCGCTGGACGAGATGAACGCGGTGGCCCGGTCCATCGCGCAGGGCGACTACACACGCCGGGTGCGGGACAACCGGCGTGACGAGCTGGGCGATCTGGCCGAGACGATCAATGCCATGGCCGACGAGCTGGAGGAGCAGGAGCGCCAGCGCAAGGAGCTGGTGGCGAATGTCTCGCACGAGCTGCGGACGCCGATCGCGGGCCTGCGCGCGGTCCTGGAGAACATCGTCGACGGCGTCACCGAGGCCGACCCGGAGACCATGCGGACGGCCCTGAAGCAGACGGAGCGGCTCGGTCGGCTGGTGGAGACCCTGCTCGACCTCTCCCGGCTCGACAACGGCGTCGTACCGCTGAAGAAGCGGCGTTTCGAGGTGTGGCCGTATCTGTCGGGCGTGCTCAAGGAAGCCAACATGGTCGCCCCCGTCCGCGCGGGCATCGCCTCCGGATCCGGCACCCACACCCGTACGGACGTCCATCTGCACCTCGATGTCTCCCCGCCGGAGCTGACCGCGCACGCCGACCCGGAGCGGATCCACCAGGTCGTCTCCAACCTGATCGACAACGCGGTCAAGCACAGCCCGCCGCACGGCCGGGTGACGGTGAAGGCGCGGCGCGGGAACTACCCCGAGTCGCTGGAGCTGGAGGTCCTCGACGAGGGGCCCGGTATCCCCAGGTCGGAGTGGCACCGCGTGTTCGAGCGGTTCAACCGGGGAGCCGTGAACCGCCCGCACGGACCCGGCAGCGACGGTGGCACGGGGCTGGGCCTGGCGATCGCCCGCTGGGCGGTGGATCTGCACGGCGGCCGGATCGGCGTGGCCGAATCCCAGCGAGGTTGCCGGATTCTGATCACCCTTCCGGGCGAGCCATCCATGCCAAGTTGACGTAAAGTTCGAACCGGAGCCACAAGATCCACGTCGGTCCCCGCTGCGGGACACGTGTGATCAGGCAGAGGCCCGCGCCTTGATCGCGCCGGGTTGGGGTCGAACCATCCCTTCCGCACCGGAACCACGCTTGTTTCCCGCCATTTCCACCACCGAAACACGCGGTTCAGTGTGACTTACACGACGATGGGCAGGCCCGGACTGACCTTCGCGGCCATGGAGGCGTAGCCTTGATTCCCGCTGTCCATCACCTTGTGAAGCGGAAGAGGGCGGTTGCCGCCGTGTCGCCACAGTCCCCCAGTAACTCGAGCATCTCGACCGACACCGACCAAGCGGGGAAGAACCCCGCGGCCGCGTTCGGGCCGAACGAGTGGCTCGTCGACGAGATCTATCAGCAGTACCTCCAGGACCCGAATTCCGTAGACCGCGCCTGGTGGGACTTCTTCGCCGACTACAAGCCCGGGGCCGCCGCCCCGTCGGCTCCGGCGGGTACCGCGGCCGCGGGGGCCGCGGGCACCACCACCACGGCTCAGCCGGCGCAGGCCCCGGCCGCACCGGCCGCTCCCGCCACCCCGGCTCCGGCACCCGCGGCCCCGAAGCCCGCCGCCGCGGCTCCCGCCCCGGCGAAGGCGCCCGCCAAGCCCGCGGCCGCCGCGCCCAAGGCCGCGCCCGCGACTCAGGCCCCCGACGGCCCGGAGTACGTGACGCTGCGCGGCCCCTCCGCCGCGGTCGCCAAGAACATGAACGCCTCGCTGGAGCTGCCCACGGCCACGTCCGTGCGCGCGGTCCCGGTGAAGCTGCTGTTCGACAACCGCATCGTCATCAACAACCACCTCAAGCGCGCCCGGGGCGGGAAGATCTCCTTCACGCACCTGATCGGCTACGCGATGGTGCAGGCCATCAAGGCCATGCCGTCGATGAACTACGCGTTCGGCGAGAAGGACGGCAAGCCGACGCTGGTCAAGCCGGCGCACATCAACCTCGGCCTCGCCATCGACCTGGTGAAGCCGAACGGCGACCGCCAGCTGGTCGTCGCGGCCATCAAGAAGGCCGAGACGCTGAACTTCTTCGAGTTCTGGCAGGCCTACGAGGACATCGTCCGTCGCGCCCGCGACAACAAGCTGACGATGGACGACTTCACCGGTGTCACGGTCTCGCTGACCAACCCCGGCGGTCTCGGCACCGTCCACTCGGTCCCCCGCCTGATGCCCGGCCAGTCGGTCATCATGGGCGTCGGCTCGATGGACTACCCGGCGGAGTTCCAGGGCACCTCCCAGGACACGCTGAACAAGCTCGGCATCTCCAAGGTCATGACGCTCACGTCGACGTATGACCACCGGGTGATCCAGGGCGCGGCCTCCGGCGAGTTCCTCCGCCAGGTCGCCAACCTCCTCCTCGGCGAGAGCGGCTTCTACGACGAGATCTTCGAGGCCCTGCGCATCCCGTACGAGCCGGTCCGCTGGCTCAAGGACATCGACGCGTCGCACGACGACGACGTGACGAAGGCCGCCCGTGTCTTCGAGCTGATCCACTCCTACCGGGTCCGCGGCCACGTCATGGCCGACACGGACCCGCTGGAGTACCGCCAGCGCAAGCACCCCGACCTCGACATCGTCGAGCACGGCCTCACCCTGTGGGACCTGGAGCGCGAGTTCGCCGTCGGCGGCTTCGCCGGCAAGTCGATGATGAAGCTGCGCGACATCCTCGGCGTGCTGCGCGACTCGTACTGCCGCACCACCGGCATCGAGTTCATGCACATCCAGGACCCCAAGCAGCGCAAGTGGATCCAGGACCGGGTCGAGCGCGGCCACACCAAGCCGGAGCGCGAGGAGCAGCTGCGCATCCTGCGCCGGCTGAACGCCGCGGAGGCCTTCGAGACCTTCCTGCAGACGAAGTACGTCGGCCAGAAGCGCTTCTCCCTGGAGGGCGGCGAGTCCGTCATCCCGCTGCTGGACGCGGTGCTGGACTCGGCCGCCGAGTCCCGCCTGGACGAGGTCGTCATCGGCATGGCCCACCGCGGCCGGCTGAACGTGCTGGCGAACATCGTCGGCAAGTCGTACGCCCAGATCTTCCGCGAGTTCGAGGGCAACCTCGACCCGAAGTCGATGCACGGCTCCGGCGACGTGAAGTACCACCTGGGCGCCGAGGGCACGTTCACGGGCCTGGACGGCGAGCAGATCAAGGTCTCCCTGGCCGCGAACCCGTCCCACCTGGAGACGGTCGACCCGGTCATCGAGGGCATCTCCCGTGCCAAGCAGGACATCATCAACAAGGGCGGCACGGACTTCACGGTCCTGCCGGTGGCGATCCACGGCGACGCGGCCTTCGCGGGCCAGGGCGTGGTGGCCGAGACCCTGAACATGTCGCAGCTGCGCGGCTACCGCACCGGTGGCACGGTCCACGTCGTCATCAACAACCAGGTGGGCTTCACCGCCGCGCCGGAGTCGTCCCGCTCGTCGATGTACGCCACCGACGTGGCGCGCATGATCGAGGCCCCGATCTTCCACGTGAACGGCGACGACCCGGAGGCCTGCGTGCGCGTCGCGCGGCTGGCCTTCGAGTTCCGCCAGGCGTTCAACAAGGACGTGGTGATCGACCTCATCTGCTACCGCCGCCGCGGTCACAACGAGTCGGACAACCCGGCCTTCACCCAGCCGCTGATGTACGACCTGATCGACAAGAAGCGCTCGGTGCGCAAGCTCTACACCGAGTCCCTCATCGGTCGCGGCGACATCACCCTGGAAGAGGCCGAGCAGGCGCTGCAGGACTACCAGGGCCAGTTGGAGAAGGTCTTCACCGAGGTCCGTGAGGCGATCTCGCAGCCGGCCGCGGCTCCGGTGTCGGACCCGCAGGCCGACTTCCCGGTCGCCGTGGGCACCGCGATCTCCACGGAGGTCGTGAAGCGGATCGCCGAGTCCCAGGTCAACATCCCGGACTCCTTCAACGTCCACCCGCGTCTGCTGCCGCAGCTGCAGCGCCGGGCGGCGATGGTCGAGGACGGCACGATCGACTGGGGCATGGGCGAGACCCTCGCGGTCGGCTCCCTCCTGCTGGAGGGCACCCCGGTCCGCCTGTCCGGCCAGGACTCCCAGCGCGGCACCTTCGGCCAGCGCCACGCGGTGCTCATCGACCGTCAGACGGGCGAGGAGTACACCCCGCTGCAGTACCTCGCCGAGGACCAGGCGCGGTACAACGTCTACAACTCCCTGCTCTCCGAATACGCGGTCATGGGCTTCGAGTACGGCTACTCGCTGGCCCGTCCCGACGCGCTCGTGCTGTGGGAGGCGCAGTTCGGCGACTTCGTCAACGGCGCGCAGACGATCGTCGACGAGTACATCTCGGCGGCGGAGCAGAAGTGGGGCCAGACGAGCGGCGTGACGCTGCTCCTCCCCCACGGCTACGAGGGCCAGGGCCCGGACCACTCCTCGGCCCGCGTCGAGCGCTTCCTCCAGCTCTGCGCCCAGAACAACATGACGGTCGCGATGCCGACGCTCCCGTCGAACTACTTCCACCTCCTGCGGTGGCAGGTGCACAACCCGCACCACAAGCCGCTGGTGGTCTTCACGCCGAAGTCGATGCTGCGCCTCAAGGCCGCCGCGTCGAAGACGGAGGAGTTCACGTCGGGTCAGTTCCGCCCGGTCATCGGCGACGCGACCGCGGATCCGGCCGCGGTCCGCAAGGTCGTCTTCGTGGCGGGCAAGCTGTACTACGACCTGGAGGCCGAGCGGCAGAAGCGCGGCGCCACGGACACGGCGATCATCCGCATCGAGCGGCTGTACCCGCTGCCGGGTGCCGAGCTCCAGGCCGAGATCGCCAAGTACTCGAACGCCGAGAAGTACCTCTGGGCCCAGGAGGAGCCGGCGAACCAGGGTGCCTGGCCGTTCATCGCCCTCAACCTGATCGACCACCTGGACCTCGCGGTCGGCGCCGACATCCCGCACGGCGAGCGCCTGCGGCGCATCTCGCGCCCGCACGGCTCGTCCCCGGCGGTCGGCTCCGCGAAGCGGCACCAGGCGGAGCAGGAGCAGTTGGTGCGTGAGGTGTTCGAGGCGTAGTCCTCGCGGACGGCACGCACGACAGCAAACGGCGAAGGGCCCGGCTCCGGAGTTTCTCCGGGGCCGGGCCCTTCGGCGTACGGTCAGGCGTTGCGATCACCCCAGGAAGGGCTCGAAGTCCCAGTAGGGGCGCGTGCGTTGGCGGGCCGAGATGGTGTGCGGGTGCTGTGCGCCGAGCGTCCGGGTCAGGGCCAGCAGGCCGTCTTCCTCTAGCTTCCCGGCCTCCTCCTGCTCGCGCGCCGCGCGCAGGTCCGCGGCCAGCGCCACCTGCCCGGACAGCGTGAGCGGATGCTCGTCGCCCAGCGCGTGCCGGGCACGGCGCAGGGTGTCCCGGCTCAGCTCGACGGCCTCGGCGATACGGCCGTTGAAGTTCCGCCCGCTCGCGGCGTTGAGGGCGCAGCCCAGGACCCACGGGTGGTCCGGGCCGAGCGTGGCGGTGAGGCCGGCCAGCGCGGCCTCGAACATCGACATGGCCTCGGCGCGTTCACCGGCGGCCTGCATGACGAGGCCGCTGTTGGAGAGCATGCCGGTGGCGACCGGGTGCGCGGGACCGAGCAGCGAGCGGTAGCCCGCCTCCGCCTCGTCGATCAGCTCGCGGGACTGGCTGAGGTCACCGTGTTCCCGCAGATAGTTGCCGTAGTTGCAGATGAAGGCCAGGGTGCGGTAGTGATCGCGGCCGTGCACCTGCGCCAGCTGCTCGAGGAGGCTGGCCATCTCGGGGCCCACGTCCTGGGTCTGGCCGCCCTCACGGCGGCGGCACATGACCAGCTGGCCGCGGGCGGAGAGCGTCTGCGGATGCTGCGGCCCGAGCACCTGCACATGCATACGGACCACGGGCTCCTGGCGGGTCAGCGCATCGCGCCAGCGGCCGAGGAAGCGCAGGTCCTGTGCGACCGCGTTGCCCGAGCTGAGCGTGCTGATGTGCCGGGCGCGCAGCACGCTCTCCCGCCGGGCGAGGGTCTCCAGGTCGAGGTCGTACGCCTCCTGGTACCGGCCGAGGAGGCGTAGGCCCACGCCGAGGTTGTGCCGGGCGATCAGCGTGACGGCCTCGTCCGTGCCGAGCTGCCGGCTGTAGCCGTCGAGGACCTCTCGCTGCAGCTCGTGTGCCTCGCCGTACCGGCCCAGGTGACGCAGGCCGGCGGCCATGGCGCCCTTGGTGGACAGTTGAGCCAGCTCGTTGCGCGGCTCGGCGGTGCTGAGCCGCTCATGGACGCCGCGGTCCAGCTCGTAGGCGTCGCGGAACTGTCCCCTGGCCCGCAGGATGTTGCCCTCCTGCGTGGTCAGGGCGAGCATCGGCGGGGCCAGCGGATCCATGAACTGCGACCAGTGGTCGCGAATCCGCTGGGCCAGGTCGAGGCCGCTCTTGTACTCCCCGCTGCGGAAGCAGTACCGCAGGCAGTTCAGGACGGTCTCCTGCACCCGCGGCTGGGTGCTGCTGAGCGCGCCCGAGGGCTCCAGATGCGGCACCAGCTCGGCGTAGAGCGGCCAGTTCCTGCTGTCCAGCGGGTTGCCGGGGTCGGCCTGCGCGATCAGGATGCGCACCGCCCTGCGATGGGTGGCGCGGCTGTCCTCGCTGGTCAGCTTGGAGACGATGTCGTGGACGAGCCGGTGCATGTGCACCGACTCCTGGTGCGGGCCCATCTCCGCGCCGACCGGACCGCGGGTCTCACGGGTGAGCACCGAGTAGTTGACCAGGGTGTCCAGGGCACGGGTCCAGGCGGCCAGGTCGGTCGACATCCAGCGCAGTTCCTCGGGGAGGTCGGCCTGCGGGTAGGCGCGGATGAGGCCGAGCGGGATGCGTCCGGGCGCGAACGAGGTGCACAGGCCCAGGACGTCGATGGCCTGCGGCTGGGCATTGCGCAGGCGGTTGAGCAGTATCGACCAGGAGGTCATGGAGGACTGAGGGAAGCCGTCGCCGGTGACGGGCTCGTCCACGGTGGAGAGCCTGCGCTCGCGGACCATCCGCAGGTACTCCGGCACCTCCATACGCGACTCGCCGAGCCAGGAGGCCGCCTGAACGAGGGGCAGAGGTACGTCGCCGAACTCGGCGGCGACCTCGTCCGCCTGGGCCGCGGTGATGTGAGGGGCGCGGCGCATCAGATAGCCGGTGGACTCCGGGCGCAGGAAGGCAGGGACTTCGAGGACGTCGCTGTGCTCACTCCAGGCGCGGTTGCGGGACGTGACGAGGACGTGTCCGGCGCCCTGCGGGAGCAGCGCGTTGATCCCGTCGGTGTCGTCCCAGCCGTCGAAGATCAGCAGCCAGTTGGCGTGCGGCTCGCCCCGTCGCAGGGCGTCCCGCACGGCGCGGATGCGTTCGCCGGGCTCGCTGCCGATGCGCAGCCCGAGTTCCACGGCGAGTTCGCCGAGCCGGTCCCGCTGGATGTTGCGGTCGTCGGAGTTGACCCACCAGACCACGTCGTAGTCGGGGCTGAACCGGTGCGCGTATTCCGCGGCGAGCTGGGTCTTGCCGATGCCGGACATGCCCAGCAGGGTGCATACGGCGGCACCGCGGTCGGCGTCGGCGAGGCGCTGGTGAATGCCGGTGAGCAGATCGTCGCGGCCCGTGAACCGCGGGTTGCGGCGCGGCACTTCGCCCCAGATCTCGCACCGTGTCTCGGGGTAGCGGACCCGGATGGCGGGGGGCCTGGGGTTGCGGCGGCGTTCCAGGCCCAGCCGCCGCAGCAGCCGGTCCTCGGCCGCTTCCTCGCTGAGCCCCCACAGGCTGGCCGGTTCGAGGACCGCGGTAGCGGGCAGGAGCGGCCGGTTGGTGAGGTTGACGGCGGCGAACCGGTCGGCGTGAGCGGCGACGAAGCCGCGCAGCACGTCGTTCCACTCGCCGGCCGGGCGCGGGCCCAGTTCGAAGAACCAGTCGTCGAGGACGAGGAGCACGGGACCGGAGGCCAGCAGCAGGTCGCCGAGCGAGTCCTCCAACGGGACTTCGCGGGGCGGGTCCCAGCGCTGCAGGGTGGCCTGGTTTCCGTGACTCTCCAGGCACTGGGCGATCCATGTCGCCCACGAGCGGTGGTAGCCGGGGAAGACCACCAGGACGCGGTCGGGTGCCGAGGCACCGTCCCCGCCCGACCGCCGCTGTTCCGCCATCGCACGCTCCCTGTTCCCGCGTCTGCCGCTTCTCGCGCCACACGCTAACGCAATGCACTCATACGCACACGAAGTGTCACAGAAGGTTTCGGGCCGTCACCCCGAGACTCGCGTGGTGCCTTCCCATCTCCTGGACGAACTCCCTGCCCGCACAGGTCAGTTCATCGGATTCGAGCAGGACGGACAAGGCCTCGCCGACCTCTTCCCGCTGCGCTTCGAATCGTTCCCGGGCCCTGAGCCGCCAGTCCGCGGGAGCCCGGGATCCATTGCCTGCCCGCCACCACAGGTCGGTGAGGGCCAGATGCGCGTAGGCGCCCTGGAGAACCGCCGGAACGGGCCGGGGGTCGGAGCGCCAGGCCACCCGGTGGTGCGCGGTGCCCCTGCCGGGACGGCACAGCGGGACGAGTTCGTCGAGGGCGGCGAGCTTGCTGTGGTGCGTCTCGTGCACCAGGGACTCGGCAAGCTCCCGCCCCTCGTCGGGCAGCTGGGTCAGCGCGGCACCCGGGGCGGACCGCAGGGTGGCGCCCATCGAGGTGCCCCCCGGGCGCTCCGCGGCCGCCAGCGGCACCACGGCACGCAGCAGCCCCCGCAGCTCGACGGCACGGTCCGGATCCGTCGCCGACAGCAGCGCCGAGGCCTCGCGCCATCGACGGGCCCACATCCGGTAGGAGCTGTAGGGGCGTTCGGCCGCGAGCAGGGACTGCGGCCCTATGCCGGACGGCGGCACCCGGTACGGGTCGAGGTCGTCGAGGACGACCGTGCTGCCGGGCAGGGTGCGCAGCGCGGACCAGCCGGGTCCGCGCCCGATTCCGCCGGGTGCGCCGCCCCCGGGCCCGGCCACCGGCCGCGGCAGCAGGACGTCGTTGTGGCCCGCGTCGTCCGTGATCCGCACCAGCCCCGGCTGCCCGCTCAGCCGCGCATGCCCGGACGGGCAGCGGAGCACGCCGAGGCCGGGCAGCACCAGCGCTCCCGAGGGCGTCGGAAGCGTGCCGTCGACCGGGCAGCCCGCACGGACGGCCGCCGCGACGGCCACTCCGCCCACATGCGCCAGCCGCACTGCGAAGGCCGGGCCGTCCGGTGCGGCGAGCGCCTCCGTGAGCCAGGCGCCGGTCATCGGGTAGTCGACGACCTCCCGGACCGCGGCGGCATCGGCCCGCTCCGCCCGCACCAGCAGCGCCCAGTCCCGCTCGAAGCGACGCCGGACCGCCGGGGCGAGCACGGCGGACTGCCGGTCGACGCGGACGAGGAGGGACTTGACGAGCAGCATGCGACGCGCGTGGAGTGCGCCACGCAGTGCGGCGGTGGCGTTCGGCGCGGGCCGGGTCCTCGCGAGCGCCGTGAAGACTTCGGCGGAGACCGGAGCCCGGGTCATCCCCGGTTGCCCTCGGCCCGCCCGATCTCGACGAGTCCGACTGAAAACGTTCGTTCACCAGGCTCGCGCGGACTGATCTCGCCGTCGCCGTCCCCGTACCAGACCTCCCGGAACTCGGTGGCGCCGCACAGCACTTGCTCGACGGCCGCGCTGAGCTCCGGATCGTCCATGGCACGCAAAGTCCGCAGGTCTATGTCGGTGAGGTCGGGCAGGGGCGCGGTACGTCCGGCGTCCTCACCGGGGCCGACCGCCCTCTTCCGCTGCTCCGCCACCCTCGGCTCCTCCCTGCCCGCGCCTGCCCCGCCCAGTCGCCGTAGCTGCCGTCTTCTTCCCGACGGGCCGGAAACAGAAACCCTGTGCGGATCAACTCCGGTCAAGCTCGCCGGTGTTGATCCACTCCTGCGACCACGGCCACCACGGCGGCGCCACCCGCTCCCACGCCTGCTCCGGCATGTCCCGTGTCCCGCCCGGCCGGTCCGGTGCCGCCGCGAGCTCCTCCTCCGCGCGCCGCGTCAACTCCACGTCGGCCCAGTCGACCTCGCGCAACGCGGCGACCAGCCCCTGCCACCGCTCCCGGGCCGACCGGTACGCCGTCAGGGCCGCCCCCGGCCGCCCCATGAGCACGAGGACGGCGCCGCGTCCGTGCCGGGCCCGGGCCGCCGTCACCGAGCCCGGATCGGTGCCGTGGGCCGCCCCGGCCTCGCGCTCGGCGTTCTCGTACGCCTGGAGCGCGTCGACGAGGACGGGCGCCCCGGCCCGGTACCAGCCTTCGAGGCGCACCCGGCCGAGCTGGAGCCAGGCCTCGGCGCGCACTCCGGCGTCGGCCGCGGCGCGCACCGCCTGGGTCAGCAGATGCCGGCTCTCGAACAGGTCCGGCAGGAAGCCCAGATGACGGAACCGCTGCGCCAGCGCGCTGCCGACGAGCCCCTGCAGCCGGCCGCGCTGCTCGGACCACGCGGGCAGCGCCTTGAGCGCTTCGCGCAGCACGTTCTCGGCGCGGTCCACGATCCGCGCGCCGTCCCCCGCCGAAGCGCGTCTGAGCAGCGACTCGCCCCAGGCGGTGAGAAGTTCGCAGCGCCGCGGGCTGTCGGGCGGGGCGAGCAGGGCGGCCCTCTCGTACGCTTCGTCGGCCTCCCGGCTCTCGCCCGCCGCGTCGTGGAACGTGGCCAGGACGGCCAGGCAGGGCAGCAGTAGGTCAGGGTCGTCGCCCGCGGCGTGTTCGGCCCGGACGAGGGCATGGCGCGTCTGCGCGTCCTCGGCTCCGGCCCCGCGCAGCGCCCGCGCCAGGTCGAGCAGAGCGGGACTGCGTACGGCGCCGGGAGCGCCGTCGAGGTCCAACAGAGCGCAGGCTTCTTCCAGTTCGGGAACGGCGGCAACGGGTCGGGCCAGATCGAGCAGGATCCGCCCGCGGCGCAGCAACCGGGCCCGGTGCGCGACCTGGAAACGCCCGGCGTCCGCCCGCTCGCTCAGCGCCGCGGCCTCCACCCTCCCCTCGTGGGCCGGTCGAGCCACCGTGGGCCAGGGAGCGGTCTCGGGGGCGAGGACGTCCAGCGCGGCCGTGAGCTGTTCGGTCTCGCCCGTCAGGCGCCACAGCTCATGGCGGCCCGCCGCGAGTTCGAGCGCGGCGTCGGCCTGTTCCGCGCTGTCCGCCGAGGCCGCGGAATGGGCCGTCGCCAGCTCCTCGACCGCCGTGCGCAGCAGCTCGGTCCGGCGGCCTCCGGCGCGCGCCGCCGACGTCCCGGCCTCGGCACGCAGCACCCGGCCGAGGACCAGCCGGGCCCGTACGCCGTCGTCCGCGGCCGGCGCGGGCACGCGTACCGCGGCCTCCGCCTGTTCCCGCGCCCGGTGCAGCACCTCCGGGTCGGCCAGCGCCTGCCACTGGCCGAACAGCCGCTCCGCCTCCTCGACGGGCCGGGGCGTCACCAGATCGGGCAGGTAGAAGCGCAGCACCCGCGCCGGGATGCGGGCGAACAGCTCGGCCTCGACTCCCCCTTCGGCGTCCCGCGGGCCGTCGGCGTCCAGCAACGGGCCGCCGACGGTGGGAGCGTGGTCGGCGAGCCGGGCCGCGGCGAACGCGGCGAAGTTGCGGGTCCCCTTGCCGAAGTGCCGTTCGACGTAGGCGGAGCAGTGCTTGAGGACCAGTCCGGCCGTGTCCTGGTCGAGGGAGGACAGCAGCAGGTCCTGTACCCGGCCCGGGTAGGCGAAGCAGGGCTGGGCCTCGGTGCCGGGCAGCTGCCGCAGCAGTCCGCCGAGCAGCACCTCGGCCAGCTCCATGGGTCCGGTGTCCGGCAGCATGGCCCGCTGGACGAGCTGCATGACCGGCAGGGTGAGCGGCGCCGCCGCGAGGTACACGGCCAGCCGGAGCGCGCCGGGCGAGGCGCCGGCCCGGAAGGCGCGCAGGAGTTCGTCGTCACCACGCGGGCCCTGCCTAGGCGGGGAGGCACCGGCCTCGGACGGCACCTCCGGGGTCGTCCAGGCGGCCCACGCCCGCTCCCGGGTCGGCCCGGTGCCCGACAACAGCCGTGCCCACGCCTCGAACGCCTCGGCACTCGGCTGGAGCACCGGCACGGGCCGGGCGTCGGCGGCCGGTTCGTCCCAGGGCTCGTCGTCGGGCAGGAAGGCGATGCGGCCGCCGAGTTCGGCGGGCCGCAGCAGCAGGCCCGGTTCGGCGGGCAGGGCGGTACGGCCCCACAGGCGCGGCGGCAGCGGCTGGATCACCGCGAGCGGCGAGGCACGGGGCCAGGTGTGCAGGAGCCGCTGTGCGGCGCCGTTCTGCCACAGCGGGCCGACGCAGTCACTGATCACAAAGGTGAGGCAGCGGCCCGACGGGTCGTGCAGTTCGTCGGCCGAGCGCAGCCGGGTGTGCCGGGCGGGCCCGGCGGTCGTACCGACGAGGGGGGTACCGGATCCGTCGTCGTACAGCTGGTGGACGCGTACGGACGCGAAGGCGCCGGACTGCTGGCAGGCCTGCCGCAGTTCCTCGACCAGCCGGCCCCATACGGCCATCGCGGGTCCCGTGTCCATCAGCAGCTGGACGTCGCAGCGGTGTCGGCGGCCGAGCCGTGGCACGGGCAGCAGGAGCCCGCTCGCGGCGGCGTGTTCGGCGGTCTTCTCCTCGTCGATCCCGGCTTCCTGGGTCGCGGAGGCGTCGACCCGGTAGCGGCCGAGGGCCCGTAACGCCTTCTCCAGGCCGAGCAGCCCGGGCAGGGCGGTGGCGGCGGGAGCACGGACCGGGAAGACGTGCTGGGTGCCGTCGGCCAGGGCGCCCGACGCTCCGGCGGCCGTGTGCAGGGGGACCGGGGTGGACGGGGTCCGGTCGTTGCCGGTCCGCCCTCCGACGGACGGGGCCGGCTCTCCGGAGCGTTCCGGCCGCTCCTCCGGCGGGACGTGCGTCGGCTCCGGGACGTCCTGTGCGCCGCCGGAGTCGTCGCGGGGAGCCGCCGCGCCGAGCCGCCGGGCCAGCCAGACCGCGTCCGCGACCTGTTCGGCGGTCAGGTCGAGGCCGCCGCGGCGCAGCCTGCGTATCAGCTCGTCCAGACGCATTCCCGGCATCCGTCCCTCACCTCGTACGGTCGAGCGGCTGCATCAGCAGGTCCGCGATGCGCTCCCGGGTGAGGCGTTCCGTGTTCGGTGCGTGCTGGGTGAGGAAGAGGGCGTTGAGCAACTGGTCCGCGGCGACGACCTCGCCGGGCTCGCGGTCCAGGAACCGGGTGATCAGGTCGCGGCCGGCGGCGAGGCCCTCGTCACCGAGGTGTGCCTCGACCATGGCGGTGAGCTGTTCCTCGCCGGGCGGCTCCAGTTCGAGCTGGACGCAGCGCCTGAGCAGCGGGGCGGGGAAGTCCCGTTCGCCGTTGGACGTCAGGACGATCACCGGGAAGGCGGTGCAGGCGATCCGTCCGTCGCGTACGGACACGCGCTCGCCGTCGTGGGTGAGCACCTCCACGACGGGTTCGCGGTCCGCGAGCCGCTCCAGCTCGGGGATGGCGAACTCGCCCTCCTCCAGCGTGTTCAGCAGGTCGTTGGGCAGGTCGAGGTCGCTCTTGTCGAGTTCGTCGATGAGCAGGACGCGGGGTCGCTCCGCGGGCAGCAGCGCGGTGCCGAGCGGGCCGAGCCGGATGTACGACCCGATGCCGGAGGGGGCCGCCGCGGGTCCGGCGCCGCCCTGGGCCCGCTCCAGCTGGACGTCCTGGAGCCGGCCGATCGCGTCGTAGCGGTACAGGCCGTCCTGCAGGGTGGACCGGCTGACGATCGGCCAGCGCAACACCCGCCCCAGGCCCAGCTCGTGCGCCACCGCGTAGGCGAGGGTGGACTTGCCGGTGCCCGGGTTGCCGGTGACGAGGAGCGGGCGGCGCAGATAGAGGGCGGCGTTGACCGCGTCGACCTCGGCGGCGCGCGGCGCGTAGTTCTCCACGAGGCGGCGGCGGACGCCGAGCCGGCGGGCGCTGCTGGGGTCCTCGTCGCCGGGCTCCGGGCCGCTGCGCGCGCCCTCGAAGTCGCGCCACGGCGGCGGGGCAGGCAACTGCCGTACGCCGTCGTGCGGCTGACCCACTCCTCGGTAGATCCGCCAGTCGTTCACCATGGGCTCCTCCCGGCTCTGGTGATCATGCAGCGGGCCCGGCCGTTCGACGTATGACGTTACCGCCCAACCACCGTGCCTGCCGAGGTTCCAGGGCGCCCGGAGTTCCGATCCGGTCGGCCAACGCCCTTGTCTCATCTGCCGGTTGACGGCCCGCTCAGCCGTCGGGTCCGGCCGGTGACGGCGGTCGCATGGGCTCCCTTCCGTAGGGCGGACGGTCCGGTGGATCAAGGAGTACGGCGATTCTGCCCCGCAGGCCTTGAGCCCGCGCGGTGTCGAGATCGGCCGCCCGGATGCGCAGTTCGCGCACCGGGGCGTGCAGGGCGTCCACCCGGCCGGCCGACTCCAGCAGACCGGCGGCCTGTCCGTGGAAGTCGCGGCACTCGTCGTGGTCGTGGCCGTCCCGGCGCCACAGCACCACGGAGTGACCGGTCATCAGCGCCGCCTCCAGGGCCACCCGGGCGTCCCCGCTGCCGACGGGGCCGCAGAGCACGGGGACCCGCCCTTCCGCCATGCCCAGCATGCGGCCGTAGACAGCCCATTTGCGCTGCTGTCCGCCGGCCGTGCCGCCGTCCTCCCGGGCGTCGGCGTACAGCGGTTCGGCGGACAGCCGCCCGCGTTGCGTGCCCCGCCAGCGGTGGCGCCAGTCGGGCTTCGGTACGCCGCTGTTGCGCTTCAGGTCGCGGATGACGACGGTTCTGCGCAGTCCGAGCGGTACGGAGCGCTCGTCGAACAGGTCGGCCTCGTCGTCCTCGGGGTCGTCCGGGGCGAGCTGCCATTCGTCGACCGGGAGGTCGAACAGCCGGCGTGGCAGGAACACCTCGACCGCGGCCAGGTGTTCACCGTGGTCGCCCTGGCTCAGGGCGCGCGCGAGGGGTTCCCGCAGGGACTCGTGCAGCCGCTCCAGGGGCACGCCGCGGTCGTCGCCGTCGACCGGCGTGACGTCGCGGCCGTCGTACAGGAGCTGGACGCGCCAGGGGTAGCGGTCGCCGTAGAGGCGGTCGCCGATGGTGACGAGGACGTCGATGCGGGTCGGGGGCGGCGCCGGGGCCTGCCGGGATCCAGGTGAGCGGCCGAGGCCGTCGAGCAGCCGGCCGATGTGTTCGCGCACCGCCCAGTGGTCGTGGTGGCGGGCCTGCTCGGTGATCCAGTCGGTGAACGCGCGCAGCGGCTCCCGCGCCACCTCGGCGGGGCGCTCGCGGACGCAGTGCAGGGTCACCATCGCCGCGTACAGCAGGACGGCTTCGAGATCGACGCGGGACCTCCCGTCGCCACGGCCCGGGGCGCGCAGGCCCGTCAGCAGTCCGGTGCCCTCCCGCCATGTGTGCGGTTCGTGCAGGATCGGGGACGGGGACCGCTCGCCCGTCACCAGGCGCCTGACCTCGTGGACCAGCCGCATGACGTCGCCCGTACGGGCGGGCGGCGGGAGGTGGGCGAGGTGGCCGTGGAGGCGGATGCGCAGCTCGGGGGTGACGGCCGAGCCGCGCTGCCCCGGCAGGTCGGCCTGCGCGGAGGGCCAGTCCGGATCCGCCGGCCGGCCGTCGGACAGCCGTCCGAGGTGGTACAGGTCGTGTTCGCGCAGCACGGTGTGCAGGATGTCGCCGCCGGGCAGCTCGAGCAGTTGGTACAGCGCGGTGATCGGGACGGCGACCCCTTCGTCCCGGCCGCGGCCCTTGTTCAGGCCGACGACGGCGCCGTACCTCTGATCGACCACGGGTCCGCCCGAGAGTCCGTCGACGGGCAGGCTGTCGCCGATCACCATCGCGCCCGCGTCCCAGCCGCGGGCCTCGCCGACGCCGCCCCGTATGCCGACGTCGCCGGTCTGCCGTGACCAGCCGTGCAGACCGACCGGGCCGGGGATGCCGGGCTCGCGGTCGGTGAGCCACACACACCGCGCGTCCGTCGCGGCGGGGACCCTGACGAGCGCGATGTCCGGCAACGGCCAACTGCTGCCGGCCCTTTCGGGTGCGTCGGGCCGGGGCTTGGCGAGGACGACTTCGCCGGTGGTGGCGCTCGACGCACCGGTGCCGGCGTCGCCCTCCCAGGTGACACCGACGGCAGCCTGCCCTCGCAACACCGCAGCTCCCCCCTTTCCCACGACATGAGCGCAGGTCAGCAGCCAGCCCGGGGCGATGAAGAAGCCTGATCCCCAGTAGCCCTTTGCATACCCGGCGCCCGGCTCCTCGATGCGGGCGAGGGAGGGGCGCACCACGACTTCAAGGGCGCTCATTCGGCGCCGGAGGCCGGGCGTCCGTTCGACGCGTCGCCGCCGTCTCCCGGCCGCGGATCCGGGGCGCCGTCCTCCCGTGCCGGTTCGGTCCAGGTCAGGGACACCGTCAGCGCGGCCTGACCGCCGGCTCCCGCGATGGCGCTCACGATCCTGCCCGACTGCGCCGACAGTTCGATGCCGAAGGTCACGGCCACCTCGACCGGCGCCGTGAGGTCGAGACCGGCGCGCAAGGAGCGCACGACACCGCCGACCGTGCCGGAGAGGCCGTCCGCCATGTCGGTGATCCGGCCCCCGATCCCGGTGTCCTGATAACCGTCCCGCTCCAGCGCGGCCTCGTCCGCCGCGCCGATTCTGGCCCATACGACGGACCCGTCGTCGAGCCGTATCCGTTCAACCCCTCCACCCATCGCGCCCCCGTCCTCCGCTCCGCAAGAGAAGGAAGAAGGCTAACTCCGGATGAAGTCCAGGGCGAGAGGGGCCAGTTGGCGATCGGGATCTAGTCGTCGTCCTCGTCGTCGTCCAGCCGGGCCAGCCAGGTCGCCAGGCGCTCGACCGGCACCTCGAAGTCCGGGTTGAGATCCACGAACGTCCGCAGCTGCTCGGCAAGCCACTCGAAGGTGATCTCTTCCTCGCCGCGCCGCTTCTCCAGTTCCTCGATGCCGCGGTCGGTGAAGTACATGGGGTGCTCTCCGTCGTCATACGTCCTGGTCGGGCAGTGAAGGACAGCCTATGTAATCGGGGGTCTGTACGGTTTCCGCCGGTCCCGGAGCGCGGCTGGAGCGCGGTGCACACGCGCGTGCGTCGGCCGCTCGGGCGCGGGCGCCCCGCGTCAGTCGCGCGGGCGCACGATCTCGTACGTCAGCCCGAACGCGCCGTGCGCGACGAGCAGCGCCCCCGCGACGACCCACCCGCCACTGCGCCGCCGTACACCCCAGACCGTCAGCGGGAGCCCTACTGCCACCTGCGCGAAGGCGAGGGCACGGGCCTTGGGGCCGCCGGACCAGGGCAGCCAGGGGCCCAGAGGGCCGCGATCGACGGCGGCCAGTCCCGCGCGCACGGCCTCGCGCCCGCCCGGCCATTCCACGATCCGCGTCTGTGGGTGGGCGCGGGCCGCTTCGCTCAGCCGGTCGGCGGGGTCGCCGGGGGCGATGCCGGCGGGAAGGGCCACTCCCGCGCGCGTGAGGACGGCGAGCAGTCCACGCACGCGTGCGCGCGCGTCTGCGGCGGCGTCCGGTTTCGTCAGGGCCTCCAGGGCCTGCATGTCCAGCACCGGGTCGAGCCCGAGACGGGCGGCGAAGGTGCGCATGGCCTCGTCCTCGCCGGCCGGGACGCCCTTGCTGAGCCAGTCGTAGCCGACGGGGCGGCGGAAGCCGGACGCGAGGGTGAAACCGCTGCGGTCGGCGTCCCACCAGACGGCGAGGACGGGCCAGGGGGCGCCGACAGCCAGGGCGGTGGCCCAGCCGGTGACGACGCGGTCGACGGGTTCACCGCCGCGCAGCCACGGCGTGCCCTCGGGCACCAGAACGCTCCACTCCGGACCGGCCGGGGTGAGCAGCATGCGCTCGTGCAGCAACTGAGCGGCGGGGCCGACGGACTCGGGCTCCGCCCGGCAGAGCAGCAGGGCGCCCGGCCCGGGAGCGGTACGGGAGGCTTCCGTCGACATGATCACACGTTAGGACGATTCACCCCGTTTGGGCATTTTGAGGGCACACGCATCCCCGGAACGAGTGTCTTGACTTTCCTCATCCGCGATATATCTTGAATAGCAAGAGACGCGATATGACGCGTCGCCGCGAGGAGGTCAGCACCATGTCCGAGTGGTCCGTCACCGAGCCCAGGAAGCTCACCTTCGACGAGCCGGTGAGCGAGCTCCATGTGCGCATCGTCAACGGAACGGTGAACGTCGTAGGGACGGACGAGGGTTCCGCCCGCCTGGAGGCGTCCGAGATCGAGGGCCCGCCCCTGATGGTCACCCAGCAGGACGGCACGCTGACGGTGGCGTACGACGACCTGCCCTGGAAGGGCTTCCTCAAGTGGCTGGACCGCAAGGGCTGGCGCCGCAGTGCCGTGGTCTCCCTGGCCGTTCCGGCGTCCACGCGCGTGGAGGTGGGGGTGGTCGGCGCGGGCGCGGTCGTCTCCGGGATCGACGGTCCCTCGGTGGTGAAGGGCGTCAATGGCGACACCGCCCTGGTCCGGCTCTCCGGCCCGGTCCGCGCGGACACGGTCTCCGGGAATCTGGAGGCCCAGGCCGTCACCGGCGATCTGCGCTTCAACTCGGTCTCCGGCGACCTCACCGTGGTCGAGGGCTCGGGCTCCTCCGTGCGGGCCGACTCGGTCAGCGGCTCCATGATCGTCGACCTGGATCCCGAAGGCCCCACGGATGTACGGCTGACCAGCGTCTCCGGCGAGATCGCCATCCGGCTGCCGCAGCGTGCGGACGCCGAGGTCGAGGCGAACACCGCGAGCGGGACGATCTCCAACGCCTTCGAAGGACTCCGCGTCCACGGCCAGTGGGGCGCCCACAAGATCACCGGCCGCCTCGGCCCGGGCAACGGCAAGCTCCGCGCGACCACCGTCTCCGGCTCCATCGCACTGCTGCCCCGCCCGCCCAGGGAGGACGAGGAGGAAGAGCCGTGGGACTCACCGGCCGGACCGGCGGACATCCCGAGGGACGCCGCCCCGGCAAACGGGCAACAGAGCACCCCGGCGGACCGTCCACACGACGAATCGGCGAACCGTCCACACGATGACCCGGCGGACGGACCACAGGCCGGCTCGGGGGACAATTCCGTTTCCGGTCCGGGCGCCGGCGCCACCAGCGCCCCGGCCGACGGCACGACCGACAAGAAGGTGCTCTGACATGCCTCCCGTCTTCGCCCACGGCCGCCTCCGCCTCTACCTGCTGAAGCTGCTGGACGAATCGCCGCGCCACGGCTACGAGGTGATCCGGCTCCTCGAAGACCGCTTCCAGGGCCTGTACGCCCCCTCGGCGGGCACCGTCTACCCGCGCCTGGCCAAGCTGGAGGCCGAGGGCCTGGTCACCCACACCACCGAGGGCGGCCGCAAGGTGTACGCCATCACGGACGCGGGCCGCGCCGAACTGGCCGATCGCAGCGGTGAACTGGCCGACCTGGAGCTGGAGATCCGGGAGTCCGTCGCGGAACTCGCCGCCGAGATCCAGGCCGATGTGCGCGGCGCGGCGGGCGACCTGCGGCGCGAGATGCGAGCGGCGGCGAGCGAGGCCCGCCGGGGCACCGGCACCCAGGCGCACGCCGAACAGGACGGCCCGCTCGGCGACTTCGCGGACTACGCCGACAAGGAGTCCTGGCGCGCGGCCAAGGAGGAGATGCGTCGCGTCAAGCAGGAGTGGAAGGAGCAGGCCAGGCGTGCCAAGGACGAGAGCCGCCGGGCCCGCGAGGAGGCCCAGCGGGCCCGGCGCCAGGCCAAGGAGGCCCAGGACCGGGCCCGGGCGCAGGCGCAGGAGGAGGTGCAGCGCATCGCCCGACGGGTCCAGGAGCAGGTGCAGGACCACTTCGCACGGGGCGACTGGCCGACGGGCGTGCGCGAAGGCCTGACGGAACTGGCCAGGGAGTTCGGCGAGTTCGGGAAGGACTACGGCAAGGAGTTCGGCAGGGACTTCGGTTTCGGCCGGACCGGCACCGCCAAGTCGGAGCCGGCCGAGCCGGAGTACTCCGACACCCCCGAGGACTTCCCGGCCGACTTCGAACCCTCCTGGGCCCACGAGGCCCCCACCGGCGACCCGGCCCGCGACCTCGACCGTCTGCTGGACCGCTTCCGCGACGACATCCGCGACGCGGCCCGCGACCATGGCGTCACGGCCGACCAACTCCGCGACACCCGCCGCCACTTGTCGACGGCGGCGGCACATATCGGGGCGCTGCTGCGGACACCGAAGGGATGAGGCCTCCCTCCCTCGGCAGTGCGGCGACCGGGGTCAGCCGCACTGCCGAAGGAAACGCCCCTCCTTGATCGCCGGCCCGACCCGGCCCGGCCCGGTGCTCCCCGCCGGGCGCCCCACCCCGTCAGCCGGCCTTCGCCTCTCCCCCGCCGTACAGCACACGCGTCAGCGCCTCGTACGTCGCTCCGTGATCGGCGAGGACCTCGGCGGGGACGCCGGGCCGGGCGGCCAGAGCGAGGAGGAGGTGCTCGTCGCCGATGTGCCGGTCGCGGCGCCCGGTAGCGACCCGCAGGGCCTCCACCAGCGTGTCCTTGGCAGCCCGGCTGAAGGGACGGTGCCCGAACCACCCTTTGCTGCGCCGATCTCCGGACATCGCCCCGACACCGTGCACCTCCTCGACCCGGGCGACGATCTCCGAGACGTCGATCCCCAGTCCCGCGAGCGCGTCGGCGTCGGCCCGCGACAGCCCGCCCAGCCGCCGCGCCTCGACGACGGCACCCCGCACCGACTCCTTGCCGTCCGGGGCGTTGCCGAGCAGCGAGGCCAGCGCGAAGGAGCCCCGGCTGCCCTCCCGGTCCAGCAGGGCGAGCAGCATGTGCTCGGTGTCGACGTGCGACGCCCCCTCCCGCTCGGCGTGCCCGACCGCCGCCTCCACCACTGCCCGGGCGTCCTTCGTAAACCGCTCGAACATCAATTCCTCCCGTACTTCTTGTGCACGGCCTGCCTGCTCACACCGAGTTCCGCGGCGATCTCCTGCCACGACCAGCCCTGATTGCGCGCACTGCGCACCTGCACCGCCTCCAGTTGCTCCAGCAGCCGGCGCAGTGCGGCGACGGCCCGCAGCCCGACCCGGGGGTCGCGATCACCCGCACGCTCGGCGAGATCCGTTGCTTCGGTCATGACGTCAACCTACGTTGACATCACCCACTTGTCAACCATGGTTGACACACGCCAAGGGCCGGCCCGGTATCGGGTCGGCCCTTGGCGTACAGCGAAAACGAAACCGTCAGCCGTTCGTGAACACGACCTTGCCGAACTGCTCACCGGACTCCAGCCGTTCGAAGCCCTCGCGAGCGCGGTCCAGCGGAAGCACCTCGTCGATCACGGGACGCACGCCCGTGGCGGCACAGAAGGAGAGCAGATCCTCCAGCTCGTCCTTGGTCCCCATCGTCGACCCCACTACCTTGAGCTCCAGGAAGAAGATCCGGGTCAGTTCGGCATGCGAAGGACGGTCACCGCTCGTCGCACCGGAGATGACGAGAGTGCCCCCGGGCCGCAGCGACTTCACGGAGTGCGACCAGGTGGCGGCGCCCACGGTCTCGATCACGGCATCGACCCGCTGCGGCAGCCGCGCCCCCGACTCCACGGCCTCCACCGCCCCCAGCTCCACGGCCCGCTTCCGCTTGGCCTCGTCCCGGCTGGTGGCGAAGACCCGAAGCCCCGCCGCCTTACCCAGCACGATCGCGGCCGTGGCGACCCCGCCGCCGGCCCCCTGCACGAGCACGGAGTCCCCCGGCCGCACCCCGGCATTGGTGAACAGCATCCGATACGCCGTCAGCCAGGCCGTCGGCAGACAGGCGGCCTCCTCGAAGGACAGCTCCTTGGGCTTCGGCAGCACATTCCACGTCGGTACGGCGACCTGCTCGGCGAAGGTTCCCTGGTACCGCTCGGTGAGGATGGAGCGCGGCTCCTTGGGGCCGACCCCGTGCCCGCTCTGACCGATGACGGAGTGCAGCACGACCTCGTTGCCGTCCTCGTCGACACCCGCGGCGTCGCATCCGAGGATCATCGGCAGCAGGTCGTCCGTGAGGCCCACGCCCCGCAGGGACCACAGGTCGTGATGGTTGAGGGAGGCGGCTCTGACGTTGACGACGCTCCAGCCGGCACGAGCCTCGGGAGCCGGACGCTCCCCCAACTCCAGGCCGGTCAGCGGCTGGTCACGGTCGATTCGGGCAGCGTATGCGGCGAACATGGGCTCGACGATAGGGGGCGTGCGGGGCCCACGGAACAACAGGGCCCTGTGACACTTGCCCTCTTGCACGAACGCGCACGGGCGTGTGGCACGGCGGCACCCCACAACCACCCGAACGGCCCCACGACCAGGCAAAGAAAAGAGAAAAGAAATGACCCCGCCCAACCGGACGGGGCCAAAACCTCACACCTGCCTCAGCGACGAGCCACGCCCTCGGCCCGGGCAGCCGCGGCCACCGCCGCGGTCACCGCGGGAGCGACCCGCTCGTCGAAGGGCGACGGAATCACGTAGTCGGCGGCGAGGTCGTCCCCGACCACCGCGGCCAGCGCCTCGGCGGCCGCCAGCTTCATGCCCTCGGTGATCCGGGACGCCCGCACCTGCAGCGCGCCCGCGAAGATCCCCGGGAACGCCAGCACGTTGTTGATCTGGTTCGGGAAGTCCGAGCGCCCGGTCGCGACGACCGCCGCGTACTTGTGCGCCACATCCGGGTGCACCTCGGGGTTCGGGTTGGCCATGGCGAACACGAACGCACCCTCGGCCATGGAAGCGACCGCCGCCTCCGGGACCGTACCGCCGGAGACCCCGATGAAGACGTCCGCGCCTTCCAGCGCCGCCTCCAGCGACCCGGTGATCCCGGCCTTGTTCGTCAGCTCGGCAAGCTCCCGCTTGACCGGCGTCAGGTCCTCCCGGTCACCGGAGACGACACCCTTGCGGTCGGCCACCGCGACGTCCCCGATCCCGGCCTCGACCAGCATCTTCGCGATGGCTACACCCGCGGCCCCGGCACCGGAGATGACGGCCCGGAGCTCGTCGAGCCCCTTGCCCGTCAGCCGCGCGGCGTTCCGCAGGGCCGCCAGCGTCACGACCGCCGTGCCGTGCTGGTCGTCGTGGAAGACCGGGATGTCCAGCCGCTCCTGCAGCCGCCGCTCGATCTCGAAGCACCGGGGCGCCGAGATGTCCTCCAGGTTCACGCCGCCGAACGACGGCGCGAGCCGCACCACGGTCTCGATGATCTCGTCGACACCGGTGCAGTCCAGCGCGATCGGGACCGCGTCCACGCCGCCGAACTGCTTGAACAGAATCGCCTTGCCCTCCATCACTGGAAGGGAGGCCTCCGGCCCGATGTCGCCGAGCCCCAGCACGGCCGTACCGTCGGTCACCACCGCGACCACGGACGACTTCCACGTGTAGTCGTGGACCAGTTCCGGCTGCTCGGCGATGGCGGTGCACACGCGGGCGACGCCGGGCGTGTACGCGAGGGACAGGTCGTCCTTGTCCCGGACCGGCACGGTGGCCTGCACGGCCATCTTGCCGCCGCGGTGCAGCGCGAATGCCGGATCGAAGGAATCGAGGGGCTCGCCCCCTCCGTCCTGGTCCGTAGTGCTGTCGCTGCGAGGATTGACGATCTCCGCTGCCACGTTGGTTTACCCCTTAGGTCTTCATGGTTTGAGGGTGGCCACTCCTGGTTGAGGAGCGGGCGGGCACCGCGTAAGGCCCTTGTCAGGTGATGCGTACGGGCACATACGCGACGGGCGCGCCGCACACGCGCCCTGAGCCCCGGATGAGGGGTGTAAAGAACCTTCTTACCGGACACACCGTGCCGACGACGAGTCCATAACGCGAAGGTCACATGCCGGTGACATGACTCATGGCTCCATATCGGGACAAGTCCTGGGCCACCGTCTGACACCGAAGATCTTCCGGCCGGAACGAGGGATTCCCGCAGAAGGTCCGGCCACGATGTCCGACCTGGGGCGGTTCGGGGGTCACCCGTTATCCGATTTTGACATGAGGGGCGCCCTGAATGGCGTAGTCCGAATGGCAAGATGCCGTAATCACACAAGGTCGCGACACTCGAAGGCGAGTGCTCTCGTCGATCGGTGTGCTCTGGTCGACCCAAGACCCAGGCGACTACCGAGCCCATCGGCAGCCGTCCGCCCCATCGGCAACTCCACCCATCCGCCGGAGGAACCCACCATGACCGCACGCTCCACCCGTCGCACGACCGCCACGCGCTCCCGCCTGGCAGCGGTCGGCTCGATCGCGGTCGCAGGCGCACTACTGCTCACCGGCTGCGGTGACCAGACGGAGGACGCCGGCTCGGACGGCGGCGACACCGCCGTGTCCGCCCCGCTGGCCGACCGGCTGCCCAAGGAAATCCGCGACAAGGGCGTCATCAAGGTCGGCTCCGACATCGCGTACGCGCCGGTCGAGTTCAAGGACAGCTCCGGCAAGACGGTCGGCATCGACCCGGACCTGGCTGCCGCCATGGGCAAGCAGCTCGGTGTGACGTTCGAGTTCGAGAACGGCACCTTCGACACCCTGATCACGGGTCTGCGCTCCAAGCGGTACGACATCGCGATGTCCGCGATGACCGACACGAAGGACCGCCAGGAGGGCATCGACTCGGACACCGGCAAGAAGGTCGGTGAAGGCGTGGACTTCGTCGACTACTTCACAGCCGGTGTCTCGATCTACACGAAGAAGGGCGACGACCAGGGCATCAAGACCTGGTCCGACCTGTGCGGCAAGACGATCGTGCTGCAGCGCGGCACGGTCTCCGAGGACCTCGCCAAGGCCGAGGCGAAGAAGTGCACCGGCGGCAAGACGATCAAGATCGAGTCGTTCGACAACGACCAGCAGGCCCAGACCCGCCTTCGCGCGGGCGGCGCCGACGCCGGTTCCTCCGACTTCCCGGTCGCCGCGTACGCCGTGAAGACCTCCGGCGGCGGCAAGGACTTCCAGCTGGTCGGCGAGCAGGTCGAGGCGGCGCCGTACGGCATCGCGGTCGCCAAGGACCAGACCGAGCTGCGGGACGCGCTGAAGGCCGCGCTGGACGCGATCATCGCGAACGGCGAGTACGACAAGGTCATCAAGAAGTGGGGCGTCGAGGACGGCGCTGTCAAGGAAGCCACCATCAACGGCGGCAAGTGACCGCAGGACTGCGGGCACTGAAAGGCAACATCCGTGACTGTTGACATCGACAAGACGGACGGGCCGGCGGACACCCCGCCGGCCGGCCCGGAGGCCATCAAGGCCATTCCGGTCCGTCACTACGGGCGGTACATCTCCGCCGTCATCGCCCTCGCCCTGCTGGGCGGGGTCATCTACGCGTTCTCCCAGGGCAGGATCAACTGGGGCGCGATCCCGGACTACTTCTTCAACGACCGCATCCTCAGCGGCGTGGGCAAGACGCTCCTGCTCACGGTGCTGTGCATGCTGATCGGCGTCGTCGGCGGCATTCTGCTGGCGGTGATGCGCCTGTCGAAGAACCCGGTCACCTCGTCCATCGCGTGGTTCTACATCTGGTTCTTCCGCGGCACCCCGGTCCTGGTCCAGCTCATCGTCTGGTTCAACCTGGGCCTGGTCTTCGAGTACATCAACCTCGGGCCGGTCTACAAGGACGAGTGGTCGCAGTTCATGACCCCGTTCCTGACCGCGCTGCTCGGCCTCGGCCTCAACGAGGCCGCGTACATGGCGGAGATCTGCCGGGCCGGTCTGCTCTCGGTCGACGAGGGCCAGACCGAGGCGTCGCACGCGCTGGGCATGACCCACGGCAAGACGCTGCGCAGGATCGTCGTCCCGCAGGCGATGCGCGTGATCGTGCCGCCCACGGGCAACGAGGTCATCAACATGCTGAAGACGACCTCGCTGGTGTCGGTCGTCCAGTACTCGGAGCTGCTCCGCGTCGCGCAGGACATCGGCCAGACCTCCGGCGCCCCGGCCGAGATGCTGTTCCTCGCCGCGGCCTGGTACCTGGTGCTGACCTCGGTCTTCAGCGTCGGCCAGTACTACCTGGAGAGGTACTACGCCCGCGGTTCGAGCCGTACGCTCCCGGACACGCCGTTCCAGAAGATCAAGGCGAACATGCTGTCCCTCTCGGCCTGGAGGCGTTGACCGATGAGCACCACCGCAATGGTCAAGTCCGAAGGCGTCCACAAGTCCTTCGGCCCGGTCGAGGTCCTCAAGGGCATCGACCTGGAGGTGAAGTCCGGCGAGGTCTTCTGCCTCATCGGCCCCTCCGGCTCCGGCAAGTCGACCTTCCTCCGCTGCATCAACCACCTGGAGAAGATCAACGCCGGTCGCCTGTACGTCGACGGAGAGCTGGTCGGCTACCGCCAGAAGGGGGACAAGCTGTACGAGCTCAAGGACAGCGAGGTCGCGCTGAAGCGCCGGGACATCGGCATGGTGTTCCAGCGGTTCAACCTCTTCCCGCACATGACGGCTCTCGAGAACATCATCGAGGCGCCGGTGCAGGTCAAGGGCGTTGGCAGGACCGAGGCGCGGGAGCGTGCGGGCCAGCTGCTTGAGCGGGTGGGCCTCGCCGACAAGGCGAAGAGCTACCCGTCCCAGCTCTCCGGCGGCCAGCAGCAGCGCGTCGCCATCGCCCGGGCCCTCGCGATGGACCCGAAGCTGATGCTCTTCGACGAGCCCACCTCGGCCCTCGACCCGGAGCTGGTCGGCGACGTCCTCGACGTCATGCGCGACCTCGCCGAGTCCGGCATGACGATGATCGTCGTCACCCACGAGATGGGCTTCGCCCGCGAGGTCGGCGACAGCCTGGTCTTCATGGACGGCGGCGTGGTCGTCGAGTCGGGCGACCCGCGCGAGGTCCTGACCAACCCGCAGCACGAGCGGACGCAGGCGTTCCTGTCGAAGGTGCTCTGACGGTCGTACGAAAAAGGGGCGGTACGGAGGTTCCGTACCGCCCCTTTGGCATGTGGCCGCTTCAGCGGAGTTCGGGGCTCTACTTCAGCGCCAGCAGCAGCGTGTCCGAAGGCGAGCACCACACCGCCCGTGCCTCCCCGAACCCCTTCTCGCGCAGTACGCGCGCGTGCCAGGCGGGGGACGGCATGTCGCCGTCGGCGTGTTCGCCGTAGATCTCGAAGCGGCGGGCGGTGGGCTCGGCGAGGACGGGGTCCTTGCCCGCGAGCTGCCACCACTCGGCCCAGTCGAGGGCGCCGTCGGCCTTGGCCTGATCCATGCGCGCGTGCCGCAACTCCCGCTCGGCGGCGTTGATCCGGGGCGTCGCGTCGTCGATCATGTGGTCCGCGTTCATGAAGACACCACCGTCGCGGACGAGACCCGCGACCTGACCGTAGAGGGCCGCGAGGGGTTCGCTGTGCAGCCAGTGCAGGGCCGTGGCGGTCAGGACGGCGTCGTACGACTGATGCGGCAGCCTCGCCGGCCAGTCCGGGTCCTTGAGGTCGGCGGTGACGAAGGTGACGCGGTCGTCGCCCGCGAAGGTGCCCTCGGCGATGGCGAGGAGCGCCGGGTCGAGGTCGACGCCGGTGCTGGTGGCGTCCGGGAACCGGGCGAAGAGCCGGGCCGTGATACTTCCCGTGCCGCAGGCGAGGTCGAGGACGCGTGGGGCGGGGCCGACGAGGGCCTCGACCATGTCGAGCATGATCCTGAAGCGTTCCTCCCGGTCCGGCATGTACCACTCCTGCTGCCGGTCCCAGCTCTCCTGCCAGGCCTGCCAGTCGGCCCCGGTCGTGGTGGTGGTGTCGGTGTCCGTCATCGAGACCCTCCGTCGCCCATGTCACGTGATACCCGTCACGTAATACCCTGGAAGCACGACCGGCTGTTACCCCGACCGCAGCATGACCATAGAACGCCTCCGTAAGGACTACAAGTGGAACTGGCCTATTACTCGGATTACGCCGTCCGTCTCGTCAACAGCGAGGAACCGGCCCGGGGCAAGGACTCACTGACCTCGGTCGAGGCCGTCCGCGACCTGTTCGGCGGCAACCAGTCGGCGGCCCGCCGGGCCACCGACGCGGACGTGACACGGTTCCGCTCGGTCCGGGGGCGGCTGCGCGCGGTCTTCGAGGCGGCGGACAAGGGCGACGAGACCCTGGCCGTCGACCTGCTGAACTCCCTGCTCCTGGAGTTCCCGGTGAGCCCGCAGATCTCCGGACACGACTTCCGGGACGACGACGGCCGCCCGCTGTGGCACATGCACCTCGCGGACCACCCGTCGAACGCGACGGCGGGCTACGCGGCCATCGCGGCGATGGGCCTGGCCTTCCACCTCACCGAGTACGGCGTGGACCGGCTCGGCCTGTGCGAGGCGGCACCCTGCCGCAACGCCTACCTCGACACCTCGACCAACCGCTCCCGGCGCTACTGCTCGGACCGCTGCGCCACCCGCGCCAACGTGGCCGCCTACCGCGCCCGCAAGCGCCTGGAGGCCGACCGGTCGGAGAAGACGGGCCTGGCGGCCGACACCGCCCAGCGCACCAGCGCGAACGGCGAGCGCTGACCGGGCTTGAGCGGTCGGTACCGAAAACGCACCCTTCCGAGCACCAGCTCCTCGGGGACGGCCCCGTAATCCGTGCTGTCGCCCCCGGCGTACGCGTTGTCCCCGAGCACCCACCAGCCGCCCTCGCGCCGCTCCGCGATCCGCTTGACGACGAGCAGGTCCTGCTGGAACGGATGCCGCAGGACGACGACGTCACCCGGCCCGACCCTGGCTCCCCACTGCACCACCAGCTGGTCTCCGTGATACAGCGTGGGCACCATCGACGGCCCGGTCACCTCGGCCACCCCGAATGGCAGGAACGACCTCCCGCGCTCGGTCTCCTGCGACAGCTCCGGCATGCCCGGCACCTCCCCGGTTCGATCCTCCACCAGTCTCAGTCTCACCCGGGACTTTTGTCCTAAGCCCATGGGGGCACCCGCGAAAACCCGTCTTGCAGGGAGTAATGTCCCACCTGAGAAGACGATCACGAGGAAGGAATGCTCCATGCTTTCCCGCCTGTTTGCCCCCAAGGTCAAGGTCAGCGCACACTGCGACCTGCCCTGCGGTGTGTACGACCCGGCCCAGGCCCGCATCGAGGCGGAGTCGGTGAAGGCCGTGCAGGAGAAGATGGCCGCCAACGACGACCCGCACTTCCAGGCCCGCGCCACCGTCATCAAGGAGCAGCGCGCCGAACTCGCCAAGCACCACGTCTCGGTGCTCTGGAGCGACTACTTCAAGCCCCCGCACTTCGAGAAGTACCCGGAGCTGCACCAGCTGGTCAACGACGCCCTGAAGGCCCTCTCGGCCGCCAAGGCCTCCACCGACCCGGCGACCGGCCAGAAGGCCCTCGACTACATCGCCCAGATCGACAAGATCTTCTGGGAGACCAAGAAGGCCTGACGTCAAGTCGGCTTCGATCGACCGGCGATCGGTGCACCATCGCGGGTCGACGAGCAGCATGAAGGGGCCCGGTCGGCTGTCCGACCGGGCCCCTTCGGCGTCGCGTGCGTCCCTTCAGCGACGGCAAACGAGAATGCCGGCTCGGCAGTTGATCTCGTAGGCGCCCTGCTGCGCGATGTGCTCGGCGAGGATGACACGAGCCCTGTCGATGGTCTCCTCGAACGGTACGTCGTGCTGGTCGGCCCACGCCTGATACGAGGCCATGTGGGCGATGACGGGCTCGGGTTCGCGGACGGTGATGGTGCCGGGCAGCTCGATCGTCTCCACGCGACGGAACTCCTCGCCGAGGAAGGCCGGGGCCTTCTCCAGCGAGAAGCGGGCACTGAGCGCGATACGGGCCGGGCCGCGTCCGGTGCCGAGGACGTCGCCGGCGGCCCGCTGCCACAGGTCCTCGAGCTCCGGCTTGTCGCGGTCGCTGTTGGTGGAGACGACGACCAGCCCGTCACCCCCGACGACGCGGGCCAACTCCCGGACCGCCCGGGCGATGTCGGGGACGTGGTAGAGCATGTGCATCGCCAACGCCGCGCCCACGCTCGCCGTCGGCAGCGGCAGATGGGTAACGTCCGCCCCGACGACCGGGCCAGGCACACCGGCGAGCATGCCTGGAGAGATGTCCAGGCCCAGCACGGCCAGGTCGGGCCTGTCCCGGCGGAGTCGTCGAACGTACAGGCCGTTGCCGCAGCCGACATCGACGACCCGTCCCCGCACTTCCCTCAACTGCTCGGCGACGATGCCCGGCAGGTCGTAACGGGGCGTCTTCCACTCGTAGAGCGCCTGACGTGCGGCGAGGTCCCGGTCGCTGCTGTACGCGCGCCCGGCGAGGAGGGCCCGGTCGGTGACGGCGGCGTCTTGCGCGGAGGAAAGTTCGGTCACGTCAGGACCTCCGGGGCTACGGCGAGGAGTCGTACCAGCCTTACCCACTGCTGGCGGAAGCCTGCAGAGAGCGGTCAAGCCGCTGAGGTGTCCGCCATTCACTGTCCGGCCCAAGCCACAATCGTGTCCAGGTGCGAGCCGACGCAGTCCCGGAGAACTTCGTGGACACCACCTCAAGCACCCTCCACCGATCACCTCGCGGGAGGCCGCCCGGTTGCCAGGGTGGGCCATGGCTCAGCCGTGCAGGGGTTGGGCAAGTCGTGCCAGCAGGCCGGCGACCAGGGCGGTCTGCGCGGGGACGGTGTCGGGGTAGATGAATTCGCCCCGGGCGTGGGCGCCGTCGCCGACCGCGCCCATGCCGCACAGGACCGGCAGGCCGAGGGCGGCGACGAAGTTGGCGTCGCTGGCGCCGCCGACGGCGGCGTCGGGCAGGTCGTCGCGGCCCTGTGCGCGGGCGACTTCGCGGGCGAGGTCGAGGAGGGGGGCGGAGGCGGCGTTGAGGGTCATGGGTGGGCGGTTCCAGGCGTGGTCGATGTCGATGCGGACTCGGGGGTCGCTGACCTTGATGGCGTCGAACTCGGCGTCCACACGGGCCTGTTCGGCCTCGCTGCTGACCCGGATGTCGATGCTCGCGGTGGCCTGTCCGGCCACGACGTTGGTGGCCGAACCACCACTGATGAGCCCGGTGTTGATCGTCGTACCCCTCCCGGGGGCAGCAACGGCCGCGGCGGCGAGGACGAACTCGGACAGCGCGGTGATCGCGCTCGCCCCGTCCTGCGGCGCGAGCCCGGCGTGTGCCTCGACGCCGGTGGCGGTGACCTTGAAGATCCCGGAGCCCTTGCGGGCGGTCTTGACCGCGCCGTGGGCGGTCGGCTCCAGCACCAGCGTGACGTCGGCCTTCTGCGCGATCTCCTCGATCACTGGGCGGGAGGACAGGGAGCCGATCTCCTCGTCGCCGTTGAAGAGGAAGGTGACGGTGGGGACCGGGGCCGGGGCGCCGCTCTCGCGGGCGAGCTTCAGGGCCCAAATGCCCTGGGCCAGGCCGGTCTTCATGTCGAAGATGCCCGGCCCGCTGAGCTTCTCCCGACCGTCCTCGGACGCCTCCGGCTGCTCCCATCCGGCGAACGTTCCGGTCGGCCATACGGTGTCGTAGTGGCCGACAAGCGCGACGTGCCCGGGGCCGGTGCCGGTGTAGGTGAGGGTGAGGGTGTCGCCGCACTCGCCGCCGGGGTGGCGCTGTTCGTGGTCGGGCCGGCCGAGCCGGTGGACGGCCAGTTCGCGCAGGAGGTCCAGGCCCGCAGCGAGGGCGGGCAGGTCGTAGCTGCTGGTCTCGTGGCGGACGAGGGTCAGGATGTCGGTGACGGTCTCCGACGCGACCTCCTGGGCACGGGCGGTGAGGGCGGCAGCGGGCGATGCGGTCATGATCTGCTTTCTCGTACGAAGGTGTGGGGGGTGGTGCTTCTTGGCGGCAGGGCGGGTTCAGCTGACGCCGAAGGGGATGCCCAGCAGGTACCAAGCCACGAAGAACGCGACCCAGACGACCCAGACGACGGCGGCGATCGGGATCGTGAAGGAGGCCAGGGTGCCGATGCCGGCGGACTTGCGATGCTGCTGGATGAATCCCAGCGCCATCACGAAGTACGGGCTCATCGGCGTGACGCAGTTGGTGACCGAGTCGGCGACGCGGTAGACGGCCTGGGTGGTCTCGGGGTCGATGCCGACGAGCATCAGCATGGGCACGATCACCGGCGCGGCCAGTGCCCACAGAGCGGAGCCGCTGGTGATGACGAGGTTCATGAACGTGATCAGCACGGCGACGCCGACCAGCACGGTCCAGCCGCTCATGTCCAGGTCACGCAGCGTCTCGGCACCCTTGACGGCGAGGATGTCGCCGATGTTCGTCCATTTGAAGTACGCGAGGAACTGGGAGATCGCGAAGAAGAGGACGAGGATCGGGGCCATCGAGCGGGTGCCGTCGACCATCGCGGCGATGATGTCGCGGGAGGCGGAGAAGGTGCCGGTCATCCGGCCGTAGACGGTGCCGAGCACGGCGAAGAACAGGCCCAGGACGAGCGCCATCCCGCCGATCAGCGAGGAGTCGACGATGCCGCCGTGCTCGCCGCGCAGCGTTGAGGACGAAGGGATCATCGCCACCACCAGGAACGCGATGAAGCCCAGGGCGACCAGCCCGGTCACCCGCAGCGCACGGCGCTGCTGCTCGGTGACCTCGATCGCCTCCAGCTCGTCGGCGTTCAGTGCGGCGACCGGCTCGTCGGGCTCCAGGTCCGTACGGCGGGCGAGGACCTTGTCGACGACGAGC
Organism: Streptomyces sp. NPDC050211; assembly: GCF_040656035.1. Lineage (NCBI taxonomy): Bacteria > Bacillati > Actinomycetota > Actinomycetes > Kitasatosporales > Streptomycetaceae > Streptomyces > Streptomyces sp. NPDC050211. The sequence goes on from NZ_JBFALC010000008.1 coordinate 157,800, forward strand.
GTGATCACCAGGGCGACGAGGACCGAGGAAGCGAGGCCGAAGAAATAGTTGGCCACCGGGGTGACGACGTAGTCCGCGTCGATGGTGTGGGCGGCGGCGGTGGAGATTCCCGACAGCAGTACGTCGGTGGTGGTGAGCGAGGGGGAGGCGTCGTAGCCGGCGGAGATCGAGACGTAGGCGACGATGCAGCCGAGCACCGGACTGCGGCCCGCCGCGCGGAAGACGAGTGCGCCGAGCGGGATGAGGGTGACGTAGGCGGCGTCGCCGGCCACATGGCTGACCATGGCCGTCATCGACAGGGCGAAGGTCAGGTACTTGCCCGGCACCCGCGCGACCATCCGGCGCAGCAGGGCCGAGAACAGCCCGCTCTTCTCGGCGACGGCGATGCCGAACATCACGGTGAGGATGGTGGCCAGCGGCGGGAAGGCCGCGAAGTTGTCGACGGCCCCCTCGACGGCCATGGTGATGCCGTCCCTGCTGAGCAGGTTCTCCACCTTGATGGTCTCGTCCGTGCCGGGGTGCACGGCGCTGACGCCGACCGCCGCCAGTACGGCGCTGAGGACGGCGACGACCCCCGCGAGGATCCAGAACAGCCAGAACGGGTTGGGCAGTTTGTTGCCGACCCTCTCGATCCCCGCGAACGCGCGGAACGCGGCGCGCAGGACTCTCGACTGTGGCTCGGTCGGCTGGGGCGGGGTCGCGGTGGCACTCATCGGTACCTCTTCGTGCGCTTGAGGGATGTTCCTGCGAACAATGGCAGTCGAATGAGAGATTCTCTAGACCCTCGATGTAACAGTGGGATTAATCGGCAGTCTAAGGTGAGGCACTATGACCCGCCCTCTCCTCGACGATCTCGACCGTCGACTCATCGGAGCGCTGCACCTGGCACCCCGCGCCACCTGGGACGACATCGGCGGGATCCTGTCCGCCGACCCCAGCACGCTCAAGCGCCGTTACGACCGGCTGTACGAGGCCCGGATGATCCGCGTGATCGGACAGGCCGACTGGGGCATGCACTCCACGGCGATGCCGGTCCACGTCTTCCTGGACATCACCGGCGAAACCCCGCTCGCCGTCCTCCGCCGGCTCCAGGACCTGCCCCACCTCCAGCTCCTGGCACAGATCTCCGGCGACCACCCCCTCTACGCCGTCGTCCACGCCCCCTCCGAGGCGGCGACCAGCGAGGCGATCGACCGGATGTTCTCCGTCCCCGGGGTGCGCCGCGTCAAAGCGCTGCCCGCCCTCAGCACCCATCGCCGGGGCCACACCTGGGACCCTCAGTTCCTCACCGACACCGAACGTGCCGACCTGCTGGAACTCGCCGACGCCCGCCCCGAGGGCACCGCGACCGCGACACCCCCCGCCAAGCCGCTCAGCGAAGCCGAACGCACCGTCGTCGCCCAGCTGATGCAGGACAGCCGCGCATCCGCCGCGAGCATCGCCCGTGCCGCGGGCCTGGCCACCTCCACCGCGCACCGCGTCGTCCGCCGGGTCCTCGACGAGGGATGGGTCAAACCACGCCTGGAGATCGTCTCGGAATGGCTCGGCTTCCAGACCCCGTTCATGCTCCGCCTGCGGGTCGCCCCCGGCGAGACCCCCGACGTCATGCGCCGTATCGACCGGCTCCCGCAGACCCGGCTCGCCGCACACGTCGCCAGCGACATGTCCGTACTCGCCACCGGTCTGGTCACCGACCGCTCCGCCGTGGCGCACTTCATCGACCACGAGCTGGCCAAGATCCCCGGCATCCTCACCGTCAGCGTCGACGTCATGCTCGCCGAGCCGCGCCGCTACTGGCTGGACCGTGACCTGGCCTCCGGCCTCGGTGAATTCCACGCGCCTACGCTGCTGTGAGACCTCATGGGTCCTCATGAGTAATGGGCCTGCAGGGCGGACCCGAGGGACCGTCCTCGTCGACGTCGAGACCGCCGGACCCTGGGCGTCCTGCCCTTCCGTGATACTGCCTCGGCTGCCGCCTGACTCCAGGAGCACTCCGGTTCGCGCCCACAGTCCGTCCGCACACAGTCCGCAGGACACCCGCCTACGGGTGCGGCTTGACGTGCCGTCAGTGCAGCACGAGCAGGACCGCCAACGCGATGAGCAGCGAGTCGATCCGGTCCAGCAGGCCCCCGGACCCCGCCAGCCACTGCCCCGCGTCCTTCGTCTGCGCACCCCTCTTGACCATGGACTCGAGAAGGTCACCGGCCGGACCTCCGACCGCCACCGCGACCGCCATCGGCCAGCTCAGCGCCGACAGCACGGCGAGCGTGCCGACGCCGGCTGTGGCGCCGGCGAGTGTTCCGCTCCAGCGTTTGGCCGGTGACAGAGGGGACAGCCGTGGCCCGCCCAGCCGTTGACCGGCGAAGTACGCCACGATGTCGGCGACCGAGACCGCCACGAACAGCGCCAACCCGCTTGCCCCGAGCGGTACCAGCGCGGCGAGCACACTCAGCCAGGCCAGTCCGAGCAGACCGGCGCAGAGCCGGCGCAGGCCGTGGTCGGCGTCGCCGGCCAGCAGGGGCACCGCGGCCACCGCGAGCGCTCCGATCGCCAGCACCCGCAGCACCTCTCCGGGTGCCAGCCACGCGGCCAGCACGACGCCTGTCACCGCCGCGGCCAGGACCACCCGGTCGACCCAGGCCAGCCGCATCAGCCCGCCGAACTCCAGCACTCCGATCACGCCCACCACGATGGCGATCGACGCGGTGCCCGGGTGGCCCAGCCAGAACGCACCGGTGACCAGCGGCACTCCGACCGCCCAGGCGCACCACCGGATCAGCAGCTCGCGACGCCGAGATACCGCCACCGCGATACCGCCCAGCACCAACGCCCCACCGAGGAAGGGCGCCAGTGAGGCGACAGTGATCATCGAGTGGATCCGGCAGCCAGGGTGGAGAGCGAGGCCCGCCCAGGCCGCAGCGCGTCCAGCGCGGCCTCAAAAGCCGCCACGATGCGCGCGTTCTCCACCGTGTCCTTGACCGCGATCCGGACGGTACGTCCCTCGTACCGCGGCGACAGCGGCGACAGATCGCGTACGTACACATCGTGGCGCCGGCATTCGCTCACCACTTCCGCCGCGCTCGGCCCACCGGTCGGCAAGGTCACGGTGAGGAAGTTGGCCACTGCCTCCTCGACCATGCCGAGACCGTCCAACCCACCCAGGTCGGCGGCCAGTTGCCGTCGCAGCGCATGGGTGCGGAGCCAGCGGTCGCTGTAGTACGCCGGGTCGCGCAGGGCGGCGACCGCGGCCAGCTGGGCCGGGAGGCTGACCGGCCAAGGCGGAGTCCATCGTCGTAGCCGCGCCGTGGTGGTCGGCTCGGCCACCAGGTACGCGGCCCGCATGCCGGACAGCGCGTACATCTTGGACAGTGACGTGCAGACCACGACCCGCGGGTCCACCGCCGCGAGGTCGGCGAGCGACTCGGTCGGGCCGACGTAGCCCAGGTAGGCCTCGTCGATCCACCAGCGGGTCCGGGCCGGTGCGGCGGCGATCAGCGAGCGCAGTTCCGCGGCGGGCGCGTGGCGGCCGGTCGGGTTGTTCGGGTTGACCACGACCACGAGGTCGTAGCGGCCCGAGGCGACGGCGGCGGACAGCCGGTCCGGATCGATGCGCCAGCCCTCCTCGCGGCGCAACCGGAACCGGTCCACCCGGCATCCGATCACCCGCTCCGTGACGTGGGCGTATTCGCCGTAGCCCGGGTCCATCAGCAGCACCCTGCTCTCGGGGGTCAGCCACTGGCCGAACGCCCGGAAGATCAGGTCGGACGAACCGGCCCCGACCGCGAGCGTCTCCGTAGGCAGGCCCCGGGCCGAGGCGAGCTCCGCCAACAGGCCCTCGGCGCCGGTCGGCGGGGAGGTCCGGGCGACCCAGGCCGGGTCGTCCGCCAGCGCCGCCCGCACACCGGGGGCCGGCGGGAACCAGGCGTCCAGCACGTCGGCCGCGACCACTTGGTGGCGCCGGTGCAGGCTGCGGAAGTCGGTGCCGATGGCGGTGAACGAGGCCCCGCCGTGTTCGCAGCCGTCCGGTCGGGGTGCGAAGGGCACGTCCAACTGCCAGTCCACGGTGGACCGCAGGCGTTCCAGCGTGGTGCGGTAACGGTCCCTCGCGACCTTCGTCAGCTCGGCCACGCTGCCGGTCAGCACCTCGAAGGTCAACGCCCCGCTGTGGACCGTACGGCCGACCGGGCGCAGGCCGACCGCCCGGTACATGTCGAGCAGTTCGGTACGCCCCATCGCCACCACATGGCGACCGCCCCGGGCGGCGATCCAGCGCAGGGCCGCGTACATCAGCAGGGCCGCCGCCGAGGTGGACCGCCGGTGCGGTTCGACGGTGAGGATGCGCACCTCGAACGGGTCGCCGTCGGTCAGCAGCGGCAGTTCGTCGCGGGTCAGGTACTTGTCCAGCGCGTACCGCCCCAGCCAGGGCGGAGTCAGGCTGACGAAGCCGATCCGGGCCGCGCCGCGAGCGGCGACCAGATAGACGTTGTCGCCGTCCAGCCCGTCGCGCAGCCGCCCGGACGGATCCGGCGCGTGCTGGCCCAACTCCCGTGCGTAGACCCGGTGACGGAGTTCATGAATCCACTCCAGATCCTCCGCAGTGGCGGCGCGCAGTTGTACCAGGTCAGGGCCCATAAGCACCTCTCTCGACACGGGGAGCACCCACATAGTGCGGAGCGCGGACCGGGCGAGCCAGGGCGAAGCGACGCAGCCGACCTGAGTACGCGTACTCAGGCGTCGTATGGAAAAGGTCCGGTCGGGTGTCCGACCGGGCCCTTCCCGTTTCCTTCCGGGGCGGATCAGCGCTCCGTGTCGTCCTCCCCCGCCTCCAGCAGGTTCGCCGCCGCGCCCACGATGCGCGGGTCCGGCGTGCCGACGATCTCGTGGTCCTTGTCGGTGTAGTCGAAGCGGGCCAGGACGCTGCGCATGGCCTCGACGCGGGCGCGCTTCTTGTCGTTGGACTTCACCACGGTCCAGGGCGCCTGTTCGGTGTCCGTCTCGCGGAACATGGCGACCTTGGCGGCGGTGTAGTCGTCCCAGCGGTCCAGAGAGGCCAGGTCCATCGGGCTGAGTTTCCACTGCCGTACGGGGTCGACCTGGCGGATGGTGAAGCGGGTGATCTGTTCCTTCTGCGAGACCGAGAACCAGAACTTGATCAGGTCCACGCCGTCGTCGACCAGCATCCGCTCGAACAGCGGGGCCTGGCGCATGAAGCGCCAGTACTCGTCGTCCGAGCAGAAGCCCATCACCCGTTCCACACCGGCCCGGTTGTACCAGGAGCGGTCGAACAGGACGATCTCGCCCGCGGTCGGCAGGTGTTCGACGTAGCGCTGGAAGTACCACTGCCCGCGCTCGCGCTCCGTGGGCTTCACCAGTGCCACGACCCGTGCGCCGCGCGGATTGAGGTGCTCCGTGAAGCGCTTGATCGTGCCGCCCTTGCCGGCCGCGTCCCGTCCCTCGAAGACGATGACGAGCCGGCGGCCGGTCTCCTTGATCCAGCTCTGCAGCTTCAGCAGTTCGATCTGCTGGAGCCGCTTGTGCCACTCGTACTCCTTGCGCTCCATGCGCTCGGCGTACGGGTAGTTCTCCCGCCAGGTCTCGACCGGGTTTCCGTCCGGCTTGATCAGAACAGGCTCGTCGAGGTCGCTGTAGTCGACCGTCAGTCCTGACAGCAGTGGCGTGGTCATCCTGTCGCCCTCCCCGGCTTCGGCGCTTCAGTGGAATTGCGGCACGATCAGGTAGATGCCGTACGCGACGACCGCCGCGCAGGCGAGAAAACAGAGTCCGGCCTGGGCGAGGCCGAGCGCATGGGTACCCTCGTCAGTCTCCCTCGTCCCCTCGACGCGGGCGAGCCCGAGTACACCGAGGGCGAAGACGACCACCACGGCCACGGTGACGCCGAGGCTCACCGCGGCCACCTGACCGAGGGCGCTCCAGTCCAGCTCCATGTCAACTCCCCTTGCTCAGGCGGCCGTGCCGACGCTCGCCGGCGCCGTGCGGATCGAGACCTCGTGGTGGTCGTTCACGTTCTTCGCGTCCACCGGGTTGCGGCGCGAGGCGACGACGATGCCGGTGGCGACCGCGGCGGCGACCAGCGCGACCACGGCCGTACCGACGTTCCCGCCGTGCGTGACCAGGCCGGCGGCCAGGCCTCCGACGATCGCCGCGGCGGGCAGCGTGATGAGCCAGGCGATCACCATCCGGCCGGCGACTCCCCAGCGCACCTCCGCAAGACGCCTGCCCAGTCCCGCGCCGAGGATGCTGCCGGAGGCGACCTGGGTGGTGGACAGGGCGAAGCCGAGGTGGGCGGAGGTGAGGATGACGGTGGTCGACGCGGTCTCGGCGGCGAAGCCCTGCGGCGACTGGATCTCGGTCAGGCCCTTGCCCATGGTGCGGATGATCCGCCAGCCGCCGAGGTAGGTGCCGAGGCCGATCGCGAGACCGGCGGACGCGATGACCCACAGCGGCGGACCGGCGTCGTGGCCGAGGGCGCCCGCGGAGATCAGGGTCAGCGTGATCACGCCCATGGTCTTCTGCGCGTCGTTCGTGCCGTGCGCGAGGGAGACGAGCGAGGCGGAGGCGATCTGCCCGAGCCGGAAGCCCTTGGTCACGGTCTTCTCCCGGGCCCGTGCGGTGAGCCGGTAGGCGAGGTACGTCGCGATCAGCGCGGCGACACCGGCGACGACCGGCGAGGCCACCGCCGGGATCAGCACCTTCTCGACGACCTTGTCGAAGTGCACGCCGTTCGCACCCGCACCGACCCACACGGCACCGATCAGCCCGCCGAACAGGGCGTGCGAGGAACTCGACGGCAGTCCGGCGAGCCAGGTCAGCAGGTTCCACAGGATCGCGCCGACCAGCCCGGCGAAGATCATCCCGGGTGTGACGAGCGTGTCGTCCACGATGCCGCCGGAAATCGTCTTGGCCACCTCGGTGGAGAGGAAGGCACCGACGACGTTCAGCACACCGCTCACCAGCACCGCTGTCCGTGGTGAGAGCGCTCCGGTCGCGATGGACGTCGCCATCGCGTTGGCGGTGTCGTGGAATCCGTTGGTGAAGTCGAAGGCCAGCGCCGTGACGATGACGACCGCCACGAGGAACGTGATGTGATCCATTGTTCGAGCAAAGCAAGCGCTTCCCAATACCCGGCGAACTGGAGGCAAAGGCTCCGTCTGGGTCCGCTTTAACATCCGCAAATTCCAGCGTCGGGCCACCGGGAAAACGGACCGAGCGGCTACGGCCCGCCGTCCTACGATCACCCCATGACCATCCGCTGGACCTACGCCTTCATCGACCGCCCCGCCGGGCTCCTCGACCGCGCCACCGCGTTCTGGACGGCCGTCACGGACACACAGCTGTCACAACCACGGGGCGACCACGGGGAGTTCGCGACCCTGCTCCCCGACGCGGCGGACGCCTGCGTGAAGGTCCAGGGGGTCGACTCCGGCGCGGGCGGGGCGCATCTCGACTTCGCGGTGGACGACGTACGGAGCTTGGTGACGTCGGCGCTCACAGCGGGCGCGGATGTCCTCGCCGACCACGGCGACTGGGCCGTGCTCCGCTCCCCCGCCGGGCAACTGTTCTGCGCCGTGCCCTGGCACGGGGAGTCGGTACGGCCGCCCGTGGTGCGCGGCACCCGGCTCGACCAGGTCTGCGTCGACGTACCGCCATCGCTGTACGAGCTCGAAGTCGCCTTCTGGAGCGACCTGTTGGCGGAGTGGGCGTCGGCGCCCGGCTCCCTCCCCGAGTTCCATGTGCTCAAGCCGCCGCCCGGGCTGCCGATCCGCATCCTGCTCCAGCGGCTCGGCGAGGAGCGCCCCGCCTCCGCCCACCTGGACCTCGCCTGCGCCGACATCCCGGCGACCCGCGCCGCGCACGAGCGCCTGGGCGCGTCCTTCGTCGCCGCGGGCCGCCACTGGACGGTGATGCGGGACCCGGCGGGCGGTACGTACTGCCTGACCGGCCGCGATCCGGAGACGGGCGGGCTGCCGGGCTAACGGATCGTCGCGTACGCGCACACGAAGTCCTCCTCCGGCCGAAACGTCGCAGACGGGCAGAGAGACTCCACGTCCGACCGCAGCAGCGGCGCCGGATCCTCCGTCTCCTCCCAGCCGTACGGCTCCGGCGGCTCCGCCGAATCCTGCAGCCACAGCGTCAGCCCACCCCCGACGACGACGGCGACCGCCCACACGGTGACTGCCCAGCGCCATAACCGACGGCGTCCAGCCCTCACCCCCACACCTCCACGTCCACCACGGCGCCCACCGGCACGGGCCCGTACACATGCGGGAACTCCTCGCCCTCGCCCTCCGGTGCCTCGTACTTCAGAGGTACGTCGAGCCGCTCGGGATCGATGACCAGGACCACCAGCTCATCGGGCCCGGCGTACGAGCCGTACAGGAACTCGGCGACGCGCGGGAGTTGGGCGCGGGTCGAGCAGTGGATGAAGCCCTCGTCCTGGAGGGTCCGGCCGCGGGTCGACATCTCGTACGTGCCCCGCGCGCGGGCGGCGTCCCAGAGGGAGCGTTCGGTGATGTGGAGGATGTGTGGCATGGAGTGAGGCTATGGCCTGAGCCGGGCCGTCCGCGCCTGCAAATAGCGCTGCTCCGGCAGGCTCAGGGTCTGCGCGGCGGCCGACTCGTAGGCGGCGCGGGCGGCTTCCGGTTCACCGGCCCGCTCCAGGAGATGGGCCCGCACGGCGTCCCGCCGATGCCCGGAGGCCCCTTCCAGTACGTCGAGTTCCGCGAGTCCGGCATACGGTCCGTCGACCATGGCCACCGCGACGGCCCGGTTGAGCCGCTCGACGGGACCGGGCACCAGCCGTACCAGCACGTCGTACAGGCCGAGGATCTCCTGCCAGTCGGTCGCCTCCGCGGACGGCGCCTCATCGTGTACGGCGGCGATGGCGGCCCGCACCTGGTAGGGGCCCGCGGGTCCGCGCGCCAGCGCCTTGGTGACCAGGGCGACGCCCTCGTCGATCGCGGCCTTGTCCCAGCGCTCGCGGTCCTGTTCGTCGAGCGGGACGAGTTCGCCGTGCGGGCCGGTGCGCGCGTCGCGGCGGGCATCGGTGAGCAGCATCAGGGCCAGCAGTCCGGACACCTCGCCGGCCTCGGGGAGCAGCCGGTGGACCCGCCGGGTCAGCCGGATCGCCTCACCGGCGAGGTCACGGCGCTGGAGGCTGGTGCCGGAGGTCGCCGTGTACCCCTCGTTGAAGATCAGATACAGGGTCTGCAGAACGGCCGGCAGCCGCTCCTGCCAGTTGTCCGGCCGCCCGAAGCGCACGCCCCGCACCTTCTGCTTGGCCCGGCTGATCCGCTGCGCCATGGTCGCCTCGGGCACCAGATGGGCGCGGGCGATCTCCGCCGTGGTCAGACCGCCGACCGCGCGCAGGGTGAGGGCGATCTGCGCGGGCGGGGTCAGATCGGGGTGGCAGCACAGGAAGAGCAGGGAGAGCGTGTCGTCCTCGCGCGGCGCGCGGTCCTCGCCGGACGTCTCCCGTACGGCGAGCGCGGCCGCCCGCTCCTCCCGCGCCCGCCGCGCCTCCTCGCTGCGCAGCGCGTCGGTCAGCTTCCGCGAGGCCACCCTGATCAGCCACCCGCGCGGGTTGTCGGGAACCCCGGCCGACGGCCACTGCCCGGCCGCCGCGAGCAGCGCCTCCTGTACGGCGTCCTCGGCGGCGTCGAAATGGCCGTACCGCCTGACCAGCGCGCCGAGGACCTGCGGCGCGCACCGGCGCAGCAGGTCCTCGACGGTCTCGCTCACGGTCAGATGTCTCCGGAGCCGTCCTGGATGGGCCGGATCACCACCGGGTACTGGGGCGCCCCGGCGGGCTGCGGGCAGCGCTGGATGCGCGCGGCGATCTCCGTGACCCGCTCCAGGCTCGCGCAGTCCAGGACCCAGTAGCCGGCCAGCAGCTCCTTGGTCTCGCCGTAAGGCCCGTCGGTGATCACGGGCTTGCCGTCCGCGTCCAGGCTGACGTGCCGGGTCTTCGCGGGCTCGGCCAGGCCCTGGCCGTCGACCATTTCACCGGTCTCGGCGAGGTCGTCGTTGAGCGCGTTCATGAAGGCGTACATCGCCTGGATGTCCTTCTCGGTCCAGGCCGGGGAGTGCGCGGAGGCGTTGCCCTTCATCGCCTCGTAGTCCGCCTGCGAGCCCTGCACCATCACCAGATACTTCATCAGTCCGCTCCTTCGGTTCGGGCCGCCCTCCGATGGGCGGCTCTCACAGGGGACGTCGGAGCCGGCCGACGCTTCTCGACACGGGCTTCAGTTTTTCTTGGCGGCGGTGTTCGTCGGCGTGGTCTTCTTCGGTGTGCCCTTCGCAGGCTCCTCGACGGGCTCGGCGCCCGTGTCGACGTATGCCTTGCACTCGGGGTTGTGGCACGGTCCCGGAACCCACACCGGAACCCATGCGCCCAGCGTCTTGTGGCGCTTGACGACTGTTTCGACGGGCTGTCCACAGACGGGACAGGCATGCTTTTCGCTGTCCATGTCCCAAGCGTAGAGCGGTAAGGGCCTCAGCGCTTCCTGCTGTACGTCCGCACGACGCGCCGTTCTCGTCGAGCAGTTCGCCCGCGATCTGCGAGCCGCCGCACAGACAGATGCCGAACTCGCCGTCCTCCCGCGACGCCGGCCGCCCGGCGATGGTGCCACCGGAGACGTGATCAGCGGGCCCGGGGCCCTGTCAAGTCCGGTGCGGTACAGCGCCCCGAAGGGGCGCGGGGAACTGCGCGACCAGCCCCCACCGGCCCGCAGCAAACGAACCGCACATCCAGCGGAGCACTCAGCGAGGTTCACGCCACATCGGCCACATCCGCGGCCCGTCCGGCAGGACGAGCGCCCGGCCGGTGAACTCGAACCCAAGCCGCTCGTACAGCCCGCGGCTACGTGCGTTGCTCGCCTCCAGATACGCGGGCACCCCCTCACGGTCGCAGCGGTCGAGGGTCGCGGCGATGAGGCCGGTGCCGAGGCCCTTGCCCTGGTGACCGGGCGCGACGCCGATCATCCACAGGTAGGCGTGGGCCCGGTCCGCTGGGTGGATCTCGGCCGTCAGCCGCGCGATCAGCTCGACGCGCTCGTTGTCGGGGTCGACAGCCTCGCGCAACTGGGCGGCTTCGTCGTCGTCGGCGTGGGCGTCGACCGGGTCCGCCTCGTCCGCCGCCGGCACGGACAGCCAGAGCGCGCAGGCCGTGCCGTCCTCGGTGACGTCGATCCGACCCTCGGCGAGCACGACGTCCGTGAAGGCCGCCATCAGCTTGGGGTGGGTCGTACGGCGGTAGGCGGCGCCGGGGAAGATCCAGCTGCTGACCGGGTCGTCCTGGAAGGCCTCGTCCAGGAGCCGGACCACCAGGTCCCGGTCGCCCTCGCCCGCCGTCCGGATCGCCACGCCCATGTGTCGCCCCTTCACCTCAACCGACCTTGATCGTATGGCCGTTGAAGCCTATCCGGTTCACGCCCGGCCCTCGGGCGGCAAGAGGGCCGGGCTCCCCTCCTCTGGCCGGTAATCGACGAGCCCCGCGCACCGTGGGGATGCGCGGGGCCCGCCGTACCGGAGCCTCCGGCGACCGCGCGGGGTCAGGAGCCGCGCGGGCCCGGAGGCTCCGGGGTCATTCCGGGAGGACCGGTCACTGTGACGTCGGCCGACCTCAACTGCTCCGCCGCGTCACGAACTCCGCCAGCGCGAGCAGCCCGCCCGCCGCCTCCGGGTCCGGGACCGCCCGGGAGAGCTGTCGCATGGCGTGGGCCATACGGTCGGCTGCCTGGGCCTGCGCCCAGTCACGGCCGCCCGCCTGCTCCACGGCCAGTGCGGTGCGCTCCAGGTCGGCCTCCTGATACGGCCCTCGGTAGAGCTCGGCGAGTTCGGCGGCGGCCGGGGTGCCGGAGACCAGCGCGGCGACCACCGGCAGCGACTTCTTGCGGACGGCCAGGTCCGCTCCGGCCGGCTTGCCGGTGCGGCACGGGTCGCCCCATATGCCGATCACGTCGTCGATGAGCTGGAAGGCGAGCCCGGCCTCCCGACCGAACGCGTCCAGCGCCTCGACGTCCTCCTTCGCCGCCCCCGCATACAGCGCGCCCAGCGCACAGGCGCACCCGAGCAGCGCGCCCGTCTTCGCCTCGGCCATGGCGAGCACTTCGTCGAGGCCGACCTCGTCGGGGCCGCGCCGCTCCATGGCCACGTCCGCGTGCTGGCCTTCGCACAGCTCGACGACGCAGTCCGCGAGCCGGGCCCCGGCCGCCGCGGACGCCGGATGCGGGTCCTCGGCGAGCAGCCGCAGCGCGAGCGCCTGGAGGGCGTCCCCGGCGAGGATCGCGTCCGCGTCGCCGAACACGGTCCAGGCGGTGGGTCGGTGCCGTCGGGTGGTGTCCCGGTCCATCACGTCGTCGTGCAGCAACGTGAAGTTGTGGACCAGCTCCACCGCGGCGGCCGCCCGCACGGCCGCCGTCCGGGCCGCGGGTCCGCCGAGCGCGGCGGCCGCAGTGAGGACGAGTGCGGGACGGATCGCCTTGCCCCCGTTGCCCGCCGCCGGTGTGCCGTCCGCGTGCTCCCACCCGAAGTGGTAGAGCGCGATACGGCGCATGGAGCCGGGCAGCGACTCGACGGCGGCGCGCAGTTCGGGGTCGACCGAGGTCCGGGCGCGCTCCAGGATCGCCGGCGCCTCGTGCCCGTCGAGCCGGTCGGGCCCGGAGTCCGTCCGCTTCGCGATGGGCCCTTGCCTTTCCGGTGTCTCGGTGAACCGCCTTGGTCCAGGGGCGCGTTGCTTCGCCTCCGTCATGAACTCACCCATGGGATCGCCTCGGAGAGTCTGCGGGCGGTGGCGCTTCCGCTACGGCTGGGCGCGTACCCCGAGGGTGTACCCGCCCTGGCGGGCGGGGACACCGCGTGCGGACGGGGACGGTCACCAGCGGCCGATCTCGACGTTCTCCAGGACGCCGAGCGCGTCCGGCACCAGGACCGCGGCCGAGTAGTACGCCGTCACCAGGTAGTTGATGACCGCCTGTTCGTTGATGCCCATGAAGCGCACGGACAGGCTCGGCTCGATCTCGTCCGGGATCCCGGTCGCGTGCAGACCGACGACGCCCTGTTCGGACTCGCCGGTACGCATCGCGATGATCGAGGTCGTACGGGCGTCGGTGACCGGGATCTTGTTGCACGGGAACACCGGGACACCACGCCAGGTGGGGATGCGGTTGCCGCCGATGTCGATGGTCTCGGGCACCAGTCCGCGCTTGTTCAGCTCGCGGCCGAACGCGGCGATCGCGCGCGGGTGGGCGAGGAACAGCTTGGTGCCGCGGCGCCTGCTGAGCAGCTCGTCCATGTCGTCCGGGCCGGGCACGCCGTCGTGCGGCTGGATGCGCTGCTCGTACTCGCAGTTGTTGAGCAGTCCGAACTCGCGGTTGTTGATGAGCTCGTGCTCCTGGCGCTCCTTCAGCGCCTCGACCGTCAGCCTGAGCTGCTGCTCGGTCTGGTTCATCGGCTTGTTGTAGAGGTCGGCCACGCGCGAGTGGATGCGCAGGACGGTCTGGGCGACGCTCAGTTCGTACTCACGGGGCCTGGCCTCGTAGTCGACGAAGGTGTGCGGGATGTCCGGTTCACCGGAGTGGCCGGCCGAGAGGTCGATCTCCTTCTCGCCGTACTTGTTGGTCCGCTGCTCGGGGATCGCGCGCAGCTGCTCGAAGTGCGCGCTCAGGGAGTCGGCGCGCTCCGCGATCTGCTCGACGTCCTGGCGGGAGAGGACGAGCACCGTGCAGGCGGTGAGCGCGCGGGCCGTGTACTCCCAGATGGCGTCCGGGTCCAGCAGCGCCTGTTCGCCGAAGTAGGCACCGTCGGCGAGGACTCCGAGGCCCGCGTCGTCGCCGTACGGGCCGGTGCCGACCTTCTCGACCTTGCCGTGCGCGAGCAGATACACCTCGCCGGTCGGACTGCCGAACTCGGCGATCACCTGGCCGGGGGCGAACTCCTGCTGCCGGCACCGCTGGGCCAGCTCGGAGAGCACCTCCTCGTCCTCGTAGGACCGCAGGGCCGGCAGTTCGCGCAGCTCCGCGGGGATGACCTCGACCCGGTCGCCGGTCTTCACGAACGTCACGCGGGCGTCGCCCACGGCGTATGTGAGGCGGCGGTTCACTCGGTATGTGCCGCCCTCTACATTCACCCAGGGCAGCATGCGCAGCAGCCAGCGGGAGCTGATCTCCTGCATCTGGGGTACGGACTTGGTGGTGGTGGCCAGGTTCCGCGCGGCCGCCGTGCCGAGACTCTGCTGCGGCCTGTCCTGCTCGGTGCGGACCTCTTCGCCTACCGACATGTGGAATTGCCCTCCCGGTCTGCAACGGCGCCGATCTGCGCCGGGCATCGATCTGCACGGCAAAGCCTTCCATCACGGAGCGTGCTGGTGCTATTACACGAAAGAGCGGGAATGGATCACGGTCCGCTTGGGCATTCATGGGGACCCCGTCCACCGCCATCACCAGACGACCGCGTCCGGCGGGCGTCGCGCAGTGCGAAGGAGACGGTCATGGCCCCACCCATGTCCGCGGACAACTTCCTGAAGAGATTGCGTGCGGAAGGCTTAAAGGTCGTCGAGGTCGGCGACTGGCGGCATCACAACCGCAACCACAAAGGCCCGTGGGGACCGGTCCACGGCGTGATGATCCACCACACGGTGACCAAGGGCAGCAAGCACACGGTCGATCTGTGCCGGAACGGCTACGAGGGTCTGCCGGGACCCCTGTGCCAGGGCGTGATCACCAAGGACGGCACCGTCCACCTGGTCGGCTACGGCCGCGCCAACCACGCGGGTCTCGGCGACGACGACGTCCTGCGCGCGGTGATCGCCGAGAAGGCGCTCCCGCCGGACAACGAGGCCAACACCGACGGCAACCGCCACTTCTACGGCTTCGAGTGCGAGAACCTCGGCGACGGCAAGGACCCCTGGCCAGCGGCCCAGTTGGAGGCGATCGAGCGGGCCGCCGCCGCGGTCTGCCGCCACCACGGCTGGACGGAGCGCTCGGTCATCGGCCACCTGGAATGGCAGCCGGGGAAGGTGGACCCACGCGGGTTCACCATGGCGGCGATGCGGCAGCGCATCCGGGACCGGCTGAACTAAACCAGGCCGGGGGAAGTCGACTGCAGTTCGGCAGCGCCCCGAAGGGGCGCGGGGCTGTGTCTGATGTGCGGCTCCGCCGCGTGGGCGCGACCAGCCACGACGGCGCCGCAGCCGACCGACGGCACACCGCGGCACTTCCAGCGGAGCGCTCGGCGGCGACAATGGCGAGGTGCCCGGCCCCGACACCTCCCCGCTCACCGACCTGCACCCCCGCCTCCCCTCGCCCGTGCAGGAGGTCACGGACGACCGTTTCACCCGCTACGGCATCCGCCTGCTCCTCAAGCGCGATGACCTGATCCACCCGGAGCTGATCGGCAACAAATGGCGCAAGCTCGCGCCGAACCTCACCGCGGCGGCCGGACGCACCGTCGTCACCTTCGGCGGCGCCTACTCCAACCACCTGCGGGCCACGGCCGCCGCGGGCCGCCTCCTCGGCCTGCCCACGGTCGGCGTGGTCCGCGGCCAGGAACTCGCCGACCGCCCCCTCAACCCCTCCCTGGCCCGGTGCGCGGCCGACGGCATGCGCCTGCACTTCGTCGACAGATCGACGTACCGCCGCAAGTACGAGCCCGACACCCTGGCGGCCGTCCTGCGCGCGTTGAGCGCCGAGGACGCGTACGTCGTCCCCGAGGGCGGCAGCAACCGCCTTGCCGCACGCGGCTGTCAGGCGCTCGGCGAGGAGCTGCGGGGTCGCGCCGACGTCGTCGCGGTCGCCTGCGGCACCGGCGGCACACTCGCCGGACTGGCCGCGGGGCTCGCCCCCGACCAGCGCGCACTCGGCGTTCCGGTACTGAAGGGAGGTTTCCTGACCGCCGACGTCCAGGCCCTCCAGTCCCAGGCCTTCGGCGGCCCCCGCGGCACCTGGACCCTCGACGACCGCTTCCACTTCGGCGGCTACGCCCGCATCACCCCCGCCCTGGACGCCTTCGCCGACGACTTCGAGAAACGCCACGGCCTGCCTGTCGAACGTCTCTATGTCGCCAAGTTGCTGTACGCCCTTGTCGCCCTCGCGGCAGAGGGTGCCTTCCCGCCAGGGACGACGGTGGCGGCGATCATCACGGGCCGCCCCTTCGGCTGACCAAGCGCCCCGAAGGGGCGCGGGGCTGTGTCTGACATGCGGCTACCGCCGCGTGGGCGCGACCAGCCCCCACCGGCCCGCAGCGAACCAACTGCATATCCAGCGCTTACGTCGTCTCCCGGAACGCCGCCGCCTCCTCCAGGTCCAGCCTGCGCAGCAACGTCCGCAGCATCTCGTCGTCGATGTAGCGGCCGTCGCGCAGCTTGACGAACACCTCGCGTTCGGCGCCGATCATCTCCCGGGACAGGCGCCGGTAGGTGTCGTCGGCGGTTTCGCCGGTGACGGGGTTGACCGCGCCGAGGCGTTCCCAGACGGCGTTGCGGCGGCGCTCCAGGACGGTGCGGAGGCGGTCGGCGAGGGGCCCGGGGAGGGCGTTGCGTTCGTCGGAGAGGAGTTCGTCCAGGCGGCGCTCGGCGGCCCGGGAGGCCTGCGCCTGGGCGTTCGCCTCGGCGAGGGTCTCGGCCTGCTCGTCCCGGCCGGGTAGCTTCAGCAGGCGGATCAGCGGGGGCAGTGTGACGCCCTGCAGGACCAGCGTGCCGATGACCGTCGTGAAGGTCAGGAAGAGGATGAGGTTGCGCTCGGGGAAGGGCTCGCCGTCATCGACCGTCAGCGGGATCGAGAAGGCGATCGCCAGCGAGACCACCCCCCGCATCCCAGCCCAGGACATGACGAACAAGCCCTTCCAGACGGGGTACTGCCTGCGCTGACGGGCCCCCGCGAACAGCAGGCGCGACAGGTAGGCCAGCGGGTACACCCACACGAACCGGGCCGCGACGACGACCAGGAAGACGGCCACCGCGTACCAGGCCGCGGCAGCACCCTCGTACTCCCCGAGTCCCTCGAGAACGACCGGCAGTTGCAGTCCGATCAGCGCGAACACCGACGACTCCAGGACGAACGCCACCATCTTCCAGACCGCGTCCTCCTGGAGGCGGGTCGCGAAGTCGACCTCCCAGGCGCGATGTCCCAGGTAGAGGGCGACGACCACGACGGCGAGGACTCCTGAGGCGTGCACCTGCTCGGCGGCCGCGTAGGCGACGAAGGGGATCATCAGGGAGAGCGTGTTCTGCAGCAGCGCCTCCTTGACGTGGACGCGCAGCCAGTGGATCGGCACCATCAGCACCAGCCCGATGCCGACGCCGCCGACCGCCGCGACCACGAACTCGGCGATCCCGCCCGCCCAGGTGGCGCCCTCCCCGACCGCGGCGGCGAGGGCCACCCGGTAGGCGGTGATCGCGGTGGCGTCGTTCACCAGGGACTCGCCCTGGAGGATCGTGGTGATCCGGGACGGCAGCCCCACCCGGCGCGCGATCGCCGTCGCCGCCACCGCGTCCGGCGGCGCCACCACCGCGCCGAGCACCAGCGCCGCGGTCAGCGGCAGATCGGGCACGATCACATAGGCGGCCCAGCCGACGGCGAAGGTCGCGAAGAGCACGTATCCGACCGACAGCAGCGCCACGGGCCGCATTTGCGCGCGCAGATCGAGGTACGAGCTGTCGGTGGCCGCCGAGTGCAGCAGCGGAGGCAGGACGAGCGGCAGGACGATGTGCGGGTCGAGCGTGTAGTCGGGCACTCCGGGGACGTACGACACCGCCAGGCCGGCCGCGACAAGGAGCAGCGGAGCCGGCACCGGGGTGCGCCGGGCGGCCGCTGCGACGGCGGCGCTGCCCGCCACCAGCAACAGCAGTGGCATCACGTCCATCGTTCCCGCCCTCGTTTTTCCGCGCGGTCCTCCGCGCGCCCGACGTAACCTGGCAATCATGAAACAGTGCACGCACGCCGACGCGCTGCCGCACCCGGAACCCAAACCCCTGAGCGACACCTGTCCGGAGTGCCTGGCGGAGGGCCAGCATCCCGTACAGCTGCGGCTGTGTCTCACCTGCGGTCATGTCGGCTGCTGCGACTCTTCGCCCGGGAGGCACGCGGCGGAGCACCACAAGGACTCGGGGCATCCCATCATGCGGACGCACGAGCCCGGTGAGCACTGGCGCTGGTGCTTCGTCGACCATGTACTTGTGTGACGCTGTATTCGACGCATTCGACGTCTGATGCCCACGGTTCAAACGTGGGACGTCTGGGTACGTCAACCCGGCGCGCGCTCTTCCCAATTGGGCCCGCAGACCCCCTAGCCACGGAGCGTATCCGTGTGTTTACTATGAGTGACAGCAAGGGGTTGGGGTCCCGGGGACAGGAAACTCGAGAGCGCGGTAGCGTCACCGCTGAACACACTTCGCGTTACCCCGGGGGGCGACCCTCGGCCCCGAAAAGCTTGTACCACCTTGGAGGTGAGGGTGTCCCAGATCGCAGGCGAGCCCGCGACCCAGGACTTCGTGGAAGTCCGGCTGCCGGCTGCGGGTGCCTACCTGTCGGTGCTGCGTACGGCCACGGCCGGTCTCGCGGCCCGTTTGGACTTCACCCTCGACGAGATCGAGGACCTTCGCATCGCGGTGGACGAGGCCTGCGCGATCCTGCTGCAGCAGGCCGTGCCCGGCTCGGTGCTCAGCTGTGTCTTCCGTCTCGTCGACGACTCGCTCGAGGTCACCGTCTCGGCCCCGACCACTGACGGTCACGCCCCCGCGCGCGACACCTTCGCCTGGACTGTCCTGTCCGCCTTGGCGGGCAAGGTCTCCTCCGCGGTGGACGACGACAAGACCGTTTCGATCAGCCTCTACAAACAGCGCGGCGCGGGACCCGGGCCGGCGTGAAGGACGGGGACGGGCCGGTGCGGGAAGAAGAGCGCGGCACACGGGAGCTGCCGGCCGAGGGCACAAGCGGTCCGAGCGGTGCCCGAAGCATGGCTGACGGCATCGACGGCATCCCCGAGCAGGCCCGGCCACATCCGGAGGACGACGCCGACCTGACGGCGGCCGGCTTCCTGGACGACGGGCAGCGGGATCGGGATGGTGCCGTGCAGAGCGCGCCCCTCGAAGGCCGGATCGGGGTCTCTCCGGTCTGGGCAGGGGCGGCGGCTCGGGGAAGGGCGACGGGCGGGACGATGAGCGAGCACGAGCGAGACGATCAGCCGGGCGTGCCCAGCGTGCAGGTCACGCAGCACGACCCTCAGGACCGCAGCGGGGCGCGCGCCATGTTCGTCGAGCTGCGCACCCTGAAGGACGGCAGTCCGGAGTACGCGGAGCTGCGCAACAAGCTGGTCCGCATGCACCTGCCGCTCGTCGAGCATCTCGCGCGCCGCTTCCGCAACCGCGGAGAGCCGCTGGACGACCTGACCCAGGTCGCCACCATCGGCCTGATCAAGTCGGTCGACCGCTTCGACCCGGACCGCGGCGTCGAGTTCTCGACGTACGCGACCCCGACGGTCGTCGGCGAGATCAAGCGGCACTTCCGCGACAAGGGCTGGGCGGTGCGCGTCCCGCGCCGGCTGCAGGAGCTGCGCCTCGCGCTCACCACCGCCACGGCGGAGCTCTCGCAGCGGCACGGCCGCTCCCCGACGGTCCATGAACTGGCCGAGAAGCTGGGCATCTCGGAGGAGGAGGTCCTGGAGGGCCTGGAGTCGGCCAACGCGTACTCCACGCTGTCTCTGGACGTCCCCGACACCGACGACGAGTCCCCGGCGGTCGCGGACACGCTGGGCGCGTACGACGAGGCCCTGGAGGGCGTCGAGTACCGCGAGTCGCTCAAGCCGCTCCTCGAGGACCTGCCCCCGCGCGAGAAGCGGATCCTGCTGCTGCGCTTCTTCGGCAACATGACGCAGTCGCAGATCGCGCAGGAGGTCGGCATCTCACAGATGCATGTGTCGCGGCTGCTGGCACGGACGCTGGCACAGCTGCGGGAGAAGCTCCTCGTAGAGGAGTAAGGCGTAGATGAGTAAGGCGCAAAGGAGCAAGGCCTGCTTCGCGAACGCCTACTTCTGAGACGCGTTCCCGGGCCCCTGGATCCCGAGGGCTCGGGTCGTCTCGGCGTTCACCAGCAGCACCAGCGCCGTCACCGCCACCACGGCAAGCGCGATACCGCCGGGAATGGCCAGGCTGTCGGCCTGGAGCAGGTTGTAGGCCACCGGCAGCGCCAGAAGCTGCGTGATGACAGCCGGACCACGGCTCCAGCTGCGCCGGGCGAGCAGTCCGCAGGCGGCCAGCAGCGGCAGCAGCGCGAGGACGAGCACGGTGACACCACCGGTGATGGCCTGCTGCCGGTCGTCCGGGTCTCCCGTGATCCCCAGGACCAGCATCCAGACACCGCCGACCACCAGGGCGATCCCCTCCAGACCGGCCAGCGCGGCCGCCCAGGTCAGGCGCCGGGGGCGGGGTTCTGCGGCTTCCGGGGCGGCTTTTGAAGAGGGGTTCTGCTCACTGCTCACCCCTGAAGCGTAGCCCTCGCCATGTCCACCGCCGTGGCCAGGATCTCTTACGAGATCCCTACCTGGACTGGGCCCGGTACCACCCAGTAGGTACGCTGCAACGCATGCGTGCACTTCTCGTGGTCAATCCGGCGGCAACCACCACAAGCGCACGTACGCGCGATGTCCTGATCCATGCGCTCGCCAGCGAGATGAAGCTGGAGGCGGTCACCACCGAGTACCGCGGCCACGGACGCGACCTGGGCCGGCAGGCCGCGGAGAGCGACGACATCGATCTCGTGGTGGCCCTCGGCGGCGACGGCACGGTCAACGAGGTCGTCAACGGCCTGCTCCACGCCGGCCCCGATCCCGACCACCTCCCCCGCCTCGCCGTCGTCCCCGGCGGTTCGACCAACGTCTTCGCCCGCGCCCTCGGCCTGCCCAACGACGCCGTGGAGGCCACCGGCGCCGTACTGGACGCGCTGCGCGACAAAAGCGAGCGCACGGTCGGACTCGGACTCGCCGCGGGCACCCCGGGCACCGAGGACGAGGCCGTCCCGGCCCGCTGGTTCACCTTCAACGCGGGGCTCGGCTTCGACGGCGGTGTGGTCGGCCGGGTCGAACAGCAGCGGGAGCTCGGCAAGAAGTCGACCCACGCGCTCTACGTCCGCCAGGTCGTCCGTCAGCTGCTGGGTGAGTCCAACCGGAGGCACGGTTCGATCACGCTGGAGCGGGCCGGCGAGGAGCCGGTGACCGATCTGGTGGTGTCCATAGTCTCGAACACCGCTCCATGGACCTATCTGGGCAATCGCCCGATGTACGCCTCACCTAAGGCTTCGTTCGATACCGGGCTCGACGTATTCGGTCTGACCCGGCTGTCCATGCCGGCGGTCGCCCGGTATGGCACGCAGTTGCTCAATTCGTCCCCCGAGCACGGACCGCGTGGCAAGCACGCCGTGGGCCTGCACGACCTGGACCAGTTCACCTTGCAATCGAAGGCGCCACTACCCCTCCAGATGGACGGCGACCACCTAGGGCTGCGTACCAGCGTGACGTTCACAGGCGTACGCCGTGCACTGCGTGTGATTGTGTGAGCAGAAGGGGCTAAAGTCCTTTCACTCGAACGTTTAGGCCAGGGTCCACCCCATGGAAGTACGGCTGTGACCTAGTCGACACCGAGGAATCAAAAAAAACTTTCCGGAAGGGGTTGTATCCGCCGCTGAGGTTTGCGAGTCTCTACGTGGCGATCGGGACGGCCCGCAGAATCGGCCTCCACAGATCACCGGAACCCCTCTTCAATCCACAGGACCACGCCAGGGAAACCTGACGGTCGGCCCTTCACTTGTTGAGGGATTCGTGAAAGCGTTCACATTCACAAGCAATCAGCACGTAATACCAAGGAGAGGTAGCAGCCATGGACTGGCGTCACAACGCCGTTTGCCGCGAGGAAGACCCCGAGCTCTTCTTCCCCATCGGCAACACCGGTCCTGCGCTGCTGCAGATCGAGGAAGCCAAGGCCGTCTGCCGCCGCTGCCCCGTCATGGAGCAGTGCCTGCAGTGGGCGCTCGAGTCCGGTCAGGACTCCGGCGTCTGGGGTGGTCTCAGCGAGGACGAGCGCCGCGCCATGAAGCGCCGCGCCGCCCGCAACCGGGCCCGTCAGGCCTCCGCCTGACACACCCGCCCCGCACAGCCTGAGCTTGGCGGCGCGTACAGCGAGTACGCATCTCCCGCCCCCGAGCCGCAGCGCGCAGTACCCCCGATGCGCACATCACGCACGAGCACTGGCCTCGGACCACAGGATGGTCCGGGGCTCTTTGCTGTGCGCAAACGCTACGTGTGCTACTTGTTCGGCTGCACCGGGATGTCCAGGATCACTTGAGTGCCCCGCTCCGGCGCCGGCACCATGTCGAACGAGCCGCCCAACTCGCCTTCCACCAGCGTCCGTACGATCTGCAGCCCCAGGTTGCCCCCGGTGTGCGGGTCGAAGCCGGCGGGCAGCCCGACCCCGTCGTCCTGAACGGTGACAAGGAGCCGCGCCTCCTTCGTCGTACCGCCGCGGACGGCCATGACCTCGACGGTTCCCGTGTCGCCTTCGCGGAAGCCATGTTCGAGGGCGTTCTGGAGGACTTCGGTCAAGACCATGGACAACGGGGTGGCGACCTCGGCGTCCAGGATGCCGAAGCGTCCGGTTCGCCGGCCGGTGACCTTGCCGGGCGAGATCTCGGCGACCATCGCGAGGACCCGGTCCGCGATCTCGTCGAACTCCACGCGCTCGTCCAGGTTCTGGGAGAGCGTCTCGTGCACGATCGCGATCGACCCGACCCGCCGTACCGCCTCTTCGAGCGCCTCGCGCCCACGGTCGGACTCGATTCGGCGAGCCTGGAGGCGCAGCAGAGCCGCCACGGTCTGGAGGTTGTTCTTCACCCGGTGGTGGATCTCCCGGATGGTGGCGTCCTTGGTGATCAACTCGCGTTCACGGCGGCGTAGTTCGGTGACGTCGCGGAGCAGGACCAGCGAACCGATGCGGGTGCCCTTGGGCTTGAGCGGGATGGTGCGGAACTGGATCACCCCGTCATGGGCCTCGATCTCGAACTCGCGCGGCGCCCAGCCGCTGGCCACCTTGGCGAGCGCCTCGTCCACCGGGCCGCGGGACGGGGCGAGTTCGGCGGTGATCTTGCCGAGGTGGCAGCCGACGAGGTCGGCGGCGAGGCCCATGCGGTGGTAGGCGGAGAGCCCGTTCGGGGAGGCGTACTGGACGATGCCGTCCGCGTCGAGCCGGATCAGTCCGTCGCCGACACGCGGGGCGGCGTCCATGTCCATCTGCTGGTTGGGGAACGGGAACGAGCCCGCCGCGATCATCTGCGCGAGGTCGGACGCGCTCTGGAGATACGTCAACTCCAGGCGGCTCGGGGTGCGGACGGTCAGCAGGTTGGTGTTGCGCGCGATGACACCGAGGACGCGCCCTTCCCGTCGTACCGGAATGGACTCGACCCGGACCGGCACCTCTTCTCGCCACTCGGGGTCGCCCTCGCGCACGATCCGGCCCTCGTCGTGGGCGGCGTCCAGCATGGGGCGCCGGCCGCGCGGGACGAGGTGGCCGACCATGTCGTCCTGGTAGGAGGTGGGGCCCGTGTTGGGGCGCATCTGGGCGACGGAGACATAGCGGGTTCCGTCGCGGGTGGGGACCCACAGGACGAGGTCGGCGAAGGATAGGTCGGAGAGCAGCTGCCACTCCGAGACCAGCAGATGCAGCCACTCGAGATCTGAGTCGTCGAGAGCGGTGTGCTGGCGGACCAGTTCGTTCATGGAGGGCACGTGTGCGAGCGTACCTGGCGGTTTGTACGGCTCTGAAATGTACGGGCTCTCATACGACCTGCCGTACGGCCCCGAAGACACCCGCGGGCCGCGGCGCCTGAGAGGGACCCTCAACCCTCCCGGCACCGCAGCCCGGAGCAGCATCGGCCGTGGGGTGTGCGGTCCCGGTCGGCCGAAGGATGAGGATCCGGGGCAGTCAGGGCAGAGAGCTCCGGTTCCTCGTCCGCCTTCCTGTGCGGGGAAGACGGAGGCTCTAGTGAAGCGCGCCGTGCTTGATACGCACTTGAGCTTCCCTACGCATTGTGGACTAGACCACTAGGCATGTCCATGCATCGGGAGCTGTTTTGTTGTTGAACCCTGTGCGTTGTTGGCGCTTCGCAGCCTAACCCGCTCGGGCTACGCGCGGGGCCAGATGGCCATGGCAATTTCCGCGAGCGCTTCCAGTTCTTCCCGGCTCGCGCCGTCGCGCGCCTGCTGGGACATGCCCTGGATCATCGCACCCGTGTGCCGGGCGAGCGCGGCGGCGTCGGCGCCGGCGGGGAGTTCACCTGCGGCGATGTCCGCTCTGATACGGCGCTCGAAGGCGGCGATGTTGGCGTTGCGCCGGTCGCGCAGGAATGCCTCCACCTCGGGATTGCTGCAGTTGGTCGCCGCATGGACTACCAGACATCCGTGCGGAAGGCCGGGTTCCGTGTACTTCGCGGCGGCTTCCCGCAGCATGCGGGCGACGGCGGCCCGGGCGGTGGGTTCCTCGGCGAGCGCGCGGTCACCGAAGGAGCCGTACCGGGTGCCGTACTCGCTGACGACCTCCGCGAAGAGTGCCTGCTTGTCGCCGAACGCCGCGTACAGGCTCGGGGCGCCGATGCCCATCACGCGGGTGAGGTCGGAGACGGAGGTCGCCTCATAGCCGTGCTCCCAGAAGGCCATGATCGCCTTCTCCAGGGCGGTTTCCCGGTCGAAGGAGCGGGGGCGGCCGCGCGCCTTGCCCTTCGCCCTCGCCTGCACGCCGGTCTCCTCGGTTCCCACCATGGGGTTCATTTTATAGCGGGTGCTAGAGAAATGTCGGTGGGGTGTTGTACGGTCTTTTTGTAGCGACCACTAGACAAATGCGAGAGGGCGTCGGCATGGGCGTGCTTGCCGGGAAGACGGCACTGGTGACGGGTGCGAGCAGGGGCATCGGGCGAGGGATCGCCGAGCGGCTGGGGCGTGACGGGGCACGGGTCGCGGTGCACTACGGCAGGAGCGAGGCGGCCGCGAAGGAGACGGTCGCCGCGATCGAGGCGACGGGCGGCTCGGCGTTCGCGATCGGCACCGAGCTGGGGCTGCCGGGGGACGCGGAGGCGCTGTGGGAGGAGTTCGACCGGCATGCGGACGGGCTGGACATCCTGGTGAACAACGCCGGGATCGGTGCGTCCCGGCCGATCGGGGAGATCAACGAGGAGGAGTACGACCGGGTCTTCGCGGTCAATGTGAAGGCACCGTTCTTCATCGCCCAGCACGGCCTGGCGCGGCTGCGCGACGGCGGACGAGTCATCAACATCTCGTCGGGGCTGGCCCGGACCGCGGCGATGCCGGACAACATGGCGTACGCCATGACGAAGGGCGCCCTCGATGTCTTCTCCCGCGACCTGTCCAAGGTGCTGGGCTCGCGGACCATCACGGTGAACTCGGTGGCGCCGGGGATCATCGCCACCGACAACACGTATGAGCTGCTGCATGCGAGCGAGGAGGCATGGGGCGAGGCAGCGGCGATATCCGCGCTCGGGCGTGTGGGCGAGACGGCCGATGTGGCGGAGGTGGTGGCGTTTCTGGCGTCCGAGGGAGGACGCTGGGTGACCGGGAGCTGGGTGGATGCGACCGGAGGTTCGCTGACCTGAGGGACGACCGCCGTTGCTCCGGACCACCTGGGACACAAGGCCCGTCTCTGTTAGATTGGTCTAAACCACATAGCCCCTACGGGTCCCCCAGAGCCCCTCTTCTCAGATCGGCAGGCCCAGCGTGGAAGTTGTCATCGTTCCGGACGCCAAGGCGGGTGGCGAGCTGATCGCCGAGGCCATGGCGCAACTCCTGCAGCGCAAGCCCGATGCCCTGCTCGGCGTGGCCACCGGGTCGACGCCGCTGCCCATCTACGAGGCGCTGGCCGCCAAGGTGAAGTCCGGTGCCGTGGATGCCTCTCGGGCGCGGATCGCCCAACTCGACGAGTACGTGGGGCTGCCGGCCGAGCATCCGGAGTCGTACCGTTCGGTGCTGCGGCGGGAGGTGCTGGAGCCGCTGGGGCTCGGGATGGACGCGTTCATGGGGCCGGACGGTACAGCCGAGGACGTGCAGGGGGCGTGCGAGGCGTATGACGCCGCGTTGGGCGCCGCCGGTGGGGTGGATCTGCAGTTGCTCGGGATCGGGACGGACGGGCACATCGGGTTCAACGAGCCGTGCTCGTCGCTGGCCTCACGGACTCGGATCAAGACGTTGACCGAGCAGACGCGGGTGGACAACGCGCGGTTCTTTGACGGGGACATTGAGCAGGTGCCGCATCACGTCATCACTCAGGGGATCGGGACGATCCTTGAGGCTCGGCATCTGGTGTTGCTCGCCACGGGTGAGGGGAAGGCGGATGCGGTGGCGGCGACGGTGGAAGGGCCGGTTGCCGCGGTGTGTCCGGCGTCAGCGTTGCAGTTGCATCCGCATGCGACGGTTGTTGTGGATGAGGGGGCTGCGTCGAAGTTGAAGCTGGGGGATTACTTTCGGCATACGTTTGCCAATAAGCCGGAGTGGCAGGGGATCTGAGCGCCTGCCGGGTTCGGTTTCTGACCGGCTGCGGCGCCGTCGTGGCTTGTCGCGCAGTTCCCCGCGCCCCTGACCACGTTCAAGGCGCCGGTCCCTGTCCAGGAACCGGCGCCTTCGTCCTCGTACTCCTCACACGCCCGCTATGACCTCCGCCGCCGCGCTCCCGCACACCCGTGCCGCCCCGTGCGTCGCTATGTGCAGCGCGCCCCTCGGGGTCGCCTGGGGTACGCCCATTTCGACCACGATGGTGTCGGGGCGGTCCCGTAGCAGCGTGTCGAGGGCTGCTGACATCCAGGGGTGGCGGTGTTCGTCGCGGAGGACGGCGATGATGCGGTGGCCGTTGGCTGCGGCGAGGGCCTTGGGGCCTGCCTCGTCGCCTGTGAAGCTGCCTGTCTCCGTGCCGGGGAGCAGGCGGGTCAGTTCCGCGGCGACGCCCCAGGGGGTTTCGTCGCCGACGGCTATGTTCGCGACCGGGGTGAAGGCGGCGACGTAGGGGGCCTTGGTCAGGGGGGCGTAGGGCTCCGCGGCCGTCACTGTCAGGGCGCGGCGGGCCGCGATGAGGCCGATGTCCGTTCGGGGCTCGCCCGTGTTCGTCGTCGGGGCTTCGGATGTCCAGTGGGCCAGTGCGCGGACGCGTTCCGCCGCGTCCGCCAGGCGCTCCTCGGGGAGTTGGCCCGAGCGGACGGCTGAGATGAGGGCGTCGCGCAGGCGGCGTACGGTCTCGTCGTCCGCGAGGCCGCCGCCCACGCAGATCGCGTCGGCGCCGGCTGCGATGGCGAGGACGCTGCCGCGTTCGATGCCGTAGGTGGCGGCGATGGCCTGCATCTCCATGCCGTCTGTGACGATCAGGCCGTCGTAGCCGAGCCGGCCGCGCAGCAACTCCGTCAGGACCGGGCGGGAGAGGGTGGCCGGGCGGTCCGGGTCCAGGGCCGGGACCAGGATGTGGGCGCTCATCACCGCGCGGGTGCCGGCGGCGATGGCGGCGCGGAACGGGCAGAGTTCGCGGGACGACAGCACCGAGGCGTCGGCGTCGATGCGGGGCATCGCGTGGTGGGAGTCGACCGCGGTGTCTCCGTGGCCCGGGAAGTGCTTGGTGCAGGCGGCCACTCCGGCCGACTGGAGGCCGGTGACGTAGGCGGCGGTGTGGCGGGCGACGAGGTCCGTGTCGGCGCCGAAGGAGCGGACGCCGATGACCGGGTTGGAGGGGTTGGAGTTCACGTCGGCGGACGGCGCCCAGTTGAGGTTCACTCCGCACTCGGCGAGACGGCGGCCGAGTTCGTACGCCACCTCCTCGGTGAGCGAGACGTCGTCGACCGCGCCCAGCGCATGGTTGCCGGGGAACGAGGAACCGGTCCGCACCTCCAGGCGGGTGACATCACCGCCCTCCTCGTCGATCGCGACCAGCACGTCATCGCGTTCGGCGCGCAACTGGGCGGTGAGTGCGGCCAGTTGGTCGGGGGAGGCGATGTTGCGGCCGAACAGGCCCACGGAGGCCAGGCCCTCGCCGAGGCGGCGCAGCAGCCAGTCGGGGGCGGTGGTGCCCGGGAAGCCGGGCTGGAGGACGGTCAGCGCATCGCGCGTCAGGGTGTCTGTGCCGCTGGCGAATGTCGTCATCGGGTGGCGTTATCCCTTCACGGCGCCCGCGGTCAGACCCGCGGCCATCTTGCGCTGGACGAGGAGGAACAGGACGACGATCGGCACGGCCATCATCGTGGCGCCGGCCATCATCGGGGCGAACTCGGTGCCGTGCTTGGTGCTGAAGTTGCTGAGCCACACGGTCGCGGTCTGGTTGTTCTGGCTGAGCAGCATCAGGGCGTAGAGGTATTCGTTCCAGGCCTGGATGAAGCCGTAGACCGAGGTGGCGACCATGCCCGGAGCGAGCAGCGGGAAGACGACCCGGACGAAGGCGCCGGTACGGGTGCAGCCGTCGACCATCGCCGCCTCCTCCAGCTCCTTCGGGATGTTGACGATGAAGCCGCGCAGGGTCCACACCGTGAAGGGCAGGATGAAGGTCAGGTACGTGATGATCAGACCGCTCAGCCTGTCGTACTGACCGAGGTCGTTGAGCAGCAGGAAGACCGGGATGATCATGGCGACCAGCGGGACCATCTGGACCGCCAGGATGCCGACGATCACGATCTTGCGGCCGCGGAAGGCGAATCGGGAGATCGCCAACGCGGCCAGCAGGCCTACGACCATCCCGACCACGACCACCGCCAGCGACACGATCAGGCTGCGGCCGACCGGACCCCAGAAGTCCGCGATGTCCAGCGCCCGGCCGAAGTTGGAGAAGGTCAGGGCGGTCGGCCACAGGCTCGGGTCCGGGTCGATGGCGTCCTTCTCCGGCTTGAACGCCGTGTTCAGCATCCAGTAGACCGGGAAACCCGCGGTGAGGAAGACGAGGAGGCCCAGGAGGTTCCAGCCCGCCTTGGACTTCCGGGGGGCCCGAGGGACCACGGTGCTCATTCGACCTCTCCGATCTTCAGCATCTGGCGCATGTAGACGGCCACGACGCCCAGCAGCAACACCACGGTGAGCAGGGCGATCGCCGAGCCCTGCGCGTAGTCGTTGACCACGAAGGCACGGTCGTACGAGTAGGTGGTGAGGATCTGGAACTCGGCCTCGGGATGGCCGTTGCGCATCACGAAGACCTGCGGGAAGACGCCCATGTCCCAGATGACCGACAGGGTCGTCAGCATCACGATGATCGGCTTGAGGATGGGGAGCGTGACATAACGGAACACGCCCCAGGCGCCCGCGCCGTCCAGCCGGGCCGCCTCCTCCATCTCCTTGGGGACCTGGGTCAGACCGGCGCTCAGCGTGATGACCACGAAGGGCACGGCGCCCCAGACCACCAGCAGCATGATGACCGCGAGGCCCTCCGGTCCGCTCGCGAACCAGTTGTGGCCGATCATCTCCACGCCGGGCAGCTTGCTGAGCAGCGCGTTGAGGATGCCGTAGTCCGCGTCGAACAGCCACTTGAAGACCGTGGTCGCCACGATGATCGGCATGCCCCAGCTCGCCACCAATGCGATGTTGATCAGGGTCTTCATCCAGCCGGAGACCCGCTGGAGGAGCAGCGCGATCAGCATGCCGATGACCATCGTGAAGATCACGCAGCCGGCCGCGAAGATGATCGTCCGTACGACGACCGTCCAGAACTGGCCGTCGCCCAGCACCTTGGTGAAGTTGTCGAGCCCGACCGACTCCGCCGGCTCGAAGCCCCACAGCTGGGACTGGCCGAACTCCTGGAAGGAGAGGGTGACCAGACGGACCAGGGGGTAGCCGAGGACAAGCACGAGGATGAGGAGGCAGGGGGCGAGCAGCAGCCAGGGCAGGCCGCGTCCGCCCGACTTCGTCCGGCCTTTC
The DNA here is from genome assembly GCF_040656035.1 of Streptomyces sp. NPDC050211. Classification (NCBI taxonomy): domain Bacteria; kingdom Bacillati; phylum Actinomycetota; class Actinomycetes; order Kitasatosporales; family Streptomycetaceae; genus Streptomyces; species Streptomyces sp. NPDC050211. The sequence continues at coordinate 187,737 of NZ_JBFALC010000008.1, forward strand.
GGTGGCTGCTTCGCGACAGCCGGTGGTGGGGGCGACTGCCGCCGCGGCGGCACCTTGGCAGGGGTGGTCGTGTCTGCGGCACTCATCCGCGCGCTCCTCAGCGGTCCCTCAGGTCGTACGGAAAACGTCGTACGGAAAACAGGGCCCCGTCCCCGGAAACCCCCCGGGGTCAACGGGGCCCTGCCTCAGGTCACTTGGTGTTGATGACCTTGTCGATCGCGGCGTCCGCTTCCTTCGCGGCGGCCTCGACCGTCTTCTTGCCGGTGCCGATGCTTTGCAGCATGGTCTGCAGGATCTGGGCCTTCTCGACCTGGCCCCAGCCCGGCGCCATCGGGACGAACCAGTTGGACTCGGCCGCGGTGGCCGGCACGGCCGTCGCCGGGTCGTTCTTGAGGGTGGCGAGGTCGGTCTTGTTGTTGGGCAGGTTGCCCTTGGCGATCAGGCCCTTCTGGCCGGAGGCGCCCGCGAAGGCGTTGATCCACTCGGCGGCGACCGCCTGCGCGTCGGACTTCACCGGGACGGCGAGGTCGGAGCCGCCCAGGAAGACCGGGAGGTTCTTGCCGGACGGGCCGGGCATCACGAAGTTCTCGAGGTTGCCCTTGAGCTTGCCGGTCTTGTCGTTCTTCGGGTCCTCGGAGGTCGCGCCCTCCCAGGCCGCGCCGAAGATCATGGCGGACTTGCCCTGGCCGTAGACGATGTAGCGGTCGGACTCGTCCTTGGTCTTGTCGCCGTGCATGTACTTGTCGACGACGTTCTTGAACTCCTCCAGGCCCTTGACCGACTCCGGCGAGGAGAGATTGGCCTTCCACTCGCCGCCGGACTCCTCGGCGATGGAGCCGCCGGCGTCGTAGACGAAGGACATGGCCGCGTACCAGTCACGGGTGGGCTGGTACCAGGCGCTGAACTTGTCGCCCTCCTCCTTCTGGATCTTGTCCAGGGCGGAGGTCAGCTCCTCGTACGTCTTCGGCGGGGACTTCACGCCGACCGAAGCCGCCACGTCCTTGCGCCAGTTGGCGACCCGGCCGCCGGCGTAGTACGGGACGCCGTATGTCTTGCCGTCGTACGTCACCGAGGCCTTGAGGCCGTCCAGCCAGGCGTCCGCGTTGTCGAACTTGGCCGGGTCGACGGGGGCGAAGGCGCCCTTGACCATGTAGCCGAGCATCTCGGTGTTGCCCATCTCGACCACGTCGGGGGCTTTGTCGGTGGCGAGGACGGCGTCGAGCTTGGTGTTCTTGTCGGGCCAGCCGTAGTACTCGTGGTTGATCTTGATGCCGGGGTGCTTCTTCTTGATCGCGTCGTCCGCGGCCTTCACCAGCTCGGGCCAGTTGTTCTGCGCGTCGACGGTGAGCCAGACGGTCAGCTCCTTGGCGTCCGCGCCGGTGTTGTCCGAACCCCCGCTGTCACTGTCCCCGCACGCCGCGAGGGACACCATCATGCCCGCGATACCGATCGCGACTGTCAGCTTGCGCTTCACGCCACCCTCCTCAGGGATGCCCCCCCGTACCGCCATCGGGGCCGGGACTGGACCAATGGTGTAGACCAGTACCGGGAGCCTGGACCAGACCAAGACGCCTGTCAAGAGGGTTCGAAACGGCTCCGACCAGCCGTTATGCGACCTACATATGCAGGAACCTTTAAGTAAGAAGACAGCGAAATCGGCGCGCACGGAGTACTGTCGTCCGCTAGACCACTTACCTCTGTGGACTAGACCAAAAGAGGCGGCGACGGTATACAGAGGGGATCACGATGTGATCCGCATCCGGAGCCGGGAAGGCAGAGCATGAGCACCGACGTCAGCAGTGCGGAGAACGAGGGTGGGGCCACCGTCCGTACCGCGCGCGTGCCCAAGTACTACCGCTTGAAGAAGCATCTGCTCGACATGACGGAGACGCAGGCGCCCGGCACCCCGGTCCCGCCCGAGCGCACGCTCGCCGCGGAGTTCGACACCTCGCGCACCACCGTGCGCCAGGCGCTGCAGGAACTGGTCGTCGAGGGACGCCTGGAGCGGATCCAGGGCAAGGGCACCTTCGTCGCCAAGCCCAAGGTCTCGCAGGCGCTCCAACTCACCTCGTACACCGAGGACATGCGCGCCCAGGGCCTCGAACCCACCTCGCAGCTCCTCGACATCGGCTACATCACCGCCGACGACCGCCTCGCCGATCTGCTCGACATCACAGCCGGCGGCCGGGTGCTGCGCATCGAGCGGCTGCGCATGGCCAACGGCGAGCCGATGGCGATCGAGACGACCCACCTGAGCGCCAAGCGCTTCCCGGCGCTCAGGCGCAGCCTGGTGAAGTACACCTCCCTCTACACCGCCCTCGCCGAGGTCTACGACGTCCACCTCGCCGAGGCCGAGGAGACCATCGAGACCTCCCTGGCCACCCCCCGCGAGGCCGGCCTGCTCGGCACCGACGTCGGCCTGCCGATGCTGATGCTGTCCCGCCACTCACTGGACCGGGAGGGACAGCCGGTGGAGTGGGTGCGCTCGGTGTACCGGGGGGACCGCTACAAGTTCGTGGCCAGACTCAAGCGGCCGCAGGAATAGGGTCCGTTCGTAGAGCGAACACCTGCACGCGGTGTAGCGCAGATCACATTCCTGTTCTACGGTCCTCCCGTCATCGCATGGACGGGAGGGCGAGCCGGTGCGCACCGCGAACGTTCGAACGATCGTCATCTGGAGTCTTGTCGCGCTGGTCGGAGCCGTCGGCTGGGCGGTGCTCGCGCTGGCCAGGGGCGAGGACGTGTCCGCCGCCTGGATGGTCGCGGCGGCCCTCGGCTCGTACGCGATCGGCTACCGCTTCTACGCCAAGTTCATCGCGTACAAGGTCCTGAAGGTCGACAAGACCCGGGCCACTCCGGCGGAGCGGCTGAACAACGGCATCGACTTCCATCCCACCGACCGCCGGGTCCTGCTGGGCCACCACTTCGCCGCGATCGCGGGCGCCGGACCGCTGGTCGGGCCGGTCCTCGCGGCGCAGATGGGCTATCTGCCGGGCACGATCTGGATCATCGCGGGCGTCATCTTCGCGGGTGCGGTCCAGGACATGGTGGTGCTGTTCTTCTCCACTCGGCGGGACGGCAGGTCGCTGGGCCAGATGGCGCGGGAGGAGATCGGCCCGTTCGGCGGTGCGGCGGCGCTGCTGGCCGCCTTCGCCATCATGATCATCCTGCTCGGGGTGCTGGCGCTGGTCATCGTCAATGCCCTCGCGCAGTCCCCGTGGGGCACCTTCTCCATCGCGATGACGGTCCCGATCGCGCTGCTGATGGGCTTCTACCTACGGGTACTGCGCCCCGGCCGGGTCGCCGAGGTCTCCCTCATCGGCGTCGCGCTGCTGCTGCTCGCGCTGGTCGCGGGCCGCTGGGTCGCCGAGTCGTCCTGGGCCGACACCTTCACCCTCGCGCCGTCCACGCTGGTCGTCTGGCTGGTGGCGTACGGCTTCATCGCCTCGATCCTGCCGGTGTGGATGCTGCTCGCGCCCCGCGACTACCTCTCCACCTTCATGAAGATCGGCACCATCGGGCTGCTGGCGCTCGGCGTCGTGATCGCGTTGCCGACGCTGAAGATGCCCGCGGTCACCGACTTCGCCTCGCGCGGTGACGGGCCGGTGTTCGCGGGTTCGCTGTTCCCGTTCGTCTTCATCACCATCGCCTGCGGCGCCCTGTCCGGCTTCCACTCGCTCATCTCGTCGGGTACGACGCCGAAGATGATCCAGAAGGAGACGCAGGTCCGGATGATCGGCTACGGCTCCATGCTGATGGAGTCGTCGGTCGCGATCATGGCGCTGGTGGCGGCGAGCATCATCGACCCGGGCCTGTACTTCGCGATGAACGCGCCGGCCGGGGTCATCGGCACGACCGTGGAGAACGCCTCGCAGGTGGTGGGCAGTTGGGGCTACCAGATCACCCCCGCCGAACTCGCCAAGGCGGCCCAGGACGTGGAGGAGTCGACGCTGCTGTCCCGCACCGGCGGCGCACCCACGCTCGCCGTAGGGGTCTCGCAGATCTTCTCCGAGGTGACCGGCGGAGGCCTCAAGGCCTTCTGGTATCACTTCGCGATCATGTTCGAGGCGCTGTTCATCCTGACCGCGCTGGACGCCGGCACCCGTGTGGGCCGCTTCATGCTCCAGGACACCCTCGGCAACATCTACCGGCCGTTCAAGAACGTCAGCTGGAAGCCCGGCCTGGTCATCACCAGCGCCCTCGTGTGCGGGCTGTGGGGCTACTTCCTGTGGGTCGGCGTCCATGAACCCCTCGGCGGAATCAACCAGCTCTTCCCGATCTTCGGCATCTCCAACCAGCTGCTGGCCGCCGTCGCGTTGGCCGTCTGCACGACCCTGCTGGTGAAGTCCGGCCGCCTCAAGTGGGCCTGGATCACCGGCGTTCCGCTCGCCTGGGACGCGACGGTCACCCTGACCGCCAGCTGGCAGAAGGTGTTCTCCTCCGATCCGAAGGTCGGCTTCTTCAAGCAGCGCCAGGTGTTCCAGGACGCCATCGACCGGGGCGAGGTGCTGGCGCCCGCCAAGTCCATGGACGACATGCGCACCGTGGTCACCAACTCCACGGTGGACGGCGTCCTCACCGCGATCCTGGCGATCCTGATCGTCGTCGTGATCGTCGACGCGACCCGCGTCTGCGTCCGGCACATCCGCCGCCCCGCCCTGTCCACGCTGAGCGAGGCACCGTACGTCGAGTCCAAGATCGTCGCCCCGGCCGGGCTGATCCCGACCCGGGAGGAGAAGGAGGAGGAGCGCGATGCGGTCGGCAGTGGCACGGGCGCTTAGGGGCGTGCGCTGGTACGTGCGGGAGTTGACCGACGAGTCTGCCTACGACCGCTATGTCGCGCACGTACGAAAAGACCACCCTCAGGCCGAGGTGCCGTCCCGGCGTGATTTCGAGCGGATGCGGACGGACCGGCAGGAGGGGGATCCGCGGCAGGGGTTCCGCTGCTGCTGAACACGCCTGGTGAGGCCCCGAATGAGGATGCCAGGTGAGGATCGCGCCCGGAATGCGGACGGGGACTTCCGCTTTCGCGACACCGTGACCTAGATTGCCTGCGCGTTACACAGGTGATCAGTGAGGGGACGGAGCCGGCGGATGTCACAAACATCGGAAGTGAACAGAGGGACGGTGACACCCGCCAGGGTCGTCATCGCGCTCTGCCTATTCGCGCCCTTCGTGGCGATGCTGTGGGTGGGTTCGTACGCGAAGGAGGACCCGGCCTTCATCGGCATCCCGTTCTTCTACTGGTACCAGATGGCCTGGGTGGTCCTCTCCACCGTGCTGACGATGGTCGCGTACAAGCTGTGGCAGCGTGACCAGCGGGCACGCAAGGGGGGTGCCGAAAAGTGAAGGACGGCGTGAACGGCGTCGCACTCGCCGTCTTCATCCTCTTCTTCGTGGCCGTCACGGTCATGGGCTTCCTCGCCTCGCGCTGGCGCAGGGCCGAGAACGAGCAGACCCTGGACGAATGGGGCCTGGGCGGGCGCTCGTTCGGCACCTGGATCACCTGGTTCCTGCTCGGCGGCGACCTGTACACGGCGTACACCTTCGTCGCCGTACCGGCGGCGATCTACGCGGCGGGCGCGGCCGGCTTCTTCGCGGTGCCGTACACGATCCTCATCTACCCGATGATGTTCGTCTTCCTGCCGCGCCTGTGGTCGGTCTCGCACAAGCACGGCTACGTCACCACGTCGGACTTCGTCCGGGGCCGCTACGACTCCAAGGGGCTGTCGCTGGCGGTCGCCGTCACCGGCATCCTCGCCACGATGCCGTACATCGCGCTCCAACTGGTCGGCATCCAGGCCGTGCTGGACGTGATGGGCGTCGGCGGCGGCGAGGACACCAACTGGTTCATCAAGGACCTGCCGCTGCTGATCGCCTTCGGCGTGCTGGCCGCGTACACGTACTCCTCGGGTCTGCGGGCCCCGGCGCTGATCGCGTTCGTGAAGGACGCGCTGATCTACATCGTCATCGCGGTCGCGGTCATCTACATCCCGATCAAACTGGGCGGGTTCGACGACATCTTCGCCAAGGCGAGCGCCGCGTTCAGCCAGACCAACCCGGCGACGGGCGCGCCACGCGGTGCGACGGTGCCGGGCGACGCGACCCAGTGGACGTACGCCACCCTGGCCCTCGGCTCGGCGCTCGCGCTGTTCATGTACCCGCACTCGGTGACGGCCGTGCTCTCCAGCCGCAGCCGTGACGTCATCCGCCGCAACTCCACGATCCTGCCGCTGTACTCGCTGATGCTGGGCCTGCTCGGTCTGCTGGGCTTCATGGCGATCGCGGCCGGAATCAAGGTGGAGAACGGCCAGTTGGCGATCCCGCAGCTGTTCGAGACCATGTTCCCCGACTGGTTCGCGGGCGTGGCCTTCGCGGCGATCGGCATCGGCGCGCTGGTACCGGCGGCGATCATGTCCATCGCGGCGGCCAACCTCTTCACCCGCAACATCTACAAGGACTTCATCAAGCCTGACGCCACGCCGGCGCAGGAGACCAAGGTCTCCAAGCTGGTGTCCCTGCTCGTGAAGGTGGGCGCACTGGTCTTCGTCCTGACCATGGACAAGACGGTCGCGATCAACTTCCAGCTCCTCGGCGGCATCTGGATCCTCCAGACCTTCCCGGCCCTGGTCGGCGGCCTCTTCACCCGCTGGTTCCACCGCTGGGCCCTGCTCGCCGGCTGGGCGGTCGGCATGATCTACGGCACAGTCGCCGCGTACGGCGTCGCCTCCCCGACCCAGGACCACTTCGGCGGCTCCAACAAGGAGATCCCCGGCATCGGCGAGATGGGCTACATCGGCCTCACGGCGTTCGTCCTGAACCTCGTGGTGACGGTCGTCCTCACCTTCGCCCTGAAGGCGATGAAGGCCCCCGAGGGCGTGGACCAGACAAGCCCGGAGGACTACACGGGCGAGGCAGGCGACCCGGGAGTCAAGACGGAACTGCCTCCGGCGACTGCCGGCGCCGTTCACTGAGCTGTACGTCAGAGCACGGGCCGTCGGAGAAATCCGGCGGCCCGTTGTCGTACCTGTCCGGCACACTCACCTGCATGGACATAGTGATCCGGCCCGTAGAACCCACCGAATACGGAGCCCTCGGCGACATCACAGCCCAGGCCTACCTCCAGGACGGCCTCCTGACCTTCGGCGAGAGTGACTGGTACCTGGGCGAACTGAAAGACATCGCGAAGCGCGCCGCCGACGCCGACGTCCTCGTGGCCACACAGGGCGACCAACTCCTCGGCGGAGTCACCTTCGTCCCCTCCCCCGGCCCCATGGCCGAACTCGCCCGCCCCGGAGAAGCGGAGATCCGCATGCTCGCCGTGGCTCACGCGGCCCGCGGCAAAGGCGCCGGAGAAGCCCTCGTACGAGCCTGCGTCGACCGGGCGAGAACCGCGGAGCGCACCGCCGTCGTCCTGTCGACCCAGCGCACCATGCACGCCGCCCACCGCATCTACGAGCGTCTCGGCTTCACCCGCGCCCCCGAACGCGACTGGAACCCGATCCCGGGCACCGAGTTCACTCTCCTCACCTATGAATTGACGCTCTGAAGTCACCGCGACACAACATATAGGGGTGTCACCAGAACCCGGCACAAGATGTATGCTCATGCTCGCTGTCGCCGCAGGGGAATCCGGTGCGAATCCGGAACTGTCCCGCAACGGTGTACTCATGCGTGTTCATACACGTATGGGAGTCAGTCCGAGGACCTGCCGACAGCGCGCCCGGCCACCCGGCCGGTGCGCCCGACGTCCGGGCCTCGTGGAATGGGCCGGTGGGCGCGACGCCATGTGCGCTCGTGTGCTGCCCCCTGCCCTCCGCAAGGCCCCGTGCCGAGCGAGGGAGAGCCCCACGTGACCATCGCGCCAGCCGAACCGGCCTCAGCGATCCAGGACACCGACGGTCCGGGAACCGCACTGCTGCGGACCCTGACCGAGCTGACCGCCGACCTCCCCGACGCCGACCCCGGCCGGGTCGCCGCCGCCGCGCTGCGCGGCAAGTCGGCCCGAGCGGACGAGTCGGAGTTGCGCGAGCTGGCCACCGAGGCCGCGGCCGGCCTCATCTCGGAGGACCCCGCGTACTCCCGGCTGGCCGCCCGTCTCCTGACGATCAGCATCGCCGCCGAGGCGGCCTCGCAGGGCGTCACGTCGTTCTCCGAGTCGGTCGCCGTCGGCCACCGCGAGGGCCTCATCGCCGACCGCACCGCCGAGTTCGTACGGCTGCACACGGCCCGCCTGGACCATCTGATCGACCGTGCGGCCGACGACCGCTTCGGCTACTTCGGCCTCCGCACGCTCCACTCCCGCTACCTCCTCCGGCACCCCCTCACCCGCAAGGTGATCGAGACGCCCCAGCACTTCATGCTGCGCGTCGCCGCCGGTCTCGCCGAGGACGACAGCGCGAGGTCCGTCGACGAAGTCGCCGCGCTCTACGGGCTGATGAGCCGCCTCGACTACCTCCCCTCCTCCCCCACCCTCTTCAACTCCGGCACCCGGCACCCCCAGATGTCGTCCTGCTACCTCCTCGACTCCCCCAAGGACGAGCTGGACTCCATCTACGACCGCTACCACCAGGTGGCCCGCCTCTCGAAGCACGCGGGGGGCATCGGCATCGCCTACTCCCGCATCCGCTCCCGCGGTTCACTGATCCGCGGCACGAACGGGCACTCCAACGGCGTCGTCCCGTTCCTGAAGACCCTGGACGCCTCGGTCGCGGCCGTGAACCAGGGCGGCCGGCGCAAGGGCGCGGCGGCGGTGTATCTGGAGACCTGGCACTCCGACATCGAGGAGTTCCTGGAGCTGCGCGACAACACCGGTGAGGACGCCCGCCGTACGCACAATCTGAACCTCGCGCACTGGGTCCCCGACGAGTTCATGCGCCGGGTGAACGCGGACGGGGTGTGGTCCCTCTTTTCCCCCGCCGACGTGCCCGAACTGGCCGACCTGTGGGGCGAGGAGTTCGACGCCGCCTATCGGAAGGCGGAGGCCGCGGGGCTCGCGCGCAAGACCATCCCGGCCCGTGACCTGTACGGCCGCATGATGCGTACCCTCGCGCAGACCGGCAACGGCTGGATGACCTTCAAGGACGCCGCCAACCGCACCGCCAACCAGACCGCCGAGCCCGGCCATGTCGTCCACTCCTCCAACCTCTGCACAGAGATCCTGGAGGTCACGGACGACGGCGAGACGGCGGTGTGCAACCTGGGTTCGGTCAATCTCGGCGCGTTCGTGAACGACGGGGACATCGACTGGGAGCGGCTGGACGAGGCGGTCCGCACCGCCGTCACCTTCCTGGACCGCGTCGTCGACATCAACTTCTACCCGACCGAGCAGGCAGGCCGCTCCAACGCCAAGTGGCGCCCCGTCGGGCTCGGCGCGATGGGCCTCCAGGACGTCTTCTTCAAGCTGCGTCTGCCCTTCGACTCACCCGAGGCCAAGGCCCTCTCCACCCGCATCGCCGAGCGCATCATGCTGTCTTCCTACGAGGCCTCCGCCGACCTCGCCGAGCGCAACGGGCCCCTCCCCGCCTGGCAGAAGACCCGTACCGCCAAGGGTGTCCTGCACCCCGACCACTACGACGTCGAGCTGACCTGGCCCGAGCGCTGGGCGGCCCTGCGGGACCGTATCGCCGAAGTCGGTCTGCGCAACTCGCTGCTCCTGGCCATCGCACCCACCGCGACCATCGCCTCCATCGCCGGTGTGTACGAGTGCATCGAGCCGCAGGTCTCCAACCTCTTCAAGCGCGAGACCCTGTCCGGCGAGTTCCTCCAGGTCAACTCGTACCTGGTGAACGAACTCAAGGCGCTCGGCGTCTGGGACGCCCGCTCGCGGGAGGCGCTGCGTGAGTCGGGCGGCTCGGTGCAGGACTTCGCCTGGATCCCGGCGGACGTAAGGGCGCTGTACCGCACCGCGTGGGAGATCCCGCAGCGTGGACTCATCGACATGGCCGCCGCCAGGACCCCGTTCCTGGACCAGTCCCAGTCCCTGAACCTCTTCCTGGAGACGCCGACCATCGGCAAGCTCTCCTCGATGTACGCGTACGCCTGGAAGTCCGGGCTGAAGACGACGTACTACCTGCGCTCGCGCCCGGCGACCCGGATCGCCCGCGCGGCACAGGCCCAGGCTCAGCCTGAAAAGACTGTCCCCGTCCAGCAGGTGACCTCTGAAGACGCCGTCGCCTGCTCCCTGGAAAACCCCGAGTCCTGCGAGGCCTGCCAGTAATGACCACCCGTAATCAAAATCTCCTCGACCCGGGCTTCGAGCTGACCCTGCGCCCCATGCGCTACCCCGACTTCTACGAGCGCTACCGGGACGCCATCAAGAACACCTGGACCGTGGAGGAGGTCGACCTCCACTCGGACGTCACCGACCTCGCCAAGCTCACGCCCGCCGAGCAGCACCTGATCGGCCGCCTCGTCGCCTTCTTCGCGACGGGTGACTCGATCGTCGCCAACAACCTGGTGCTGACGCTCTACAAGCACATCAACTCCCCCGAGGCGCGGCTGTACTTGAGCCGCCAGCTCTTCGAGGAGGCCGTGCACGTCCAGTTCTACCTGACGCTGCTGGACACCTACCTGCCCGATCCGGAGGACAGGGCCGCCGCGTTCGACGCCGTGGAGAGCATCCCGTCCATCCGCGAGAAGGCCGGATTCTGCTTCAAGTGGATCAACGAGGTCGAGAAGCTGGACCGCCTGGAGACACAGGCCGACCGGCGCCGTTTCCTGCTCAATCTCATCTGCTTCGCCGCGTGCATCGAGGGCCTGTTCTTCTACGGTGCCTTCGCGTACGTCTACTGGTTCCGCAGCCGGGGTCTGCTGCACGGCCTGGCGACCGGCACCAACTGGGTGTTCCGCGACGAGACGATGCACATGTCCTTCGCGTTCGACGTGGTCGACACGGTCCGCAAGGAGGAGCCGGAGCTCTTCGACGACCAGCTCGAGCAGCAGGTCACCGACATGCTGAGGGAGGCCGTCGAGGCCGAGCTGCAGTTCGCGCGCGACCTGTGTGGTGACGGCCTCCCGGGGATGAACACGGAATCGATGCGGCAGTACCTGGAGTGCGTCGCCGACCAGCGGCTCAGCCGCCTCGGCTTCGCCCCGGTGTACGGCTCCGAGAACCCCTTCTCCTTCATGGAGTTGCAGGGGGTTCAGGAACTCACCAACTTCTTCGAGCGGCGTCCTTCGGCGTACCAGGTGGCGGTGGAGGGCACCGTCGACCTGGACGAGGACTTCTGAGTCTGAGTCTTCCGTTCCGCCTCCCTCAGCTGTCGGTCGATCCGGCGGTCGTGGATCGCACCCACGAGCGCCGGACCTCCGAGGAGGGAGAAGAGAATCACGAGGGCCATGAGTTCGAGGAATGTGTTCATGCGGTAAGTCTCGTACTGGCAAGACACTCCTGACAGTGGCAGGACTGTCATACACCCTCGAATTACTGCCACGGCAGTGGCACACTGGCAGCATGCTGAAGAACGTGGCCGTCGCCCTGCTCGACGGAGTTCATCCCTTCGAACTCGGTGTGGTCTGTGAGGTCTTCGGCCTCGACCGCAGCGACGAGGGGCTGCCGGTGTACGACTTCGCGGTCGTCTCGGCGGAAGGACCCGCGCTGCGCACCCATGTCCCCGGGTTCACGGTCTCCACGCCGTACGGGCTCGAGCGGCTCGACGAGGCGGATCTGATCGCCGTACCGGCGGGAAGCGACTACATCGGCCGGGACTATCCGGACGAGCTGCTCGACGCCCTGGTCAGGGCCACGGACCGGGGCGCCCGGGTGCTCAGCGTCTGCTCCGGCGTCTTCGTCCTCGGCGCCGCCGGGCTGCTCGACGGGCGGCGGTGCGCGGTGCACTGGCGGCAGGCGGACGAGCTGGCCCGGCGCTTCCCGCGCGCGATCATCGAGCCCGATGTGCTGTACGTGGACGAGGACCCGGTGATCACCTCGGCGGGCACGGCCGCCGGCATCGACGCCTGTCTGCACATCGTGCGCAAGGACGAGGGGCCGGAGGTCGCCAACGCCATCGCCCGGCGCATGGTCGTACCGCCGCACCGGGACGGCGGACAGGCCCAGTTCATCGAGCGGCCGCTGCCCCGATCGCAGTGCGACACGGTCGGTGAGGTGCTGGTCTGGATGGAGGAGCATCTCGACGAGGAGGTCACCGTCGAGCAGCTCGCCGCGCGGGCGCACATGTCGCCGCGCACCTTCGCCCGTCGCTTCCAGCAGGAGACCGGCACGACCCCCTACCGCTGGATCCTGCGTCAGCGCGTGCTGCTGGCCCAGCGGTTGCTGGAGGCGACGGACGAGACGATGGACGCGATCGCGGCCCGCACCGGGTTCGGTACCGCGGCCGCGCTGCGCCATCAGTTCGTACGGTCGATCGGGACGACCCCGCAGGCCTACCGGCGGACATTCCGGGGCCCCGAAGCGGCCTGACGCATCACCTCACCTCGGTACGGGCCTCAGCAGCAGTCGGTGCGGGCGCAGCGTGATGCCCACCCGGGTGCCGTCCTTGGAGCCCGGCACCTGCTCGAAGCGGTACTTGGTGGCCAGTGCCGCCGTGATCAGCGTCAGCTGGGCCATCGAGAAGTGGTCGCTGGGGCACTTGCGGTTGCCGACGCTGAAGGGGCTCATGGCGTATTTCGGCACGTCCTTGACCCGCTCGGGCAGCCAGCGGTCCGGGTCGAACTCCAGGTTGTGCCCATAGGACAGCGGATCGCGCTGGATCGCGTACGGGCTGTACACGATGTCGGCCCCGGCCGGAATGCGGTAGCCACCGAGTTCCGTGTCGGTCACCGCCCGTCGCGTCAATATCCATACGGCCGGGCGCAAACGCATGGCTTCGACGACGACATTGTTGGTGTGCCTGAGCTTACGGACGTCGCCGAATGCGACGGGCCGGCCGCCGGTCACGGATTCGACCTCCGCCTTCACCTTGTCCGCGTGTTCGGGTTGTTCCGCGAGCATGTGCAGGAGCCACATGATCGTGGACGCCACCGTTTCGCTGCCGGGGGTGAGTATCGCGACGACCTGGTCGTGGATCTCCTGTTCCCCGATGGGGTCGCCATTGTCGTCCTTCGCCTCCAGCAATGCCGTCAGCAAATCGTCCGGCCTTTGACCAGATGCCCGGCGTTCGGCGACGATCTCGTCGACCAGGAGATGCAAATCGGCCAGCGCCCGGTTGAATTTGCGGTTGGGCGGCAGAGGCAGCCGGTAGAGCGGTCCGAGCGGGACGACCATCCTCCGGTACATCCCGCGGAACACGGTGGCGAGCGCGACACACAGCCGCTCCGCCCGCTCGTCCATGTAATCGCCGCGCAGCAGACAGCGCGCGGCGATCCGCACGGCGATCCGGAAGGACTCGGAGGTGCAGTCGATGGTCTCGCCGGGCCGCCAGCGCTCGGTCAGCCCATGCGCCTCCTCCTCCATGATCGGCCCGTACGCCGGGATGGCATCGAGCCGGAAGGCGGGCTGGATGGTGCGGCGCTGACGCCGGTGCCGCGGGCCATTCGCGGTGGCCACGCCCTCCTTGCCGAGCAGGCCCTCGAGCGACTCCCACAGCGGGCCGTCGATCTTGAAGTCGGTGCTCAGTGCCAGCGCTCCGGTGAGCGCCGGGGTGGTGACGGCATACACCGTCTTCGGGCCGAGCTTCAGCCGGACGACGTCGCCGTGCTCGCGCAGCCGGGCCATGAAGGCCAGCGGGTCGCGGACCAGCTTGAGGCCATGGCCGAGACCAGGGACCCCACCGCCCGCCAGGGGCGGCTCACGCAGCTCCGATGCCCCATGTTCCGGGGCTTCGGGCTTCACGGACTCGACGGTCATTTCTCACCTGCCGCTTCGTTGTTGACGTACGGGGGCGTGGACCGGTCGTCCCAGGAGTCGACCCGGTAGCGGCCGGACTCGTGGTGGAACCAATAGACCGTGCTGAACCAGTTCCGCATATTGCCGACACAGGCCCGCACGGCGGCACTCAATTCCTTTCCCCGCACCGTTCCGTCGTCGAGCCCGTCGGCGAAACGCAGGGCCCTCTTTTCGACGGCCAGGAATTCGGAGACGCATCCCTCGACGCGTCGCCGCACTTCCCCGATCGCCGCTTCCAGTGTCATCCCTTCATGCTTGATGAGACTGATTCCGAGATTGTGGACCTCATCGCCCGCGATTTCCTTGGGCAACGAACAGAGGTCGTTGTACCAGGCGGCGAATTCCTGGCTCAGCAGGGCCGCCCGGCGGTATACCGGGTGTTTCCGCACGGGGTCCGGCAGTTCCTGTCCCGCGCTCGGTTCCAGCAGATCCGTCCAGATCCAGTGCGCGAAAGTGAGGCGGCGCAGTGCGAGATATTCCTCGACCGTCGGGACGACTCCCTCGGTACGGTTGTGGAATTCCCGGTCGTACGCCTCGATCACCGCGTGGAAGTGCCGGGCGAATCGCGCGTTCCAGGTTTCGGGCAGGAACGAGTACAACCGCACCATGCTGTCCGCGAACCCCGCGACCAGGGGATCCTCGTGGTGCAGATGGTCCTCGGGGGATTCGAGGGCCGTATGCAACCGGAACCTCAGCCGCCGCCAAGCGGCGGGCCGGCCGTGCACGATGTCACGGTCATGCCGGTCGTCCCAGACGAAGAACCACGCGCTGTAGTCCGCAATCGCCTGGAGGACGTCGTCGGGGGCACCAATGTAGTAGCCCGCCATGAGGTCCGTGTAGCAAAGGCCGTCGGCATATTCCTCCACCTTGTCCGCCGGCATGAGCCTTTTTTCCAGTAGCCAGGTACGGGTCTTCTCCTGGAGCCTGGGCCAATACGGATGGAGTTGCCTGGGAAACGCTGCCTCGATCACCGGTAGAGAGAGCGATGGTGGGACCGCGACCGCCGTCGGTGTCGATGTGGTGCTGTGCGAGAAAGCATGCACGAACAAACCCCTCTCAGCCGCCAGTTGCACACACCCCTCCCGCCGTGCCGGGCGTGCGCCGTTGCGTATCCCCGCACTTCCATTCAGCACCACAACTGACCGATCTGGGAACGCATTTGCTCCATTCACTACCCCACGGTGCCGAGAACGTCCCCTTGTGTGACTGAATATGGGTCACCGGCTGCACGCATACGATCGAACGTGCGACGGACATGCGAACGGCGCCTGGTCAGGAAGGGGATCCTGAACAGACGCCGTACGCAAGGGAGTTGTGGGGCTCCAGTTGACCCCGGCCGGCTTCAGTCGTTCGCGACCACGGGGTAGCGGGGCTCGTTCTCGGCCATCTGCCGCAGCGCGTCCTTGCGTTCGCGCTTGGAGAGCCGGTCGATGTAGAGGTACCCGTACAGATGGTCCGTCTCGTGCTGCAAACACCGGGCGAAGTAGCCGGTGCCGCGCACCTTGATCGGGTTCCCCTGCTCGTCCTGACCGGTCACCTCGGCGTAGTCGGGCCGGGCGAGCGGCGCGTAGGCCGTCGGCACCGACAGACAGCCCTCGTTGCTGTCGTCCAGCCGGCGCTGCTCGGCGGGCAGCTCGACCAGCTTCGGGTTGCAGACCACGCCCACGTGCCGGACGCCCTGGTCGTCCTGGCAGTCGTAGACGAAGACCTTCAGGTCGACGCCGATCTGGTTGGCGGCCAGGCCCACGCCCTCGGCGGTGTGCTGCGAGGCGAACATGTCCGCGACCAGCTGCTGGAGCTCCTCGCCGAAGTCGGTGACGTCCCTGCACTCCTTGTGCAGCACCGGGTTCCCGACGACGGTGATCGGCCGCGAGCTGCCACGCTCACGCCAGGCGCTCTCGCGCTCCTCCGCGTCCTCGGTGTCGACGACAAACCCCTCGTCATCCACGGGAAGCACGCCCGCGTGCTGCTGCTCGGTGTCCTGCTGGGCCATGACCGACGATGCCTTCCTAAAACCAAACAAGGGTGAAGTTGCGGATACAGGGTACGTGGACGCGCCCCGTCAGGGGCGCGGGGAACTGCGCGACCAGCCACGACGAGACCCGCAGCCGAAAGCCGTGCTAGCAGACCTCTTCCAAATCCCGCCAGTCCCGAGAATCCGGACTATCGGCCACCCATCCATCCAGCAGCCCCCGAACCAGCGAAGCCGGCGCAGCCACCCCGCACTCCCGCTCCGGCACCCACAACTGCCCATCCGTCCGATGCCCCAGCGGCCCGGGATGCCCCGGCTCACTGTGATCATGCGGATCCAGATGCTCCCCGTCACCTTCATCCGACGGCATCCGCGACTCCGAGCACATCCGACACAGCAACCGCACCGAAGACGACCAGTCCTCCGCAGCGAACCCCGCATCCGCCGCCAACTGCTCCAACGCATCCCGGTCGGCCTCGCTCGCGGCCTCCAGGAGCACCACCCACGTCGGCACCGGCGACGGCGCCCACAGCTCGATCTCGTCGAAGACGGGATACGCGTGCCCCGCGGCAATGGTCCGCTCGCCATGCGGAACCCCGTCGTGCAGCACGACCTCGCCCCAGCGCCGCCCCGACGACGGCAGCGGAATGGACAGCACCTCGATCCGCGCGGGATCGAGCCGCCGCCCCCACACGACCTCGGCCTCGCCCTCCGGCGACAGCCGTACGGCCGCACTGCCCAGGTCCATCCCGACGGGCTCCCCGGCGGCGCCGGGACCGCCCGGCACCCGCAGCCCGTACGCCTGCCAGGCCCGGCGGGCCAGCGGCCAGTCCTGGAGTGCGGTGGCGGCGATGCCGACGTTCCACCAGTCAGGTGCGCCGGTCTCCCGGTCGAGCAGCGCGACGGCCCTGAGACCCGCGGCCCGCGCCTGCTCCCAGTCGTGCCGGAATTTGTGCAGCAGGGCCAGGTTGAACCAGGACTCGGAAAGCCAGGGCTCCAGGTCGGCGGCCCGTGTCAGCAGCGCGCCCGCGTCCTCGTACCGACCGTCCCCGATCAGCGTGAACGCACGGTCGGTGGCCTGCCGCCAGGAGGCGGAGGGCCGGTGCCGTCCCTTGCCGAAGATCCTCACGATTCCCGCCTGCCAGTTCCGTGGAGTGGGCTGGCTGTGCCTTTCGCGCCCCCGGACACCCTCTCCTGCGCATCAAACCACGTACGGCTGGAGGGGCGCTCATTACCCATGGGTTACCCAGCCCCGGGCAGGGTCAGACAGTCCTTGGCCAGCACACGGGCCAGCGACTCGACCACCTCGGGTGCGTAGTCCCCGGCGGTCGCGAGCCGCAGCTCCTCCAGGGCCCGCAGCGGCCCGCCGGGACCGGCGTCCCGCGCCTTCTCCTCGTAGGCGTTCACCGCCCGTACGATCCGTGCGGCCACGGGCTGCTCCCGGCAGGGGTCGGCCTGCCGTTCCACGACCGTGGCGACCTGGGGGCTCACCCCGGTCTGCCGTACGACGGCCCCGCCGAGCAGCGCGATCCGCCGCTGCTCGGACGCCGGGAGCGCGGCGGTGGCTCCGGCCGGGACGGGGTCGACGAGGCTGAGCTGACCGATGTCGTGCATGAGTGCCGCGTACTCCAGGACGGTGAGGTCGGGCCCGGACAGCCCCATGTCGCGCCCGACCGCCCGGCTGAGCGCGGCCACCCGCCGGGCATGCCCCGCGGGGGTGTATCCGGCGATCTCGGTGGCGCGGGCGAGGGAGGCGATGGTCTGCCGGTAGGTGGTGCGGACGGCGGCGTAGCGCCGGAAGGAGAGCTGGGTGAGCAGCAGCGGCAGCGAGAAGACGGGCAGCGCCCACAGCCCCACGACGGCCACCGCGAGCGCCATCACCGCCCCGGTCGCGCACACCGCGGACCCGATCCCGAGCATGCCCCGCAGCTCGTCCCGCAGCAGCGGTCCGAAGGGCCACCCGGTGCGGGAGTGCGCGAGGGCCGCCGCGAGGACGGCGTCGCACAGCGCGGTGAGCGTGAGCAGCACGACGAGCAGCAGGGCGTACGCGGGGCCCGCGCCCTTGCCGAACGCGCCCTGGTTGTAGAGGGGTTGGAAGCAGAAGGCGGCGAAGGCGACGGTCAGGATGCGCCGGGCCAGATGATCGGCCGTCGACCCCTGCCCCCGCGCGATGTGCGGCACGCTCCCGACGAGCGAGGCGGCGAGCACGACGGTGACGACCTGCGGGACGCCGTGTTCGGTGGCCCGTCCCGCGTCCTCCCCGAGCAGCGCGTACGCGAGCGCCCCCGCCGCCCCGAGCGGCGCGGACTCCCTGACCTCGGCCCCGCTCCACCGGGCGAGTTCACCGAGGGTGACGAGGACGGCGAAGGCGAGGGCGACGGAACGGTCGTCGAGGCCGGTCCAGAGGGTGTGGGCGAGGGAGGCGGCGGCGAGACAGAGCGCGCAGGCGTGGATGAGGGTCACCAGCGGCCGCCGGCGTGCGACGCTCATCGCCGCGCTCCCAGGCGGCTCTCGGCGGGCGGGGTGACGTGCGGTTCCTCCCCCGCGGTGACCGCCGGGTGCCAGCCGTGTCGGCCCAGGGCTCGCACTAGCGCCTCGACCATCCGGGGATCGAACTGCGCTCCCGCACACCGCCGCAGCTCCTCCAGCGCGACCGGGACCGGCCTGGCCCGCCGGTAGGACCGCGTGGACGTCATCGCGTCGAAGGCGTCGGCGACGGCCACCACCCGCGCACATTCCGGGATCTGGGTGCCCACCAGCCCGTACGGATATCCGCTCCCGTCCAGCCGCTCGTGATGGTGCAGCACCGCCGCCCGCGCCTCGCCCAGGAAGGCGATCCCGCGCACCATCTCGTGCCCGTACTCCGGATGCAGCTCGATGACCCGCCGCTCCTCGGGCGTCAGCGGCCCGTCCTTGCGCAGCAGCCGCGTCGGCACGCCCAGCTTCCCCACGTCGTGCAGGATTCCGGCGAACCGCAGGACTTCGACGCGTTCGTCGTCCATCCCCAGCTCACGCGCGATCATCGTCGACGCGTGCCCGACTCGCTCGCTGTGCCCGCGCGTGTACCCGTCCTTGATGTCGACGGCCTGCACCAGCGCCCGGATGGTCGCCTGATGCGCCGCCCGCTCCCGGTGGTACTGCGCGAACACCCAGGCCGACACGCACATCGGCAGCAGCACCAGCAGCGCGGCGAACGGCCCGTACGGGCTGCGCCACAGGACGGCCATCATCAGCCCGGCGAGCCCGTGGACGCCGATCGGCGCCAGGGACCGTAGAAACAGACCACGCCAGGCCCGCCGTACGGGCACCCGCTCGGCGAGGGCCAGGATCCCGCCGTCCAGCACGCTGAGTACCAGGCAGAACGCGAGCACCGCGGCCAGGGCGGGCAGCAGCGCGTACGGGAAGTCGCACGCCACGACCGCGTCCCGCCCCCCCAGCGCCCAGTGGACGCGGGCCGCCGCCCAGACGGCGACGACGAGTTCGGCCGCCCGCCAGATCCGCCGCAGCGCCCGCGGCCGGCCCGCTACGGGGGACAGCAGCGCTCCGGGCACCGCGACCAGCGCGGCGGCGGGCGGCGGCAGCAGAAAGGCACCGGCCAGCAGGACGGGATAGAAGGTGCCCAGGAACCGCCACCGGGTGATCTGCTCGCATCCGGCGTAGAGCGCGGCGAGCAGCGCGACCGCCCACCAGGGCGTGTGCAGGGACGGCAGCGGGAGGAGGCAGAGCAGCGCAGCGAGGGCGACGCAGGCGACGTACGCGCGTGCCCGCGCTGGTATCGCCTCCATGACGTCCCTCCCCGACCGTGCCCGTACCGGCTCAGGAGCCTAGGGCGGCGGGTGGGACGGCCGCGGGTCGATGACCCGCGGTTAGCACGTTCGAGTGACGACAGGCCGTTCAGGATTCCTGCGGGGTCGCCGTCACGTCATGGTCCGGCACTGCCTGCCCGGAGCGGATCAGGTCGATCCGCCCCAGGACCTTGGAGCGCAGGTCGGTGGGTACGTCGTCGTGACCGCAGCACCGCTTGACGAGCTTCTTCACGGCCTCTTCGAGCCCGTACTTCTCCAGGCACGGCGAGCACTCCTTGAAGTGCTGCTTGAACTTGGCGCGATCGACGTCCGGCATCTCACTGTCGAGGAACTCGTAGAGATGGTCCAGGACTTCACTGCAGTCCGTCTCGTGCGGCTCTCCGCAGCTCATGACCCCGAGCCTTTCGCTTCGTTCGACTCTCCGGCGCCGGCCGGGACAAGCCCGCGCTCACGGGCGTAGTCCTCGAGCATGCCGCGCAGTTGACGGCGGCCCCGGTGCAGCCGGGACATCACCGTCCCGATGGGTGTCCCCATGATGTCCGCGATCTCCTTGTACGCAAAGCCCTCTACGTCGGCCAGATACACGGCGATGCGGAACTCCTCGGGGATCGCCTGGAGCGCTTCCTTCACGTCCGAGTCGGGCAGGTGGTCGAGCGCCTGCGACTCCGCGGAGCGCAGACCCGTCGACATGTGCGACTCGGCACGGGCGAGCTGCCAGTCCTCGATCTCCTCGGCCGCGGAGCGCTGGGGTTCACGCTGCTTCTTGCGGTACGAGTTGATGAAGGTGTTGGTGAGGATCCGGTACAGCCACGCCTTGAGGTTGGTGCCCTCGCGGAACTGGTGGAAGGACGCGTACGCCTTGGCGTACGTCTCCTGCACCAGGTCCTCGGCGTCGGCCGGGTTGCGCGTCATGCGCAGCGCGGCTGAATACATCTGGTCGAGGAATTCGAGCGCGTCCCGCTCGAAGCGCACGTTGCGCTCCGCGGTGGACTCCGCGCCCATGCCCTGGCCCTCGGGCTGCTCCGCCTGGCCGTTGTCGGTCCCTGCGTCGATCCCAGTGACCGGACCCACCTCCTCAAGATTCCGGGCAGCACCGATACCGGTGTCACCAGACTCGGAGGATAGACGACGACCCGTCCCCGCCGCCCCTCGAATAGGGGTGGTCTTGGCCGCGTGCAGCACCGTCCAGTCCAGGTCAGTGCGGCTGCTGCGGCTCGGGCATACGGTCGAACCCATGCGGCGGACTTCCTCTCCCACGACGTCGGTGCTGGTCTCTCAGCACTTCTGTCCCGCTCAACAGTGGTCCGCGGCCCAACATTCCCGGGCCTTTACCCCAGTGACCCGGCCCACTTCACCACCGCGTCGGTGATGATCGCCACGACCTCGTCCGGCCCGATCTCCGCCCGCTTCGGCACGGCGAAGCCATGATCGCCGTACGGCACCTCGACCAGTTCATAAGTGCCCTTCGGGAATTCCTCGGGCCTCCCGAACGGGTCGTTGCCGCCCTGGACGACGAGCGTGGGCACCCCGGCGCCGAGCAGTTCGTCGGCGCGGGACTTCTCGGGCTTGCCGGGCGGGTGGAGCGGAAAGCTGAGGGCGAGGACGCCGGCGGCTCCCAGCTCCACGGCCGTACGGCAGGCGACCCGGGCCCCGGCGCTGCGTCCGCCCGAGATCACGGGCAGCCCGGACTCGGCGACCGCGGGCCAGATGCCCCGCCACCCCACGTCCAGGGTCTTCGGCGCGGGCGCCAGCTTCTTTCCGGCCACACGCCAGGGCTGCTCCACGAGGGCGACGCTCACGCCGTGCTCCGGCAGCTCGGCGGCGATCGCCCGAAGGTCCCGCGCCTCGATGCCGCCGCCCGCGCCATGGCTCACGGCCAGCACGAGCCGCGCCTTCTTGGCCCGGTGCCAGGTGATGCGGGCGTCCCCCGCGTCGGTGCTGATGATCTCGGTCGTCACGCTAGAAGAGTGTGCCCTCTTCGGGCCCTTCCAGCTCCTTCAGCAGCTCCGGCCCGTTGTTGCGGACGTTGCTGACCGCGGTGGTGACGGGGTAGGCGCGCATCAGTCCGGGGGGCGGCGGGGCGAGCAGCTCGCGCAGGTCGTCGGGGTCGGTGCGGGACGGGTCGAGCCAGCTGTCCCAGCGGTCGGGCGTCAGCATCAGCGGCATCCGGGGGTGGATGTCGGACAGCGTGTACGGCCCGTCGGCGGGCGCCACCGCCAGCGGGGTCTGCTCCGCCTCCGTCGTGATCACCGAGCAGGTCACCCACCAGGCCTGCGGATGGTCGTCGGGCAGCGTCTTGTCCCGCCAGAACTCGTACAGCCCGGCCATGGCGAACACGGACCCGTCGGCGGGGAGCACGAAGTAGGGCTGCTTGCGCGGCCGCTTCTTCTTCCCCTCCTCCTCCAGGTCCCGCTCCTGCTTGCCGGTGACCCACTCGTAGTAGCCGTCGGCGGGCAGGATGCACCGGCGGGTGGCGAAGGCACGGCGGTACGACGGCTTCTCGTGCACGGTCTCCGCCCGCGCGTTGATCATCCGCGCGCCGCCCTCGGGGGTCTTCGACCAGGAGGGGACGAGCCCCCACTTGAGCTTGCGCAGCTGCCGAACCGGTCGCTTCTCGTCGGCGTCTTTCACAGGACGGTCCAGGACCGCGTAGACCTCTTTGGTCGGGGCCACGTTGTAGTCGGGCTCCAGGGTCTCCTCGGGCTCCCACTTCTCGATCTCAAAGATTCCTGCGAGATCCTCGGGCCTACGACTCGATGCATACCGTCCGCACATACGTGCCACACTGCCAGACTCCGTATGAACAGAGGGAGCACCCCGGACACATGGACAGCAGCACAGCGACCTCTCTGTGGGACGAGCTGATCGGCACCCAGACCGACCCGGACGTGTGGGTGGTGATCGCGACCCTCGTCGCCGCGGTCGCGGTGGTCGTCCCACACGGCCTGTGGCGCCTCGCCCGCAACGCCATCACCATCGCCCACGAAGGCGGCCACGGCCTGATCGCGCTGCTCACCGGCCGACAGCTCACCGGCATACGCCTCCACTCCGACACCAGCGGCCTCACGGTCAGCCGCGGCAAGCCGTACGGCCTCGGCATGATCCTCACCGCCGCCTCCGGCTACACCGCTCCCCCACTCCTCGGCCTCGGCGGCGCCGCGCTCCTCGGCGCCGGCCGCATCACCCTGCTGCTGTGGCTGGCCACGGCCCTGCTCCTGGCGATGCTGGTCATGATCCGCAACGCCTACGGCGCCCTGACGGTCGTCCTCACCGGCGGCACCTTCGTCCTGGTCTCCTGGCTGGCAGGTCCGCAGGTGCAGGCGGCGTTCGCGTACGCGGTTGTCTGGTTCCTGCTGCTCGGGGGCGTACGCCCGGCGTTCGAGCTGCAGGCGAAGAGGGCGCGGGGAGGGGCGGGGGACTCGGACGCGGATCAGTTGTCGAGGCTGACGCATGTGCCGGCGGGGATGTGGCTGTTCCTGTTCCACGCGGTGAGCTTGTGCTCGCTGATAGGAGGGGGACGTTGGCTGCTGGACGTGTGAGGTCAGCGCCCCTTCAGGGGCGCGGGGAACTGCGCGACCAGCCCCCACGGCGCCGCACCCGAACGACGACCCACTACTAAAGTGGGCCGCATGACCGCTAACCCCGCAGACACCACCCTCTGGCCCGCCCCCCATGCGACCGGAGCCGTCGACGCGACGGTCCACGTGCCCGGGTCGAAGTCGGTCACCAACCGCGCACTCGTGCTGTCTGCCCTCGCCTCAGAGCCCGGCTGGCTCCGCCGCCCCCTCCGCTCCCGCGACACCCTGCTGATGGCCGACGCCCTACGGGCGATGGGCGTCGGCATCGAAGAGGGCGTAGGCCCCAACGGCACGGGCGAGACCTGGCGCGTCCTGCCCGCAGGGCTCCGCGGCCCCGCCACCATCGACGTCGGCAACGCAGGCACCGTCATGCGCTTCCTGCCTCCCGTCGCCGCCCTCGCCGACGGCGAAATCCGCTTCGACGGCGACCCGAGGTCGTACGAGCGCCCCCTGAGCGGCGTGATCGACGCCCTGCGCGTCCTCGGCGCCCGGATCGACGACGACGGCCGCGGCACGCTGCCGCTGACCGTGCACGGCGGTGGCGCGCTGGACGGCGGCCCGGTGGAGGTCGACGCGTCCACGTCGTCCCAGTTCGTGAGCGCGCTGCTGCTCTCCGGCCCGCGCTTCAACCAGGGCGTGGAGGTCCGCCACATCGGCGCGACGCTGCCCTCGCTGCCCCATATCCGGATGACCGTCGACATGCTGCGCAGCGTCGGCGCCCAGGTGGACACCCCGGAGTCGGGCGGCGAGCCGAACGTCTGGCGGGTCACGCCGGGCGCGCTGCTCGGCCGGGACCTGACGGTGGAGCCGGATCTGTCCAACGCCCAGCCGTTCCTGGCGGCGGCGCTGGTGACCGGCGGCAAGGTGCTCGTCCCGGACTGGCCGACGCGGACCACCCAACCCGGTGACCGGCTGCGGGAGATCTTCACCGAGATGGGCGGTTCCTGCCAACTGACCGAGTACGGCCTGGAATTCACCGGGTCCGGCGCGATCCACGGCATCGATGTCGACCTGAGCGACGTGGGCGAACTCGCGCCCGGCATCGCGGCCGTGGCCGCCCTCGCCGACTCCCCCTCCACGCTGCGCGGCGTGGCGCATCTGCGGCTGCACGAGACGGACCGGCTGGCCGCGCTGACCAAGGAGATCAATGAACTCGGCGGCGATGTGACGGAGACCGCCGACGGGCTGCACATCCGCCCGCGCGCGCTGCACGGCGGGATCTTCCACACGTACGAGGACCACCGCATGGCCACCGCCGGCGCGGTCATCGGCCTCGCGGTGGAGGGCGTGCAGATCGAGAACGTGGCGACGACGGCGAAGACGCTGCCGGACTTCCCCGACCTGTGGACCGGGATGCTCGGGAGCGGCGGGGCGTAGGGGACACACGCCATGCGTCGCTACGGCAAGCACACCGACGAGGACGACATCCGCAGCCGCCCGAACCGCAAGGGCAACCGGCCGCGGACGAACATCCGCCCCAAGCACGAGGACGCGGCCGAGGGAATGGTCCTCACCGTCGACCGCGGCCGTCTGACGTGCCTCGTCGACGACCGGATCGTGCTGGCGATGAAGGCCCGCGAACTGGGCCGCAAGGCCGCGGTGGTCGGCGACATGGTGTACCTCGTCGGCGACCTCTCCGGCAAGAAGGACACCCTCGCCCGCATCGTCCGCATCAGCCCGCGCACCTCGGTGCTGCGCCGCACCGCGGACGACGACGACCCGTACGAGCGCGTGGTCGTCGCCAACGCCGATCAACTCGCCATCGTCACCGCGCTCGCCGACCCCGAGCCGCGCCCCCGCCTCGTCGACCGCTGTCTGGTGGCGGCGTTCGACGGCGGCCTGGAACCGCTGCTCGTGCTCACCAAGTCGGACCTCGCCCCGCCCGACAAGATCCTGGAGCTGTACGGCGCCCTCGACATCCCGCACGTCGTCACCAGCCGCGAGGAACTGGAGAACGGCGACGCGGCAAACCGGGTGCTCGAGCAACTCGACGGCAAGATCACGGCGTTCGTGGGCCACTCCGGCGTCGGCAAGACCACGCTGGTCAATGCCCTGGTGCCCAAGGACCGCCGACGCACCACCGGACATGTGAACGCGGTGACCGGCCGCGGCCGGCACACGACGACATCGGCGCTCGCGCTGCCGCTGCTGGGCGGCGGCTGGGTCATCGACACCCCGGGCCTACGGTCCTTCGGGCTGCACCACGTGGATCCCTCCCGGGTCATCCATGCCTTCCCCGACCTGGAGCCGGGCACCGAGGGCTGTCCGCGCGCGTGCAGTCACGACGAGCCCGACTGCGCGCTGGACGCGTGGGTGGCCGAGGGCCATGCGGACCCGGCACGGCTCTACTCCCTGCGTCGGCTGCTGTCCACGAGGGAACGGAAGGAAGGCGACTGACCTTCGCGTTGTTTGTCTGAACGCAAGGTCGGTAAGTGCATAATCGCACCGAGTCCGATCCAAGCCAGACGAAGCAGTCGACGTGTACACGGGAGGACAAGACATGGCGTGGCTGCTGGTGGTTGTGGCAGGACTCCTCGAAACCGGTTTCGCCGTCTGCCTGAAGCTGTCGCACGGCTTCACCAGACTGTGGCCGACCGTCGCGTTCTGCATCTTCGCGCTCGGCAGCTTCGGTCTGCTGACGCTGTCCCTGAAGAAGCTCGACGTGGGCCCTGCCTACGCGGTGTGGACGGGCATCGGCGCGGCGGGCACCGCCATCTACGGCATGGTCTTCCTGGGCGACCTCGTGTCGACGCTGAAGCTCGTCTCGATCAGCCTGGTGATCGTGGGCGTCATCGGGCTCCAGCTGTCGGGCTCGGCCCACTGACCCGCATCACACCAACTGCCGGTGCAGCGCGCCCCGTACGAGATCCGCGACGCCTCCCTCGCCGGGCGGGGCCGCCACGCAGGACAGCGCCAGCCGGACGACCAGTTCGCAGGAGCGGGCCAGTTCGGCGGCTTCCGACTTGTGGGTGCCGGGTCCGGCCAGCACCGCCACGGCACGGTCACGGACCAGGGCCACGAAGTCGCCGGGTGAGGGCAGCGGCCCGTCCGCCCGCCGCTGTGCCGGCACCGCCGAGGTGGACGGCACGGCCGAGAGCGTCGGCGAGGGCAGCCGCTCGCTCCAGCAGCCGGTGAGCATGGCCCGTACGAGCGCGTTCTCCCGGGCCGCCGACGCGGTCCACTCGGCGGTGGCGGTGAGCCGGTCGCGGGTGTCGTGGTTCGTGGCGAGGGCCCGCTCGACGCCGGCGAGATAGGCGTCGGCCTCTCGGCGGACGAGGGCCCTGGCGAGCCCTTCCTTGCTCCCGAACTCGTTGTAGAGCGTCTGCCGGGACACCCCGGCCGCCGCGGCCACATCGACCATCCGCACCGCGGCCCATGGCCGCCGCGCCAGCGCCGTGTATGCGGCGTCCAGTAGGGACTCCCGCGCTGCAGGCATCATCGCCTCCCGAGCCCGACCGACTCTGCGCCCAGATTTGACGCGCACGGGGGCACTGTCAAGGGTTCGCGAGGGCACAAGGGGGCGCGCGACACCTGTCGTAGGCCATCCGGGCGATCGGGCACCGTGCACACCGATCCCCCACATCCCCCTGTAGCCCGGCCGTGACCGCGAAAGATACGGTTCAGGCATGGCCGACTACCATGACGACCTCCGCTTCGCCCACGTCCTCGCGGACGCCGCCGACGCGACGACCATGGCCCGCTTCAAGGCCCTCGACCTGAAGGTGGAGACGAAGCCGGACATGACTCCGGTGAGCGAGGCGGACAAGGCCACCGAGGAACTCATCCGCGGCCAGCTGCAGCGCGCCCGCCCCCGGGACGCGGTCCTCGGCGAGGAGTACGGCATCGAGGGCACCGGCCCCCGGCGCTGGGTCGTCGACCCGATCGACGGCACCAAGAACTACGTACGCGGCGTCCCCGTCTGGGCCACGCTGATCTCCCTGACAGAGGCGAGCGAGGGCGGATACGAGCCCGTCGTCGGCCTTGTCTCCGCCCCCGCGCTGGGCCGCCGCTGGTGGGCCGCGAAGGGGCACGGCGCGTTCACCGGCCGCAGCCTCTCCTCGGCCTCCCGGCTGCACGTCTCCCGCGTCTCGAAGCTGTCCGACGCCTCCTTCGCGTACTCCTCGCTCACCGGCTGGGAGGACCAGGGCCGCCTGGGCGGCTTCCTGGACCTGACCCGCGAGGTGTGGCGCACGCGCGCGTACGGCGACTTCTGGCCGTACATGCTGGTCGCCGAGGGCGCGGTCGACATCTGCGCCGAGCCCGAGCTGTCCCTGTGGGACATGGCCGCGAACGCGATCATCGTGACGGAGGCGGGCGGCGCCTTCACCGGCCTCGACGGCCGCCCGGGCCCGCACAGCGGAAACGCGGCCGCGTCGAACGGTCTGCTGCACGAGGAGTTCCTGGGGTATCTCAATCAGCGCTACTGAGCTCCACGAGCTCCACGCGCCCCCTTGTTGACCGTCTCTTTGCCTGTCACTCTGAAAGTCCCGCCCCTTGTGAATTTGTGAAACGATGAACAAGCGGATGAAACAAGCGGCGGAGACCCTCAGGAGGTGGCTGCATCCATGCTCGTCCGCGACGCCATGAGCACAGTGGTCCTCACCATCGGCCCCACCCACACCCTTCGCCAGGCCGCCGCGCTGATGTCCACCCGCCGGGTGGGCGCGGCCGTCGTCCTTGACCCCGACGCCGGCGGTATCGGCATCCTCACCGAACGCGACATCCTGATCTCCGTCGGCCTCGGCGAGGACCCGGACACGGAGTACGCCCACGCGCACACCACCACCGACGTCGTGTTCGCCGCTCCGTCCTGGACCCTGGAGGAGGCCGCTCACGCCATGGCACACGGCGGCTTCCGCCACCTGATCGTCCTCGACCACGACGAGCCCGTCGGCATCGTCTCGGTCCGCGACATCATCCGTTGCTGGGCTCCCCTGCGGCAGCAGGTACCGGCCTGAGCCCACGCGAACGGGCCGGACCCCCCTGTGCGGGGAATCCGGCCCGCCTCGGCAAGCGATCCAGTGCTGGTGGGTGTGTCAGCCGCGCAGGGTCTGGACCGCGGCCTCCAGCCGCTTGCCGAAGTCACCGTCCGCCTGACGGAAGTTGTCGATCGCGCGCTCGGCGATGTCGTCGCGCGAGACCTTGGCGATGAAGCCCGCCAGATTGGCGATCAGACGCTCCCTCTCGTCCTCGGACATCAGCCGGTAGAGATTGCCCGCCTGCACGAAGTCGTCGTCCTCGGCGTGCACCGGGGCCGGGTGGTTGCCCGTGCCGCCGTTCACGGCGGTGGCGGACCACAGCGGGCGGTCCGTCTGGAACGGGCCACCGAAGCTGTTCGGCTCGTAGTTCTTCGCGCCCTTGTGGCGGCCGTCGTACAGGAAACCGTCACGGGAGTTGGTGCGCGCCTCGGTGGCGTGCGGGCGGTTCACCGGCAGGTGGTCGGCGTTGATGCCGACGCGGTAGCGGTGGGCGTCGCCGTACGCGAACAGCCGCCCCTGGAGCATCTTGTCGGGCGAGGGGCCGATACCCGGCACGAAGTGCGCGGGGCTGAAGATGGACTGCTCGACCTCGGCGAAGATGTTCTCCGGGTTGCGGTTGAGCTCCAGCTTGCCGATCTCGATCGGCGGGTAGTCCGCGTGCGGCCACACCTTGGTGAGGTCGAACGGGTTGAAGCGGTACGTCGCCGCGTCCGCCTCCGGCATGATCTGCACCTGCACGGTCCAGGTCGGGAACTCGCCCCGCTCGATGGCCTCGCGCAGGTCGCGCTGGTGGCTGTCGGGGTCCTCACCGGCGAGCTTGTTGGCCTCGGCCTGCGTGAGGTTCTTGATCCCCTGGTCGGTCTTGAAGTGGTACTTGACCCAGAAGACCTCGCCCGCCTCGTTGTTCCACTGGAACGTGTGCGAGCCGTAGCCGTTCATGTGGCGGTACGACGCCGGGATGCCGCGGTCACCGAAGAGCCAGGTCACCTGGTGGGTCGACTCGGGGCTGAGGCCCCAGAAGTCCCAGACGTTGTCCGCCTCCTGGGAGCCCGTGTACGGGTCGCGCTTCTGGGTGTGGATGAAGTCCGGGAACTTGATGGCGTCCTTGATGAAGAACACCGGGGTGTTGTTGCCGACGAGGTCGTAATTGCCCTCCTCGGTGTAGAACTTCAGCGCCCAGCCGCGCGGGTCGCGCACCGCGTCGGCCGCACCGAGGTTGCCCGCGACCGTGGAGAAGCGCAGGAAGGTCTCGGTCTGCTTGCCGACCTCCGAGAGGAACTTGGCGCGCGTGTACCGCGTCACGTCGGCGGTCACCGTGAAGGTGCCGTAGGCGCCGGCGCCGCGGGCGTGCACCACGCGCTCCGGGATGCGCTCCCGGTTGAAGTGGGCCAGCTTCTCCAGCAGCAGCTGGTCCTGGACGAGCACCGGGCCGCCGACGCCCGCGGTCTCGCTGTTCTGGTTGTCCGCGACCGGTGCCCCGGCCTCCGTAGTGAGCGGTCCCTGCGTCACGTGCGCCTCCTGCGTCAGTCCTGCCCCCGAGCTGTTCTGGACCGATCCTACATTAGACTTAATCCAAATCAAGCCGCCCTCCAAACTCACACCCATTCGGATTCTGGTCCTTAGCTGTTAAGCTGTGCGCATGAGCGACCTTCTGGAACGGCTGCGCGGACGCGGATGGCGGATGACCGCGCAGCGGCGCGTCGTGGCCGAGGTCCTCGACGGCGAACACGTCCACCTGACGGCCGAC
Source organism: Streptomyces sp. NPDC050211 (assembly GCF_040656035.1). NCBI lineage: Bacteria > Bacillati > Actinomycetota > Actinomycetes > Kitasatosporales > Streptomycetaceae > Streptomyces > Streptomyces sp. NPDC050211. Next base: position 217,665 of record NZ_JBFALC010000008.1, read on the forward strand.
GAGGTCCACGCGCGGGCTGTGGCCAAGCTGCCCGAGATCTCCCGGGCGACCGTCTACAACACGCTGGGCGAGCTGGTGACCCTCGGCGAGGTGCTCGAGGTCGCCACCGACAAGCGCGCCAAGCGGTACGACCCGAACGCCCACCAGCCGCACCACCACCTGGTCTGCGCCCAGTGCGGCGCCATCCGGGACGTCCACCCCACCGGCAACCCGCTGGCCGACCTCCCCGACACGGAGCGCTTCGGCTTCACCGTCTCGGACGTCGAGGTGACCTACCGCGGGGTGTGCCCGAACTGCGCCACGGCGTAAGCACATACGGCTTCGAGCCCCGGCACCGACAAGGCGCCGGGGCTTTCCGCTGCACCCACACCCTTCCCGTATCTGACGGGTCGTCATATCGTCGGCGGCACCCACCAGTCCGTTCCGCACTCCGCGAGGAGACACCGTGGGAGAGCCGTATCCGAAACTCAGCGCCAGTGATCTGACCCGAACCTTCGGCCGGGGCCCCGGGGCCGTGCACGCCCTCGGCCCCCTCGATCTGGCCGTCGCCCCCGGCGAGTTCGTCTGCCTCGTCGGCCCCTCGGGCTGCGGCAAGTCCACGCTGCTGCGTATCGCCGCGGGCCTACTCCGCCCGAGCACCGGCCGCCTGGAGATCCGTACCTCCAGCCCTCGCCCGGCCGCCATGATCTTCCAGGACTACGGCATCTACGACTGGAAGACCGTCCGCGCCAACGTCCGCTTCGGCCTGGACATCCAGCGCGTCCCGCGCCGCGAGGCGAACGCGCGCGCCGACGCCTGGCTGACCCGCATGGGCCTGGCCGACTTCGCCGACGCCTACCCGGCCACGCTCTCGGGAGGCATGCGCCAGCGCGTGGCGATCGCCCGGGCGCTCGCGGTGGAACCCGAACTCCTGCTCATGGACGAGCCGTTCGCCGCCCTCGACGCCCAGCTCCGCATGATCCTCCAGGACGAACTCCTGGGCATCACCCAGTCGCTGAGGACGACGACCCTCTTCATCACCCACAGCCTGGAGGAGGCGATCGTCCTCGGCGACCGCGTCCTGGTGATGTCGGCCCGCCCGGGCCGCCTCATCGCCGAACGCCACCCCCCGTTCCCGCGCCCGCGCACCGGCGACATCCGCTCCACCCCCGAATTCACGACCCTGAAGACCGAGCTGTGGGACCTGCTGCGCAAGGAGGCGGTACCGGCATGACGACGATCGCTCCCGACCGCACATCGGTCCTGGTCCGCGCTCCGGGCCCGCACGAACTCCATCCCGTACGCACCCACCGCCGCCGACGCGCCCTGGAACTGTCCCTGGCGGTCGCCGTCCCCCTCCTGCTGATCCTGCTCTGGCAACTGGCCGCCACCCAGGCCTGGATCGACGACCGCGTCTACCCGGCCCCGTCCACGATCCTCGCCGACGGCTGGGACCGGGCCGCGGCCGGCGACCTCTGGCCGGACGTGTGGGCGACCCTGAAACGCGTCCTGGCGGGCTACGCGGTCGGCACGGCGGCCGGCTACGCCCTGGGCCTGCTGATGGGCTCCCTGTCGCTCGTACGGGCGGCGCTGGAGCCGCTCCTGGACGCCCTGTACGTCGTACCGAAACTGGCCCTGCTGCCGATCTTCCTGAACATGTTCGGCCTGGGCGAGGGCCCGCAGGTGGCCCTGGTGGCGGCGACGGTCTTCTTCTTCGTCTGGATCTCGACGATGTCCGCGGTGATGTCGATCCCCGCCGGCCACCGCGACGCGGGCCAGGTCTTCGGCGCCTCGCCCTGGCAGATGTTCCGGCACGTCCTGCTGCCCGCCTCCCTCCCCGCGGTCCTGGTCGGCGCCCGGATCGCGGCGGGCGTGGCCGTCCTCGTCATCGTCGCCTCGGAACAGATCGCCGCGACGAACGGCCTCGGCCACCTCATCTTCGACTCCCGCGCGCTCTTCCAGAACGACGTCATGTTCGTCGGCATCGTCTGCGTGGCCGTCCTGGGCGTGCTCTTCTCCGAACTGGTGCGCGTCGTCGGCCGATTGCTCACACCGTGGGCACCACGAGACAGGGGACGGGGCCAGTCATGAGGATGCGTGTGATTCGTTCGTACGGTGTCGCAGTCGTCGTCGCCGGACTGCTGGCGTCGGCGGGCTGCTCGGCGTCGCCGTCGTCCCGCTCGGAGCCTCAGGCGGACGCGGCTTCGCGCACGATCCGCCCGGTGCAAGGCTGCGGGGAGACGTCGTGGACGGACCCTGCCGACATGTCCCCGAAGCGACAACCGGCGCGCTGTGAGCCGGGAGCGCCTGCCCCGCGGCGGCTGCCCGAGACACGGAAGCTGACGATCGCGACGGGGACGCTGAGCGCGGAGTATGTGGCGCCGCTGCAAGTCGCCCTCGACAAGGGCGAGTTCAAGCGGGAGGGCCTGGACGTCACCCTGAAGGTGCTGCCCACGCCGGACGCGCTGCCGTTGCTGGCCAAGGGCGAGATCGACGCGCTCTGGGCGGCGCCGGAAGCGGCGGTGATGAACGGGCTGCGGGGCGGCTTCGACATCAGGTGGGTCGCCGGGAACTTCTCACCCGACCCCACGTCGAAGAGCGGCCTGTGGGTCCGCCTCAAGGAGGGCGAGAGCGCGGACCGGGTGGCCATGGCCGGCCGCAAGCTGGGCACGATGATCGGCAAGGGCTCCGTGATCGCGTACCCGATGGAACAGGCCCTGGAGCAGCACGGCGGCGGCCTCGACAAGATCCAGTACCAGCAGCTCGGCTCCGCCGACGTCCTCACCGCCCTCCAGAACGGCGGCGTCGACTCCGCCTGGCTCCTCGACCCGGTCTGGCGCAAGGTCGACGGCACCCCCGGATACGCCTTCCTCGGCGGCCAGCCCCCCGGCGAGCCCCTGGGCGGCCTGCTGTACGGCCCGAGCCTCCTGAACGACGACGTGGACGCGGGCGTGGCGTTGATCCGGGCATACATCCGCACGGTGAACTCGTACTTCGCGTCCGACTACAAGAAGAATGCGAGCTTCGTCACATACTTGGCGAATCTCCTGAAGGCCGACAAGGAGATCCTCCAGTCGACCCCGTCCCTCCGCGTGGACTGGGAAATCCGCGCCGGCACAACGGACCGCCTCCAGTCGGCATACGCCGCCCAGGGCGTGGCGGAGGGCGACCCCCTACCGGAATCACAGACGGTGAACCGAACCCTCTACGAGGAGGCAGTGGGCCACCGCCCCTGACACACACCTAGGGCCCGGATCCTCTCAAGGATCCGGGCCCTAGGCCTTCAGTAGCGGGGACAGGATTTGAACCTGCGACCTCTGGGTTATGAGCCCAGCGAGCTACCGAGCTGCTCCACCCCGCGTCGATGAATGGAACATTACGTCAAGGACGCGGACAGAGGCAAATCGCTTAACGGCGGCTGCTGAGCTACGGGCAGCCGTCCCGCCAAGCTGCGGGCATGCGTGCCGCCTGGGGCGATGGGGGTCCCCCCGCTCGAGCGAAGCCGAGAGTGGGGGAGGGTGGGCGCAGGCGGCGCCCCGTCAGCGCCGGGCCGCGCGACTCACCCCGCCCCAGCCCCCACGCCGGTCAACCGGCAATCCGGCTCCAGCACAGGCGCAGCGTCACGCCGACAGTTCCTCCCGCAGAGCGTCCCGCAACCGCCCCGCCCGCTCCGAAACCTCCGCCGGCCCCAGCGTCACCGCACGATCAGCCCACCGCTGCCCCTCAGCCAGCTCCCCACGACGCGCGTAGACCAGGGCAAGTCGCAACGCCGCCCGCCCATGCCCCGCGTCAGCGGCCCGCGCCCACCACACGGCAGCCTCGGGCTCACTCCCCTCCCGAGCCAACAGCAGCCCAAGATTGAACGCGCCGTTCCGGGACCCGGCCTCCGCAGCCTCCCGGTACCACCGAGCCGCCTCCACGACATCGCCCCGCGCAGCGGCCAGCATCCCGACCCGCACCTGCGCCCGCCGATGCCCTTGCGACGCGGCCCGCTCGTACCACTCCTCGCACTCGCTCCGCTCCCGCACCGGCTCCCCGAGCTCATGCGCGGGCTCAGGCGGCCGCCGCGCGTCCAGCACGGTCGCCAGCCGATACGCGGCCTCGATACTGCCGCCCCCCGCCGCACACCGCAGATGCCGCTCGGCCGCCCGCTCATCGCCCTCACGCAACCGCGCGATCCCGACCTGAAGCGCCGCCTCCGTATGCCCGGCGGCGGCAGCACGCTCGTAGCACCGCAGCGCGACCTCGTCCTCACCCCGCCCGGCGTACAGGATCCCGAGGTTGAACGCGGCGTCCACGCTCCCGGCCTCCGCCGCCTTGGAGAACCACGGCTCGGCACCGGCCGTGTCGCCGCCCTGGAGCAGCAGGATCGCCAGCGCGTTCGCCGCCTCCCGGTGCCCGGCGTACGCCGCACGCCGGTACCACTGCTCGGCCTGCGCTGTCCGCCCCTGCTCGGCGCAGAGCAGCCCGAGGTTGTACGCGCCGTTGACGTCGCCGGCGTCCATCGCGGCCCGGTACCACCGCTCGGCGGTCTGGGTCTCCCCGCGCTCGGCATGCAGCGCGCCCAGCGCGTTCGCCGCGTTGCCGTCGCCGTCCTGGGCGGCCCGCAGCCACCACACGGCGGCGCTCTCGGAGTCGCCCGCGTCGCGCAGCAGGAACCCGAGCGCGCAGGCGGCCCGCGCCTCTCCGTCCTTGGCGGACGTCAGATACCAGCGCCCGGCCTCCTTCAACTGCCCACGCTTCTCCAGGATCGCCCCGAGGTGCAGCGCGGCCCGCCGGTGCCCGCGTGCGGCGGCCTGCCGGTACCACTGCTCGGCCTCGCCCACGAGCGAAGCACCGGCACCGTCGTCGGTCCCGCTCTCGCCCTCTTGCGCGGCCTTGCGGTCGATCGCCCGCGCCAGCCGGTACGCCGCCTCCCGGTGCCCCCGCTCCGCCGCTGCCCGCATCCACGCGCCGGCCCCGTCGTCGCCCCGGTGCTCCAGCAGATCGGCGAGCGCGTACGCGCCGAGGGCGTGCCCCTGCTCGGCGGACTGACGCAGCCAGTACTCGGCCGCGGGCTCGTCGCCGCGCTCCCGGTGGTGACGGCCCAGCGCATGCGCGGCGGCGGCGGACCCGGCGACGGCGGCGATGCGCCACCAGCCGGCGGCCTCGTCGGCGTACCCGCGCTGGTGCAGCAGGACACCCAGGTTGTTGGCGGCGGCCCGGTCACCGGCCGCGGTGGCGGCGCGCAGATGGGCTTCGGCTCCGTCGAGGTCACCGCGGCGCAGCAGCAGGGCCCCGAGGACACTCATCGCCTCGACGTCACCGGCTTCGGCGGCGAGCCGCTGCCGGGCCTCCTCGGCGGCATCACCGGTTTCGTCCCGGTCCGCGGACTGGACAAAATCGTTCACGCGACGCTCAAGATCGGTCGCAGATGAGGCCATGGGGGACGGGAATTCGGGCACGGACATATCGCCCGTCGACTGCGAAAGGTCGGCAGGCTCCCCAAACCGCCCTGTCTCCAACAGAGTTGCCTTGTCCCCCATAACGTCCATCGTCGCACCACCTGCAACCTGGGTACACCTGGTATACCGCAGCCAGTGAGGTCACTTCAGCGTTTTGTCGACTTGCCCACAGAACGACAAGTCAAACACACATCGCTCAACTCCCCACGGCGGCACGGCCATCCCCCAGGTCGGCACATGCGTTCGCACATACACCGAAGGCCCGGATCCTTTTCAGGATCCGGGCCTTCGTATCAGTAGCGGGGACAGGATTTGAACCTGCGACCTCTGGGTTATGAGCCCAGCGAGCTACCGAGCTGCTCCACCCCGCGCCGTTGTTCGGCAACCGTATCACGGCGCGGGACGGTCTCGATCAACTGCTGTCCGGGCTCCTGCTGGGACTGGGACTGCCGCTCGGAGTGGCGCTGGGACTGGGACTGGAGCCGCCGTTCCCCCCACCGGTGTCACCGGCCTTCGCCTGCGCGTCCTCGGCCCGCTGGAGCGCCTCTTGGAGGTCGTCCTGCGCCCGCCCGTACGCCTCCCAGTCACCCTTCTTCAGGGCTTCCTGGCCGGCGTCGAAGGCCTCCTGGGCGTCGTTCAGCGCCTCTTGGACCGTCGGATTGGTGGACGTCGGCGGCGGAGTCGTATCGCCGTCATCCGGTGGTGGTGGCGGCGGCTCGGTCGTCGCGCCCTCCGCTCCGAAGACCTTGTTGAGGGCCTCGTCGAGGGTGTCCTCGAAGGCGGTGTTGCCGCCGTAGGTCACCAACACCTTGCGCAGGAGTGGGTACTTGAGCCCGCCACCGCGGACGTAGACGGGTTCGACGTACAGCAGTCCCCCGTCCAGTGGCACCGTCAGCAGGTTGCCGTACTCGACTTCGGAGTCGCCGCCCTGCAGCAGCCTGATCTGCTCAGCGATGTCCTGTTCGGAGTTGAACTGGCTCTGGACCTGTTTGGGTCCGTTGACGGTCGTACTCGTCGGCAGTTTCAGGACTCTGATCTTGCCGTAGTCACTGGTGCCCGCCTCGGCGTCGACCGACATGAACGCGCTGAGGTTGTCCCGCCCGTTGGGCGTGAACGTCGTCGTCAGCGAGAACGCCTGCGCCTGCTGATCGGGCATCTTCAGGCTCTGGTAGTACGGCGGCACCGCGTTGCCCGACTTGTTGGTCGGGTCGTCCGGCACCTGCCACACCTCGCTGCCGCTGAGGAACGTGTCCGCGTCCTCCACGTGGTAGCGGGTCAGCAGCTCACGCTGGACCTTGAACAGGTCCTGCGGGTACCGGAGATGGGCCATCAGGTCCTTGGAAATGTCGCTCTTGGACTCGACCGTGCCCGGGAACGCCTTCATCCAGGTCTTCAGGACCGGGTCCTCGGTGTCCCACTGATAGAGCTTGACCTCGCCGGTGTACGCGTCGACGGTCGCCTTCACCGAGTTGCGGATGTAGTTGACCTGGTTCTGCTGGGCCACCACCGCGCGCGAGTTGTTGGTCGCGGTCAGCGAGTCGGCCGTCGAGGAACCGAGCGTCGTACGGGACGCGTATGGATAGCCGTTCGTCGTCGTGTACGCGTCGACGATCCACTGGATCTTGCCGTTCACCACCGCCGGATAGGCGTCGCCGTCGATGGTCAGCCACGGGGCCACCGCCTCGACGCGCTCCTTGGGCGTGCGGTTGTACAGGATCCGCGAACCCTCGCCGATCGCACCGGAGTAGAGGATCTGCGGCTCGCTGAACGCCACCGCGTACGCCGCCCGGTTGACCGGGTTGGCGAGGTTGACGCCGCTCTTGGCCTCGTAGCTGTACGTCTTCTCGCCGCTGTCGTCGGAGTAGTCGATCTCCTTCTGGGGACCGCCGACGATCGAGTACTCGCTGGTCTTCTCGCCGTAGTAGACGCGCTGCTGATACGTCCCCAGCTCTCCCTTGGAGGGCAGGTCGGACTCCGTGAACACCGGGCGGCCCTCGGCGTCGACCTGAGTGCCCTTGGCGGCGACCACGCCGTACCCGTGGGTGTAGCGGAAGTGGTCGTTGATCCAGTTGTTCTTCGGAATGCCCTGGAGGTTCAGCTCACGCAGACCGATGACCGTGTCCTGGTCCTTGCCCTTCTCGCTGTAGCGGTCGACGTCCAGGTTGGTCGGGAACGAGTAGTAGTTCCTGATCTGTTGGAGCTGCTGGAACGTGGGCGAGACGACGTTCGGGTCCATGATGCGGATGCTCGCCGTGGAGTCGACGTCGTCCCGCAGCGTGGCCTTGTCCTCGGTCTTGCTGACACCGCTGTAGTCGGTGACCTTGGCGTCGTCGATGCCGTAGGCCTGGCGCGTCGCCTCGAGGTTCTTGTTGACGTACGGCGCTTCCTTGGCCTGCTCGTTGGGCTGGACCTCGAACTTCTGGACGATCGCCGGGTACAGACCGCCGATGAGGATCGCCGACAGCACCATCAGGCCGAAGCCGATCAGCGGCAGCTGCCATGTGCGCCGCCACAGGGTGGCGAAGAACAGCAGCGCGCAGATGACGGCGATGCAGAACAGGATCGTCTTGGCGGGCAGATAGGCGTTCGCGTCGACGTACCTGAGGCCGGTCCAGTTGTCGGTCGCCTTGAAGTCGCTGGACTTGACCGCGAGGCCGTACCGGTCGAGCCAGTACGCGACCGCCTTCAGGGCGACGAACGTGCCGATGAGCACCGACAGATGGCTGGTGGCCGCGGCGGTGGCGCGCGCCCCCGGGCTGGTGATGCGCAGCCCGCCGTACAGGTAGTGCGTGAGCGCGGCGGCGATCAGGGAGAGGATCGCGGTGGCGAAGCCGAAGCCGAGCAGGAAGCGGTACCACGGCAGGTCGAAGGCGTAGAAGGCGACGTCGAGGTGGAACTGCGGGTCCTTCTGGTTGAAGGGCACGCCGTTGACCCACATCAGCCAGGTCCGCCACTGCCCCGACGCCGAAGCGCCCGCGATCAGGCCGATCAGGGAAGTGATGCCGAGCAGCAGCCACTTCTTGTACGGCGCGATGCCCATGCGGTAGCGGTCGAGGTTCTGCTGCTCCATCGACATGGCGCTCAGCGGTGGGCGCAGCCGGTGGGCCAGCCAGATGTTGAAGCCGACCGCGAGGGCCATCAGGAGACCGAAGACGAAGAACAGCCCGATCTTGGTCCACAGCGTGGTCGTGAACACGGACGAGTAGTTCACCGACCGATACCAGAGCCAGTCGGTCCAGAAACCCGCGAACATGGTGAACGCCATGCCGAGTACGGCAAGGACGCCCAGCGTCATGAGCAGGGTCCGGACCCGCCGGGACGGGCGGCCCACTCTGATCCGTGGCCCCGTCGGGCCTCCGCCGCGGTCCGGCATCTGGAAAGCCAAGGTGTGCACCTCGAAGTTCGCTGTTGGTCTGTCGGGCCCTCGTGTTCGCGGGCCGTCCGAAGGGCCCCGTGATCGTAGGCCCTCACCTATGCAACTTACTCACGCTTTACTCGGTTCCCGATTCGGGTGGGGAACGAGGCAGGATTGTGACCATGTCCAACACTCCCATGGCAGCGAGCCCTCTGACCCGGGCCGTACTCGAGATCGACGAGTACGTCTCCGGCCTCGGCTGGGACCAGCCCGCGCGCCTCTTCGCCCTCGTAGACACCTCCCGGTTGCGGGCCGAACAGCCCTCGCTCGCGGACCGGCTCGGCCTGGGGGACGAGCAGGAGACCACCACCGGTCTCACCCCGATCGAGCAGGACGAAATTCCAACGGGCAAGCCACTCGACGAGTTCCTCGGCACCATCGCCTGGCCCGACGCGGTGGTCGGCTGCGCGCTCAGCGTGGAACGCCTGATGCTGCCGCCGTCCGCCGAAGCGTCCGTGCCGGAAGGCATGAGCGAGCAGAAGCTCGCCCAGTGGGTCGCCGACCACCCCAAGCGCCAGGAGGTCCGGATGACGGTCGGCGTCCTGCGCGGCGGCGACCGCGAATCGGCCCTGAGGCTGCGTGAGAAGGACACGCCGACGGAGGTCCTCACCGGTTCCGAGCTGGTGCCGGGGCTGGCTCAGGCGCTGGCGGCGACGTTCGAGGAGTAGCCCGGTCGGCTACTTCGTCGTGCACTTCGGCAGATCGGCGGTGTCGCCGCTGCGGATGTCCTTGAGGGCGCCGAGGGCATCGTCGATGGTCTTCACCTTGACCAGGGTGAGGCCGTCGGGGGTGTCGTCGGCGGCGGCCGCGCAGTTGTCGGCGGGCGTCAGGAAGTACTGGGCGCCCTTCTCGCGCGCCCCGACCGTCTTCATCTCGATGCCGCCGATCGGGCCGACCTTGCCGGCGTCGTCGATGGTGCCCGTCCCGGCGACGAAGGACCCGCCGGTGAGGCTGCCCGGCGTGAGCTTGTCGTAGATGCCGAGCGCGAACATCAGACCGGCGCTCGGCCCGCCGACGTCGGCAAGCTTGATGTCGATGGTGAACGGGAACGTGTGGTCCGTCCCGGCGGAGATCCCGACGATGGCGCGCTCCTCGCCGGTGTCGTCGGACTTCGTGGTCCGTATGGTGACCTTCTCCGTCTTGGTCGCCGCCCGCTGTTCCTTCTCGGCGGCGGCCTGCTCCTCGGCGGGCACGATGGTGAAGGCGACATCCTCACCGGGCTTGTGCTTGGTCACCAGTTCGGCGACGTCCTCGGGCTTCTTCACGGTCGTCCCGTCGACGGACTTGATCACATCGCCGGCGTGCAGCCTGCCCTCGGCCGGGGAGTCCTTGAGGACCGTCGAGACGATCACCCAGGACTTCACCGGGACGTCCAGCGCCTTCAGGGCGGCGACCTTCGCGCTCTCCTGGGACTGGCTGAACTCCTCGGCGTTCTCCTGGGTGGACTCTTCCTCGGTCTTGCCGTCCGGGTAGATCGTGTCGTGCGGCACGACCTTGTTGTCGTGCGCGAGCCAGCCGTAGACCGCCTCGACGAGGTTCATCCGGTAGTCGGCGCTGGTGACCCGCACCGTGGTCATGTTCAGATGCCCGCTCGTCTCGTACGTCTTCCGCCCGGAGATCCGCAGCACCGGCTCGCCGTCGTGGTCCCCGAGCGTGTTCACCGTCGGCCCCGGCGACATCTCCGCATACGGCACGGTGATGAAGACTCCGGCGCACAGGAGCGCTATCAGCAGCAGGGTGGAGGCGAGCATCGTCGCAGTGCGGCGTGGCATGGAACGACAGTACGGGACGCCGCTGTCAGCGGACCGTCAGGGCCGTCCGTCCGGGCGGCCGGCCCCTGTCACGTACGGGTGCGGGGCTTCTCCATGGCCTCGCGGAAGCGCGCGTACCCGTCGAGCTCGGGACCGTCACCCCGCGCCCTCCGGGTCCGGTTGGCCCAACTGCCCCACAGACCGGCACCGATCGCAGCCACAAGCGGAATCAGCAACCAGGCGAGCGCCGCCATGCCGTCCTCCCATCCCCATGAGCGACCGCAACTGACTGATCAGCAGATTAACCAGCTGCACGGACAACGCTCACGCCGGGGGTCGGGTTACGCAACCGGAGGGTGGCCCGGTGTTCGGTCAGCAGGCGCCGACCCACTCTTCCGTCCCATCAGAGAACTTCTGGTGCTTCCAGATCGGCACTTCGTGCTTGAGGTCGTCGATGAGTTTCCGGCAGGCCTCGAAGGCCTCACCCCGATGCGGGCACGAGACGGCGACGACGACGGCGAGGTCCCCCACCTTGAGGTCCCCGACCCGGTGCACCGCCGCGAGCGCGCGCACGGGGAACTCGGCGACGACCTTCTCGGCGATCCGCCGCATCTCGGCCTCGGCACTGGGATGGCACGAGTATCCGAGCTCATCGACATCGGCGCCCTCGTCGTGATTCCGCACGGTCCCGACGAACAGAGCGGTCCCGCCGGCGGCGTCGTCCCCGACGGCCTTGAAGACCTCGTCGAGGGAGAGGGCCGTCTCCCGGATGGCGATCAGCTGGATGGGATCGTGCGCGGCCTGCTCACCGGGGTGATCGTTCGTGGGTGCCATGTCTCCATCGTGCCCCACGCCACTGACAACCCGGAAGGGAACTTTCACCAGGCACGCGCGCGTGGAGCTTCGGAGCCTCCTACAAGAACCCGCGTCCGGGCACTCGTATCCGTCAGACCCGACGCCGGGCCTTCCGGGCCCGCCGCACCACGGCCGCCGCACCGAGCAGCGCCACCGTCGCACCCGCGGCGCCCGCCGCCGTCGCGTCCTTGCGTCCCAGCCGCCGCCCGACGACCGTGCGCCGACCGGAGACCTCCTCCAGCAGCTCCGCGAGGACCTCCTCATTGGTCCACTGCGGCCGCCACCCGGCGTCATGCAGCCGGCTCCCGCTCACCACCCACGGATACATCGTGTAGGCCAGATCCCCCGCCGGAGACGGCGTGAGCCCGATCCGGTGCAGCCGAGCCGCCGCGCCCAGCGCGACCGCGGACGGCAGCTCCATCCGCCGGATCCCGCTCAGCTCCTCGACCTCCTCCTGCTCCAGCCACCCGTCACATCCGACGGCCAGCTCCCCGTCGACCTTCTCCAGGACGGCGTACTCCAGAGCACTGCACAGATCCTCGACATGACAGAACTGCCAGGCGGGCCGGGACCCGGCGACGACAAGCAGCCGAGGCGACTCGAAGTACCTGGTCAGCGCGGTGTCGGTGCCCCCGACGAGCACCGAGGGCCGGACGACGGTGACATTGAGCCCCGGGTGAGCCCGCGGAGCCCGTCGCGCGAGCCGCTCGATCTCCAGCAGATCCCCGACCCCGGTGGCCTCGGCCGTGGCCCGCAGCTCCGCGTCCTCGGACAACGGCAGCTCGTTGTCCGGCAGCGCCCCGTAGACCATCGCCGACGTACACACGACCACCCGGTGCACCCCGGCCGCCGCGGCGGCGGTCAGCACGGTCTGTGTCCCCCGGACGTTGTAGGCCGTTCGGGCCGCGGCGTCGGTCTCCAGATCCAGGTCGAGCGCCAGATGCACCACCACGTCCGCGCCCCGCAGCTTGTCCGCGATCGCCGGATCCCGCACGTCGAGGATGTGCCACTGGGCACCGGCGCACTCGCCGCGCCGCTCGTCGATCGCGATGACCTGCTTGATCTCCTCGGACGCGGCGAGCCGCTCGGTGAGCAGCGCACCGATGCCGGACGCGGCACCGGTGACCGCGACGACGGGCCCGCGCAGAGCGGACGCGGGCGTGGTTGAGTGGTTTCGCGCTGCGCGAACCTGTGGATCTGGGGAACTCACCGGGCGTCTCCAGCGGTTGTCTTCAGTACGAACGCGAGCGACGCGTGCGTACCAGGTGCATCCATCCTGCCGCAGGCCACGAGTCGGCGGAGCACCGAGGCCCGAACGGCCCCGGGTGTCTACGCTGGGTGGTGTTATCGGGCAGTCGTGCCGCCGGAGCCAACCGGTGGCCTTAACAGCCGAGGAATCCCGTGAGTGACACCCCATTCGGATTCGGCCTTCCGCCGGAGGAGCCGGAAGACGGCGACGAGGGCAAGAAGAAGGACCAGGAGAGCGGTGGTGGTCAGGGCCCGGCCAACCCGTTCGGTTTCGGCGGGCTGCCCGGAGCTTCAGGCCCCGGTGCGGACAATCCGTTCGCGGCCATGTTCGGCTCGCTGAACCCCACCGACCTGGGCGCCGCGTTCCAGCAGCTCGGCCAGATGCTCTCGTACGAGGGCGGGCCGGTGAACTGGGACATGGCCAAGCAGATCGCCCGCCAGACGGTCTCCCAGGGCACGTCGGACGGCGTCAAGGACGCGAGCGTCGGCCCCTCCGACCGCACCGCGGTCCAGGAGGCCGTCCGCCTGGCCGACCTGTGGCTCGACGACGCGACCTCGCTGCCGTCCGGCGCGGGCACCGCCGTGGCGTGGAGCCGCGCGGAGTGGGTCGAGGCGACCCTGCCCGCGTGGAAGGAACTGGTCGACCCGGTCGCCGAGCGCGTCGGCGCGGCCATGGGCGATGTCCTGCCGGAGGAGATGCAGGCCATGGCGGGCCCGCTGATCGGCATGATGCGCTCCATGGGCGGCGCCATGTTCGGCACGCAGATCGGACAGGCCGTCGGCGTGCTCGCGGGCGAGGTGGTCGGCTCGACCGACATCGGCCTGCCGCTCGGCCCGGCCGGCAAGGCCGCGCTGCTGCCCGTGAACATCGAGGGGCTGGGCAAGGACCTCGGTGTGCCGAAGGAGGAGGTGCGGCTGTATCTCGCCCTGCGCGAGGCCGCCCACCAGCGCCTCTTCGCACATGTGCCGTGGCTGCGCTCGCACCTGTTCGGTGCAGTCGACGGGTACGCGCGCGGGATCAAGGTCGACACCGCCAAACTGGAGGACGTGGTCGGCCAGTTCGACCCGCAAAACCCCGAGCAGCTGCAGGACGCCCTCCAGCAGGGCATGTTCCAGCCGGAGGACACGCCCGAGCAGAAGGCGGCCCTGGCCCGTCTGGAGACGGCTCTGGCGCTCGTCGAGGGCTGGGTCGACGCGGTGGTGCACGCCGCCGCGAAACCCCGCCTGTCGTCCGCCGACGCGCTGCGGGAGACCCTGCGCCGCCGCCGTGCCACGGGCGGCCCCGCCGAGCAGACCTTCGCCACCCTGATCGGCCTCGAGCTGCGCCCCCGGCGCCTGCGCGACGCTTCCCGCCTGTGGGCCTCGCTCACGGACGCACGCGGTGTCGACGGCCGGGACGCCCTGTGGGCCCACCCGGACATGCTGCCGACGGCCACCGACCTGGACGACCCCGACGGCTTCGTGCACCGCGAGCAGCTCGACTTCTCCGAGCTGGACAAGATGCTCGGCGAGGCCGCGGACAAGCCCGACCTCAAGAAGCGGGACAAGAGCGAGGACGACGACACCGAGTGAGCCTGTACGACGACGCGGTCCTCGTGCTGAAGGGGTACGAGGGCCAGGAAGAGCTGCGCCAGGCGTACCTGGACCATCTCGCGGCACACCCGGACGGCATGTGGAAGGCCTGCGGAGACGGGCACATCACGGCGAGCGCCATGGTGATCGACCCATCGCGCGGGCGGGTCCTGCTGACGCTCCACAAGAAGATGCGCATGTGGCTGCAGATGGGCGGCCACTGCGAGCCGCAGGACACCTCTCTGCAGGCCGCCGCGCTGCGCGAGGCGACCGAGGAGTCCGGTGTCGCGGGGCTGACGCTGCTGCCGGGCGGCCCGGTGCGCCTGGACCGGCATCCGATCCCGCCGCCGTGCCACTGCCACTTCGACGTCCAGTACGCGGTCCTGGCACCGCCGGACGCGGTGCACGCGATCAGCGACGAGTCGCTCGACCTGCGCTGGTTCGCCTACGACGAGGTGGCGACCGTAGCGGACGAGTCGGTCGTACGACTGCTGGAAGCGACGCGCGCCAGGCTGTGAACGTGTAAGGGGCGACCGCCATGGTGGTCACCCCTTACCTGTCATGTGCGGTCAGCTCCAGGCGTTGCCTTGGTTCTGGCCCCGCGCCCCCTGCTGTCCCATGCCGAACTGCGCGGCGGCGCCCGAGCCGATCTGGGCGTTCTGCGGCGGCAGCAGCTCGCTGGGCTGGACCAGGGCGTAGCCGCTGCCCATGAAGCTGAGCTCCCAGCCCTCACCGGTGTTGCCGCGGCGGCGCCAGATGCCGGAGGAGTGCGTCTGGGCCTGCATCTGCACGCGCAGAGAGGTCGACCAGGCGACGATGGCGTCGGCGTCGCAGTTGACGTACTTGTCGGGTGTCACCTGCATCATCAGCGGGGCGCCCGAGGTCATCAGCGCGACCTTGCCGCGGCCGGTGATGTTGAGCTGGTACTTGCCGGAGCCGGAGATGCCGTAGAGGCTGTCGACGGCGATGACCTCGTGGTGCAGCGAGGAGTCCATGGCGAGGACGTAGCTGCTGTCGACGGTCAGCCCGTCGTGGTCCACCTCCATCACATGGACGTGCTGCGCGAGGTTGGCGAGGTAGACCGTGCCCTGCCCGTGACAGCGCATCAGGTCGAGGCCCTCGCCGGTGCGGGCACGCGCGCGGCCCTGATTGCGGCTCTGGTACTCGGCGTCGAACTCGACGAGGCCTTGGTAGGCGACCATCGTGCCCTTGCGGGCGAGGAGGTCCTCGTGACCGTCCACGGCGACGCGGAGCATCTGCTTGTTCTGCAGGCTCCAACGCTCCTGGGTCTGCTGGTCGTTGTAGGCGAAAAGCGGACTCTGCATGGTGGTGCTCCCCCTCAGCCCCGGACCCGGAGACGGTCGGTGCTGTCCTCGCTGGGCTGGACGACGACGATGCCCTGGCCGGAGAAGGCCATCTGGAAGGCCTCACCGCTGCCCCGGCCGATGAGCGACTGCGCCTTGAAGCTGCGCTTGCCCTTCACCTTGAGGTTCGGGGACCAGGCGACGAGCGCGTCCGGGTCGACGTACGTCTCGTCCTCGCCACCGCCGCAGTCGACGACGATCGGCTTGCCCCGGGAGGTCAGCGCGACCCAGCCCTGCCCGGAGATCTTGGTGTTCCACAGGCCCTGCCCGGCGAACTTCGCCAGCCCCTTGACCCGCTCGACGCCCCAGGTGAGGTGGGCGTCGAAGGCGAGCAGATTGGTGGCGTTGACGGAGATCCCATCGCCGTTGAGGTTGATCACGACGACATTGGCGCCGTAGTCCGCGAGGTAGAGCAGGCCGTCGCCGGAGGCTTTCATCAGGGGCGCGCCCTCACCGGTGGCCCAGTCGCGGGCGATCTGGCGGACGGCGGGCGGGTTGGGCTCGTACTGGACGAACCCCTCGTAGGCGACCATCGACCCCACGCGCGCGAGGAGGTCGTTTCCGGTCTGCATGGCGACCTTCAGCATGTGGTTGCCGTGGTTCTCCATGCGGGCGGTGACGGGTGCGGGAGCGTAGCCCGCGAGCGGCTGGTTCATGACGGGCTCTCCCTCAGATCTCGTACGGCTGGACGACGATGAAGTTGCCGGGAGCGCCGCGGAACTGGAGGTTGACGCTCTCCCCGGTGTCGCCGGGGTAGGAGTTGCGGCGCATGCGGACCTGGCTGGAGACGACCACCTGGGCGGCGGACGACCAGGCGACCACGGCGTTGCAGTCCGCGAACGTCGTGGGCGTGACCGGCAGCACCACGGGCGTGCCGTGCGTCTTCACGACGATCGTGCCGGTCCCGGTGAACTGCATCGTGAACAGCGCGCCTCCGGGGATGCCGTGTCCCTCGATCCGGCGGACCTCGTGCTGGAGGCCCTCGTCGAAGGCGAGGACGTTCTCGGCGGAGACACAGATGCCGTCGCCCTGGAGCTCGATGGGGTGCAGCATCGTGGAGTTCTCGGCGAGGAACACCTGGCCCTGGCCGGTACAGCGCATCAGCTGCATCTCCTGGCCGGTCGCGTTGCCCGCGATCCGGCCGGCGAAGCCCGCGCTCTTGTAGCTGAAGTCGACCTTGCCCTGGTAGAGCACCATGCTGCCCTGCCGGGCCAGCACGGGCTGCCCGCCGATGCCGAGGTCGACCCGGATCATCTTCTTGTTCTGCTGCGTCCAGCGCTGTCCGGTGGGCGTCTCCTTGAACTTCTGGAGCGCGGCGGTGACACCGGGAGCCTGCGGGGTTCCCTGGGGCGCCTGCCCGAACTGCTGCTGCTGTCCGTAGCCCGGGGGCGGGGTCGGCTGACCGTAGCCGGGCGGCGGCGTGGGGGCTTGCGGTGCCTGAGGAGCCTGCGGTGCCTGGGGCTGCGCGTAGCCGGGCGGCAGCGGGGCGGTCTGGCCGGGGGCCTGGCCGTACGGCGGTTGCTGCTGGCCGGGGGGCTGTCCGTAGGGCGCCGGGGCGGGGGCCGGGGGCGGCACCTGGGCGCCGCCCGGCGGTGTCATCGGGGCGACGATGGTGGGCGCGGCGTGCACGG
>NZ_JBFALC010000009.1:0-230322 GCF_040656035.1 Streptomyces sp. NPDC050211
CAGGGGGCAGAGCCCCCTGGCGGGGTCGAAGGGGCGGAGCCCCTTCAGGATGGGACGGGTAGGGGCGGCGGGGGCGAGAAACGCTTACAGCCGGCCCAGCACCTGGGCCAGCAGTGACCCCATCTGCGTCGCCGAGTCCCGCCCGGCCTGCAGAACCTCCTCGTGGTTCAGCGGCTCTCCCGTCATACCCGCCGCGAGGTTCGTCACCAGCGAGATGCCCAGGACCTCGGCGCCCGCCTCACGCGCCGCGATGGCTTCCAGCACGGTGGACATACCGACCAGGTCCGCGCCGATGACGCGGGCCATGCGGATCTCCGCCGGGGTCTCGTAGTGCGGGCCGGGGAACTGGGCGTAGACGCCCTCTTCCAGCGTGGGGTCGATCTCCTTGCACAGGGCGCGCAGGCGCGGCGAGTACAGATCGGTGAGGTCGACGAAGTTGGCGCCGATGATCGGGGAGGCCGCGGTGAGGTTGATGTGGTCGCTGATGAGGACCGGCTGCCCGGGGCGCATGCCCTCGCGCAGACCACCGCAGCCGTTGGTGAGGACGACCGTCTTGCTGCCGGCCGCCACCGCCGTACGGACGCCGTGCGCGACGGCGGCCACCCCGCGGCCCTCGTAGAAGTGCGTACGCCCAAGGAAGACCAGCGTCCGCTTGTGCCCGATCTTGTACGAGCGGACCGTGCCGCCGTGGCCCTCCACCGCCGGCGGCGGGAAACCGGGCAGCTCGGTGACCGGGAACTCGGCGTCGGGTACGCCGAGGGCATCCACGGCCGGTGCCCAGCCGGAGCCCATCACAAGGGCGACGTCGTGGGTCTCGGCGCCGGTGAGTTCGCGCAGGCGCGCGGCGGCGGCGTCGGCGGCGGCGTGGGGGTCGCGCTGGATGTCGTCCGGAAGAAGAGATGCGTTCACGCGCATGAGGGTAGCCGGTCCGGGCCTACGCGCGTAGATGACGGAGCTCACGAGATGGCGATCGTTGTCTTGTTGTTTCCGACGAAGCCGGTCGGCGGAGTCGGCCGGCGGAGCGCTCAGCAGGGCCGCTTGCGCAGCTCCATCACGTAGTCGTGCGGCGCCCCGGCCGACTCGGCGGCGTCGGCGATCTCACCCAGGTAGCGGGCCGACGGCAGGCCGCCCTCGTAACCGTTCAGGACGTACACCCAGGCCGGCTCCTCGCCGTCCAGCGTGACCACGCGCACGCGGGCCCGGCGGTAGATGCCGAGGCCGACGCCCACCCAGCGGTCCAGGGACTCCTCGTCCATCGGCGCGATCTCGTACAGCGCCACGAAGACCTGCTCCATCGGGTCCTCGACGATCGTCGCGAGCGCGCCCTCCCAGCCCAGCTGCTCGCCGCCGAAGGTCAGCCGCCACCCGTTCAGCCAGCCGGTGGCGCGCATCGGCGAGTACGGTGCGCGGCGGGTCATCAACCGCGCGTCGAGATTGCCGGCGTAGGCGGCGTAGAGCGACATGGGTCGAGCGTACGGCAGCCGCATCGGCCGCCTCTCCCGTAACAGTGGTATCTCGGGCGGGCCCCCAGGGCAGGACCACCCGCAAGCGTGCGGGACAATGGAGTACGTGACTCGGATCGTGATCATCGGTGGCGGACCCGGCGGATATGAAGCGGCGCTGGTGGCCGCGCAGCTCGGCGCGGAGGTGACCGTCGTCGACTGCGACGGTCTGGGCGGCGCGTCGGTGCTCACCGACTGCGTGCCGTCGAAGACCCTGATCGCCACGGCCGAGGTGATGACCACCTTCGACTCCTCGTACGAAGAGCTGGGCATCATCGTCGCCGACGACACCCCGCACATCGACACGCCCGCCCAGGTCGTCGGTGTCGACCTCGGCAAGGTCAACCGGCGTGTCAAGCGCCTCGCACTCGCCCAGTCGCACGACATCACCGCCTCCGTGACCCGGGCCGGCGCGCGCGTCCTGCGCGGGCGCGGACGGCTGGAGGGCATGCAGGCCCTCGACGGTTCGCGGAAGGTCGTCGTACGGGCCGCCGACGGGACCGAGGAGACGCTCACCGCCGACGCCGTCCTCATCGCCACCGGCGGTCACCCGCGCGAGCTGCCCGACGCCCAGCCCGACGGCGAGCGCATCCTCAACTGGACCCAGGTCTACGACCTCGACGAGCTGCCCGAGGAGCTCATCGTGGTCGGTTCCGGTGTCACCGGCGCCGAGTTCGCCGGCGCCTACCAGGCCCTCGGCTCCAAGGTCACCCTCGTCTCCTCCCGCGACCGCGTGCTGCCGGGTGAGGACCCGGACGCCGCCGTCGTCCTCGAGGACGTCTTCCGCCGCCGCGGCATGAACGTCATGGCCCGCTCCCGCGCCGCCTCCGCCAAGCGCGTCGGGGACCGGGTGGAGGTGACGCTCTCCGACGGCCGGGTGATCACCGGATCGCACTGCCTGATGGCCGTCGGCGCCATCCCCAACAGCGCGGGCATGGGCCTGGAGGAGGCGGGCGTGAGGGTGAAGGAGTCCGGTCACATCTGGACCGACAGGGTCTCCCGTACGACCGCCCCGGGCGTGTACGCCGCCGGTGACGTGACCGGCGTCTTCGCCCTCGCCTCCGTCGCCGCCATGCAGGGCCGCATCGCCATGTACCACTTCCTCGGCGACGCGGTGGCCCCGCTGAACCTGAAGACCGTCTCGTCGAACGTCTTCACCGACCCCGAGATCGCCACCGTCGGCTACTCCCAGTCCGACGTCGACGGCGGCAAGATCGACGCCGTCTCCGTCAAGCTGCCGCTGCTGCGCAACCCGCGCGCCAAGATGCAGGGCATCCGCGACGGCTTCGTCAAGCTCTTCTGCCGCCCGGGCACCGGCATCGTGGTGGGCGGTGTGGTCGTCGCGCCGCGCGCCTCGGAACTGATCCACCCCATCTCGATCGCCGTCGACAACAATCTGACGGTCGAACAGATCGCGAACGCGTTCACCGTGTACCCCTCCCTTTCGGGGTCGATCGCCGAGGTGGCCCGCCAGCTCCACACCCGCAAGACGAACGGCGACGCCTGACGGCTTGAACCGACTCCCCGCTGGTCACGGGGAGTTGTCGAGCATTCGTACGGCATAGTCGGGGGGACTAGGCCCTATACCACTTCCCGCCTTCCTGTGCGAACAACTTCTGTTATTCGGCGCAAACTGCTGAAAGCAGACGGTCGTTGGGGTTACTGTCAGTTTCGTGTTCGCTGCAGAACGTCGCCAATTGATCCTCGAAATGGTGCGAGCGAACGGGGCCGTGTCGCTCCGTGAGCTCGCCCGCGTCGTCCAGACCTCCGAAGTGACCGTACGGCGGGACGTGCGCGCACTGGAGGCAGAAGGACTCCTCGACCGCCGGCATGGCGGTGCGGTATTGCCGGGCGGGTTCACGCGAGAGTCCGGCTTTCCGCAGAAATCACATCTCGCGACCGCCGAGAAGACGGCCATCGCCGATCTCGCCGCGAACCTCGTCGAAGAAGGCGAGGCCATCGTGGTCGGGGCGGGTACCACCACACAGGAGCTGGCCCGCCGGCTCGCCCGGGTCCCCGGACTCACCGTCGTCACCAACTCCCTCCTGGTCGCCCAGGCGTTGGCCCATGCCAACCGGGTGGAGGTCGTGATGACCGGTGGGACCCTGCGCGGCTCCAACTACGCGTTGGTGGGCAGCGGCGCCGAGCAGTCCTTGCAGGGGCTGCGGGTGTCGCGGGCGTTCCTCTCCGGGAGCGGGCTCACCGCGGAGCGCGGGCTGTCCACGTCCAACATGCTGTCGGCGTCCGTGGACCGGGCGCTGGTGCAGGCGGCGGCGGAGGTCGTCGTCCTCGCCGATCACACGAAGCTCGGTACGGACACGATGTTCCAGACCGTGCCGACGGATGTGATCACCCGGCTGGTGACGGATGAGCCGCCCGCGCATGACGACCGTGCGGCCACGGAGTTGCAGGCGCTTGCCGACCAGGGTGTGCAGATCGCTGTCGCGGGGGCGTCGGGAAACGCGGGGGGCGGTGAGCCGGCGCCGCCGCGTCAGCAGCGTCGGGATGTGCCGCTCCCTGGGCCGCGCCGCGGCGTCCCTGCGGGGCAGGGGTTGCGTACGGCCACGGTGTTGGGTGAAGCGGGGGCCGAGCAGCGGGCGCGGGTTGCGGATATGCGGCGGCGTTAGGGGCGCCTGGTCGCCGTAGTGCTTGCGGTTGTTTCGCGGCTGCGGGTGTGTGGGGGTTGTTCGCGCAGTTCCCCGCGCCCCTTAGGTCAGTCCTCGCAACGTCAGTTTCAGCAATCGGTCGGCCAAGTCCGGGTCCGTCGGTGTCTCTTCCGCTGCCAGTGCGATCGCGTGGGTCAGTTGGAGTAGGTCGTCGATCGCTACGTCGTCGCGGACCGTGCCCGCCTGCTGGGCGCGGGTCAGCAAGGCCTGGCCTGCCTTTCGCATCGGGTCGCTGCACCGGGCCAGGGCCGAGGTGTGGTCGTGGGAGACGGACATCAGCGCCTTGGCCAGGCCGCGGTACTCGCCGGCGTGGGTGACGATCTCGCGTAGCCAGGTGACCAGGGCCGTACAGGGATCCGGGGCGCCCAGCAACTCGCGGGCCCGCGCCAGCAGATCGCTCACGCCGTCCTCGAAGACCGCGCTCAGCAGGGCGTGGCGGTTGGGGAAGTGGCGGTAGAGGGTGCCGATGCCGACGCCGGCGCGGCGGGCGACGTCTTCCAGGGAGGCGTCGGTGCCGTGGGCGGCGAAGGCGGAGCGGGCCTCGGTGAGCAGGCGGTCGTAGTTGCGGCGGGCGTCGGCGCGCATGGGGCGCTGCGGGGTCGTCTCCTGCGAGGTCGCGGCCGCCATGGCTTCCACCTGTCCTCTCGTCCGCCCGCCCGGGTGTCTCTCCAGAATGCCATCGGGACATGAGTGCGCCCGGCGGGGTGACCGCTGTGGTCCCCGCCGGGCGCTTCAGGATGTCGTACGACTCAGTCCTTGATCTCGCAGATCACGGCGCCCGAGGTGATGGAGGCGCCGACCTCGGCGGACAGGCCCTTGATGGTGCCGGCCCTGTGGGCGTTGAGGGGCTGTTCCATCTTCATGGCCTCCAGGACGACGACCAGGTCGCCCTCCTTGACCTCCTGGCCCTCCTCGACGGCGATCTTGACGATGGTGCCCTGCATCGGGGAGGCGAGGGTGTCGCCGGAGGCGGCTGGGCCGGACTTCTTGGCCGCCCGGCGCTTGGGCTTGGCGCCCGCGGCGAGACCGGTGCGGGCCAGCGACATGCCGAGCGAGACCGGGAGGGAGACCTCCAGGCGCTTGCCGCCGACCTCGACGACGACCGTCTCGCGGCCCGGCTCCTCGTCCGTGTCCGCGTCGGCGGGCGCGGCGAAGGGCTTGATCTCGTTGACGAACTCGGTCTCGATCCAGCGGGTGTGGACCGTGAAGGGGTCCTGGCTGCCGGTGAGTTCGGGGGCGAACGCCGGGTCTTGCACCACCGCGCGGTGGAACGGGATGGCGGTCGCCATGCCCTCGACCTGGAACTCCTCCAGCGCACGGGAGGCCCGCTGGAGGGCCTGCTGACGGGTGGCGCCGGTGACGATCAGCTTGGCGAGCAGCGAGTCCCAGGCCGGGCCGATGACCGAACCGGACTCGACGCCCGCGTCCAGGCGGACGCCCGGACCGGCCGGCGGGTCGAACCTGGTGACCGTGCCCGGCGCCGGGAGGAAGTTGCGGCCCGGGTCCTCGCCGTTGATGCGGAACTCGAAGGAGTGGCCGCGCAGCTGCGGGTCGTCGTAACCGAGGGCCTCGCCGTCGGCGATGCGGAACATCTCGCGCACCAGGTCGATGCCCGTGACCTCCTCGGTGACCGGGTGCTCGACCTGGAGCCGGGTGTTGACCTCCAGGAAGGAGATCGTGCCGTCCATGCCGACGAGGAACTCCACGGTGCCCGCGCCGACGTACCCGGCCTCCTTCAGGATGGCCTTGGAGGCGCGGTACAGCTCGGCGTTCTGCGCCTCGGAGAGGAACGGCGCCGGGGCCTCCTCGACGAGCTTCTGGTGCCGGCGCTGCAGCGAGCAGTCACGGGTCGATACGACGACCACGTTGCCGTGGGTGTCGGCGAGGCACTGTGTCTCCACGTGCCGCGGCTTGTCCAGGTACCGCTCGACGAAGCACTCGCCGCGCCCGAACGCGGCGACGGCCTCACGGACCGCCGAGTCGTACAGCTCGGGCACCTCTTCGAGCGTCCGCGCGACCTTCAGACCGCGGCCGCCGCCACCGAAGGCGGCCTTGATCGCGATGGGCAGGCCGTGCTCCCGGGCGAAGGCGACGACCTCGTCGGCGCCGGAGACCGGGTCGGACGTACCGGCGACCAGCGGGGCGCCGGCGCGCTGGGCGATGTGCCGGGCGGCGACCTTGTCGCCGAGGTCCCGGATGGCCTGCGGCGGCGGGCCGATCCAGATGAGGTCCGCGTCCAGGACCGCCTGAGCGAACTCGGCGTTCTCGGAAAGGAAGCCGTATCCGGGGTGGATCGCGTCCGCGCCGGACTCCCGGGCGGCGTTCAGGACCTTCTCGATGTCCAGGTAGCTGGTCGCCGGGGTGTCACCGCCCAGGGCGAACGCCTCATCCGCGGTGCGGACATGCAGAGCGTCCCGGTCCGGGTCGGCGTATACGGCCACGCTCGCGATACCGGCATCCCGGCAGGCCCGGGCCACGCGGACAGCGATTTCGCCACGGTTGGCGATGAGCACCTTGCGCACGATTGAGGCTCCCTCCTTGAAACAAGCCGAGTTTAGGGACTGCCGACACGGCACTTCGACCCGTCCCCAATGGTGAGCTTGCCCACACGGAGCGTGATTCGAGGCTCGCTCGACCTGCGAAATCCCTTGTCGCACCTCGGTACGCAGGACTCCTCCGGGAAACCCTAGCCCCCCGATGTGGTCAAGGTCTCTGTGAGAGCGTGCTGCGCCCCACTCTGTTTCTTTGTGGAGTCCCTACGAATGGCCCAATGATTCTTTGCCCTCCGTCGAACCCTTGTCCCGGGGTTTACCCGTTAGTAGCGTTCACCGTGTATCGAACGTACTTGGGGTAACCAGGGCTCGGCTTGAGAGTGGGTGGGGACCGGTGGTGCGCAGACCGGTGGCATGGGTCGTGGCGGTCGTGCTGTTCGTGGAGGCGCTGTTCATCGCCGGCCTGAACTGGTTCCTGGGGGTGGTCGTCGACCGCCAGGACATGTCGCTTGCGGGCCTCGACCCGGACATGATGTCGGTGTCCTCGAAGGCCGGCGGCGTGGTCTTCGGCCTCTACTTCGCGTTCTGCGGACTGGTCGCCCTGCTCGTGGCCCTGCGCGACCGCCGCCCCGCCGGCTTCGGCCGCGTCCTGCTCATCAGCGGCGCCGTGGTGCACGGCCTGCTGGGCGCCTTCGCCTGGGGCCTGGTGGGCTGGCCGGCGTTCCTGTTCATGGTCCTGGTGCTCGGCCTCATCGTGCTGCTGCTGATGACGTACGACGCGGAGGAGCGGCCCGCCGCCCAGGAACCCGAGGACAGCAGGCCCGGCAACGGCGGCGCCCCGGTCAGTCCTCCGCCGACGCCCACAACTCCGTGATCTGCACGCCGAGTTCGGCCAGCAGGCGGCGTACGAGGGGCAGGCTGATGCCGATCACATTGCCGTGGTCGCCGTCGATGCCGTCGATGAACGGCGCCGAGCGGCCGTCGAGCGTGAACGCCCCGGCGACATAGAGGGGTTCGCCGGAGGCGACGTATGCGGCGATCTCCTGGTCGGTCGGCTCGCCGAAGCGGACGACGGTGGAGGCGACGCCGGAGACGTACCGGCCGGTGGCCGTGTCGTAGATGCAGTGCCCGGTCTGCAGCGTGCCCGCACGGCCGCGCATCGACTTCCAGCGGGCGGTGGCCTCCTCCGCGTCCGCGGGCTTGCCGAGGGCCTGTCCGTCCAGCTCGAGCACCGAGTCGCAGCCGATCACCAGCGCGCCTTTGACCTCCGGTTTCGCGGCGACGACGGAGGCCTTGGCCTCGGCGAGGGCGAGGGCCAGCTCGGCGGGGGTGGGGGCGGTGACGGCGTCCTCGTCCACGCCGCTCACGATCACTTCGGGGTCCAGGCCTGCCTGCCGGAGGAGGTTCAGGCGGGCGGGGGACTGGGAGGCGAGGACGAGGTGGCGGCGGCGCTGATCGGTCATGCGGTCAGGGTATCGACGGCGGTTCGCTCCGCTAGGGCAGGCCGATCACGAGCATGGCCAGGAGCATGGCCAGGGCCATGAGAAAGCCGAGCCGCCGGAGCATTCGCTGCGTTTCGCGCAGTTCTTTGGGCGGCTCGTTCTCGGGGTCGGACCAGAGCATGCCACTAGCGTGGGGCTGGGCGGTGGAGGGGCGCCTGAGTACGGGTACTCAAGTTGTGCCCCGGGTTCCGGTACTGTGCGCGGTTCCCCGCGCCCCTGAAGACCTTCAGCTGGGCCAATACGTACGTGCCCAAGTTGTCGGCCCGGGCTGGGGCACGCGGCGAGCCGCGAGCCTTGCCGGGTCCGACCAGGAGTCTCTGTCTTTCGTCGCGCCGGGCGGCTCTGTGGTTGCTGCCGCGGCGCGGGCTCGGACTACCGCCAGGGCGGCGGCGAGTTCCTCCGGGGTGGGGTTGCCCCGTACGACCTTGATCGTCATGACGGCTCCTAGAGGGGGATGTTGCCGTGCTTCTTCGGGGGCAGGGATTCCCGCTTGGTGCGCAGCTGACGCAGGCCGCGTACGACGTGGCGACGGGTCTCGGACGGCATGATCACGGCGTCGACGTAGCCGCGCTCGGCCGCGATGTAGGGGTTGAGGAGGGCGTCCTCGTACTCCTGGATCACGCGGGCCCGGGTCGCCTCCGCGTCTCCGGTGGCCTCCGCCTCGGCGATCGTGCGGCGGTGCAGGATGTTGACGGCGCCCTGGGCGCCCATGACGGCGATCTGGGCGGTCGGCCAGGCGAGGTTGAGGTCGGCACCCAGGTGCTTGGAGCCCATGACGTCGTAGGCGCCGCCGAAGGCCTTGCGGGTGATGACCGTGATCAGGGGGACGGTGGCCTCGGCGTAGGCGTAGATCAGCTTGGCGCCGCGGCGGATGATGCCGTCGTGCTCCTGGTCGACGCCCGGGAGGAAGCCGGGGACGTCGACGAAGGTGATGACCGGGACGTTGAAGGCGTCGCAGGTGCGGACGAAGCGGGCGGCCTTTTCGGATGCCTTGATGTCCAGGCAGCCCGCGAACTGCATCGGCTGGTTGGCGACGATGCCGACGGGGCGGCCCTCGACGCGGCCGTATCCGGTGAGGATGTTGGGGGCGTAGAGGGGCTGGGTCTCGAAGAACTCGGCGTCGTCCAGGATGTGCTCGATCACCGTGTGCATGTCGTACGGCTGGTTCGCGCTGTCGGGGACGAGCGTGTCCAGCTCGCGGTCCTCGTCGGTGAGGACGAGGTCCGCCTCCTCCGGGAAGGCCGGGGGTTCGCTGAGGTTGTTGGACGGCAGGTACGACAGCAGCTGCTTGATGTACTCGATCGCGTCCTTCTCGTCCCCGGCCATGTGGTGGGCCACGCCCGAGGTCGAGTTGTGGGTGCGGGCGCCGCCCAGCTCCTCGAAGCCGACGTCCTCGCCGGTGACCGTCTTGATGACGTCCGGGCCGGTGATGAACATGTGCGAGGTCTGGTCGACCATGATCGTGAAGTCGGTGATCGCGGGGGAGTAGACCGCGCCGCCCGCGCAGGGCCCCACGACCAGGCTGATCTGCGGGATCACACCGGAGGCGTGCGTGTTCCGGCGGAAGATCTCGCCGTACGCGCCCAGCGAGGCCACGCCCTCCTGGATGCGGGCGCCGCCGGAGTCGTTGATGCCGATGACCGGGCAGCCGGTCTTCAGCGCGAAGTCCATGACCTTGACGATCTTCTGACCGTAGACCTCGCCGAGGGCGCCGCCGAAGACGGTGAAGTCCTGCGAGAAGACGGCGACCGGGCGGCCGTCGACGGTGCCGTATCCGGTGACGACACCGTCGCCGTACGGCCGGTTCTTGTCGAGGCCGAAGTTG
Organism: Streptomyces sp. NPDC050211; assembly: GCF_040656035.1. Taxonomy (NCBI): domain Bacteria; kingdom Bacillati; phylum Actinomycetota; class Actinomycetes; order Kitasatosporales; family Streptomycetaceae; genus Streptomyces; species Streptomyces sp. NPDC050211. The sequence continues at coordinate 9,988 of NZ_JBFALC010000009.1, forward strand.
GTGGAGCGGTGCCGGGCGAACTCGTCGAGTTCGACGAAGGACCCCTCGTCGAGCAGCAGCTCGATCCGCTCACGGGCCGTCAACTTGCCCTTGGCGTGCTGCTTTTCGACGGCGCGTGCGGAGCCGGCGTGCGTCGCTTCCTCGATACGGCGCTGGAGATCCGCGAGCTTGCCCGCGGTGGTGTGGATGTCGATCCCTGAGGACTCTTGGATCTCGTGACGCTCTTCCGGCTCGGACATCGGGATGTGGCTCCCTGCCTGCTCAAAAGGGGGGACGGTTACTCATCCGTAGAGTAGTGGGGTGCCTACCAATCGGCAGTGCGGCGTTTACCACACCTAGGGTGGGTTGCATGACGCCGCGAGATGCAGCAGAGCCGAACGACAGCAGCAGGTGGTCCGACCTGGAGCGGCCGCCCCTCAACGCCACCGCCCTGCGCAAGGGGCTCGTGCGGGAGGGCGGGCTGTGGTCGGAAGTGACCGTCGTGCCGAGCACCGGCTCCACCAACTCCGACCTTGTGGCCCTGGCGAATGCGGGCAAGGCGGCCGAGGGCGCGGTCCTCGTCGCCGAGGAGCAGACGTCCGGGCGCGGCCGCCTCGACCGCCAGTGGACCGCTCCGGCCCGCTCCGGACTCTTCTTCTCCGTGCTGCTCACGCCCACGGAGGTGCCCGTGGAGCGGTGGGGGTGGGTGCCGCTGCTCACCGGTGTCGCGGTGGCGGCCGGGCTGTCGCGGGCCGCGGGCGTCGATACGGCACTCAAGTGGCCCAATGACCTGCTGCTGAATGTCGGCGGCGAGGAACGCAAGTCCGGCGGAATCCTGGCGGAGCGTGCGGGCGGCGACGGCGTGGTGGTCGGCGTCGGCATCAACGTCACCCTGCGCGAGGACGAGCTTCCCGTACCCGGTGCGGGGTCGCTGGCGCTGGCGGGGGCCGTGACGACGGACCGGGACCCCTTGCTGCGGGCCGTGCTGCGGTCGCTGGAGGAGTGGTACAGGCGGTGGCGCGCGGCCGAGGGCGATCCGGGCGCGAGTGGCCTGCAGGAGACGTACGCGGCGGGCTGCGCGACCTTGGGGAGGAGGGTGCGGGCCGAGCTGCCGGGCGATCGGTCGATCATCGGAGAGGCGGTGGCGATCGACGGGGACGGGCGGCTGGTGCTGGCGACCGGGGAGGGTGTGCAGGAGCCGGTGGGGGCGGGGGACATCGTTCACTTGCGAACGGCGTAAACGCTTCGGTGTGTGCGGTGCGTGGTGCGTGTTGGTGCGCGGTGTTTCTCGATGCCGGTCTGGGCATTTCAGCCCGTCGGGCGGTCGAGGGCGAGCCGTCCCGAGCCCCCACCCACCCGCTGAGGGCTCCCTCTCCGACGCCGGTCTGCACAATCCAGCCCGTCCGGCGTTTGAGGACGAGGCCGAAGGCCGAAAGCGGGGGTCTGGGGGCGGCAGCCCCCAGCAGGGCGGCACCAACGCCAGTGCCATCCCGGCCGCCGGTCACGACCGCATCCGGCGCCACGGAGTGACCTGCCGCACATCTGCCGTAAAGTTGACCGCGGTCGATACCTGACCGCGGCAGATCGGAAGGGCAGCAGGCGTGACCGTCGACGACACGGGCTCCGGCAGGGACCCGGACGGCCGGGTGGATGCTCTCTCGGCTTCGATCGAGCGGGGCGACCCCGACGACCGCCGGGACCCAGACGCCACCGACCCCGGCGAGGACCCCCTCGCCCTCCGCCTCGAACAGCTCATCCTCGGCGCGGAACGGCGTTACACCCCCTTCCAGGCGGCCCGTAGCGCGGGTGTCTCCATGGAGCTGGCCTCCCGTTTCTGGCGGGCGATGGGTTTCGCCGACATCGGCCAGGCCAGGGCGCTCACGGAGGCGGACGTACTGGCGCTGCGGCGGCTCGCCGGTCTCGTGGAGGCGGGGCTGCTGAGCGAGGCGATGGCCGTGCAGGTGGCGCGTTCCACCGGGCAGACCACCGCCCGGCTGGCCGAGTGGCAGATCGACTCGTTCCTGGAGGGCCTGACCGAGCCGCCCGAGCCCGGCATGACGCGCACCGAGGTGACGTACCCGATCATCGAGCTGCTCCTGCCGGAACTGGAGGAGTTCCTCGTCTACGTCTGGCGGCGCCAGCTCGCCGCATCGGCCGGCCGGGTCGTCCAGGCCGCCGACGACGAGGAGATGGTCGACCGGCGCCTTGCTGTGGGCTTCGCGGACCTCGTCGGGTTCACGCGGCTGACCCGTCGTATGGAGGAAGAGGAACTCGGCGAACTGGTCGAGGCCTTCGAGACCACCGCCGCCGACCTGGTGGCCGCGCACGGGGGTCGGCTCGTCAAGACGCTCGGGGACGAGGTGCTGTACAGCGCCGACGATGCGGGTGTCGCCGCCGAGATCGCGCTGCGTCTGATCGAGACGATGGCGAACGACGAGACGATGCCGGAGCTGCGCGTGGGCATCGCGTTCGGCACGGTGACCACTCGTATGGGCGATGTCTTCGGTACGACCGTGAATCTGGCGTCCCGGCTGACGTCGATAGCTCCGCGTGATGCCGTGCTCGTCGACAGTGCCTTCGCGGAGGACCTGATCCGGACCGGGGACGCGCCCGCGTCCGAGGCGGAGGCTGCCGAGGCGGCTGCCGCTGCGGAGAAGGAGGGGGAGGAGCCGCCGACGTATCGCTTCGCGCTTCAGCCGATGTGGCAGCGGCCGGTGCGGGGGCTGGGTGTGGTGGAGCCGTGGTTGCTTACTCGGCGGGCGCCGTCGGGGTGACGGTTGTGGGTCGGCTGCGGGGTCGTTGTGGCTGGTCGCGCAGTTCCCCGCGCCCCCTTTCGGCGCTGTAGTTCTGTCAGTCGTTGGTGGCGAGTGGGTCCACGCAGAGGCCGATGACCGGGACGCAGATGCCGGGCTGACTCGGTGTGGGGGCCGGGGAATTGCTGGGCTGGGCGGGCGTCGGCTGCGGGGCTGTGCTTGTCGTCGGGGGCGGGTCGGGCGTCTCGGGGACGGTGGTGGGCGCTCCCGCGGGGGCCGGGGTTGTCGTCTTGGTCGGCGTGTGCACGTATGGCGTCTTCGTGGGGCCGGGCGGCGTGGTGGGTGCGCCCATCGCTGAAGCCGCTGTCGGGATCGCGGTGGGGGTGGCCGCCGTGGTTGCTGCTGTATTCGTCTTGCGAGCCTCGCCCGGATCCGGACGAGGCTCGGTCTCCGCGGTTTCGAGATGGCTGACGTCCGAGTCGGGGGTCAGGCGTACGAGGCTCAGTACGCCGGCGGCGACGGCGAGGCCTCCGGCGGCGAGGAGCAGCTTGCGGGGGCGGGGTTTGCGGTGGCGGCCTCGTTGACGTGCTGGTGTGTTCTGGTCCGTCACCGCGATCCTCCCCGTTGCGCGTGGCGCTGCGCACGTTATGCGCTGGTGTGGGCGGTCGGGTGGGAGTCGGGCGGGATGTCACTCGAAGGGGGAGTTCGGGGGCGTGCAGGGAACCGGCGTCGGCCTTTTCCCGGCCTTTCCCCGCCTTTTCCCGGCCCGGGATGGCTGCGATGATCGGGGCGCATGCTGTTGTTAACCCGCGTTAACCCGGAGGGTGTCATGAGCGAGGAACGGTTCGGGGAGTTCGTGCTGGTGCGGCGGCACGGGGAGGGGTATGTCGCCGAGCTGGCCCTCGACCGGCCCAAGGCCATGAACGCCGTGTCGACGGAGATGGCCCGCTCCATCGCGGCGGCGTGTACGGCGCTGGGGGGCGACAAGGGCGTACGGGTGGTCGTGCTGACGTCGACCCATGAGCGGGCGTTCTGTGTGGGGGCGGATCTGAAGGAGCGGAACTCCTTCACCGATGCCGAGCTGGTGCGGCAGCGGCCGGTGGCGCGGGGGGCGTACACCGGGGTGCTGGAGCTGCCGGTGCCGGTGATCGCGGCGGTGCATGGGTTTGCGCTGGGGGGTGGGTTCGAGCTGGCGCTCTCGTGCGACGTGATCGTGGCCGACCGGACGGCGGTGGTGGGGTTGCCGGAGGTGTCGGTGGGGGTGATTCCGGGGGGCGGGGGGACCCAGTTGCTGCCGCGGCGCGTGGGGGCGGCGCGGGCGGCCGAACTGATCTTCTCCGCGCGGCGGGTCGAGGCGGTTGAGGCGCGGGAGTTGGGGTTGGTCGATCAGCTGGTGGAGGCGGGGCGGGACCGGGAGGAGGCGCTGGAGTTGGCGTCCCGGATCGCGGCGAACTCTCCCGTTGGACTCCGGGCGGCCAAGCGAGCGCTGCGGGTGGGCTTCGGACTGGACCTGCGGGCCGGGCTGGAGGTCGAGGACTCGGCGTGGCGCGCGGTGGCGTTTTCCGGCGACCGGGCGGAGGGAGTAGCGGCGTTCAACGAGAAGCGCCGCCCTGAGTGGCCGGGAGAGTAACCCGCCCCCGCCGCCCCTACCCATCCCATCCCCAGGGGCTCCGCCCCTTCGACCCCGCCAGGGGGCTCCGCCCCCTGGACCCCCGCGGGGCTGCGCCCCTGCACCCCACCGGGGCTTCGCTTCCGGACCCCGGCAGGGCTGCGCCGCCGGACCCCCGCGGGGCTGCGCCCCTGCACCCCACCGGGGCTTCGCCTCCGGACCCCGGCAGGGCTGCGCCGCCGGATCCGTGCGGGGCTGTGCCCCTGGACCCCTGCGGGGGCTTCGTCCCTGCACCTCAGTGGAAGCTGCACCCCTGCACCCCACCGGGGCTGCGCCCCCAGGGGTCGTCACCCGCCACGCCCCGCAGGGACCCGGCGCCCACCTGTTCGCCGCAACAATGTCCCGGTTCGTCTATTTCCTCCCTAGCCTGGAGTGATGGGTGAGGACATCCGGCTCGCGGCGGTCGTGGCGTTGGCGCAGGGTATGGCGGCTGCGCATGGGTCGCGGGAGGCGTGGCGGGCGGCGGCTGGTGGGGCGTGTCGGGCCTTGGGGGGGAGTTTTGCGGCGCTGTCGGTGTGGGAGCGGGATCGGGGGCGGCTGAGGGTGCTGGTGAATGTGGGGGAGCGGGCCGCGGGGGAGGTGGAGTTTCCTGAGGATGAGGCTTATCCGGTGCATCAGTTCCCCGAGATCACCGAGTTCCTGCATGAGCGGTGGGCCGGGGGTGGTGAGCCAGATGCGTGGGTTGAGACCGCTGATGGGCCTACTACAGGGCGGCCCGGTTATGTCCATCAGCGCGTTGCCGCCCTGCGCCGCCGTGGCCGCGGCTGCTGTGTCGTCGCCCCGATCGTGCTGCACGGGCGGGCCTGGGGCGAGCTGTATGTCGCCCGGGCCGTCGGGGAGCCCGTGTTCGACCGGGCCGACGCCGACTTCGCCACCGTCCTCGCCGCCGTCGTCGCCGCCGGGATCGCCCAGGCCGAGCGGCTGGAGGAGGCGAGGAGGCTGGCGTACACCGACGCGCTCACCGGGCTCGCCAACCGCCGTGCCGTCGACGTACGTCTCGAAGAAGCCGTCGAGCGGCATCGCAGCCAAGGGGTTGTCGTCAGTCTGGTCGTCTGCGATCTCAATGGGCTCAAGCACGTCAATGACACACGCGGGCATGCCGTCGGCGATCGGCTGCTCGAGCGGTTCGGGTCGGTGTTGTCGTTGTGCGGGGCCATGCTGCCCGGCGCGCTTGCCGCCCGTCTCGGCGGTGACGAGTTCTGTCTGCTCGCGGTCGGGCCGCCCGCCGACGAGGTCGTCCGGGCCGCCGATGAGCTCTGCCGCCGGGCCGCCGAGTTGGAGCTGGGCGAGGGGGTCGCCTGCGGGGTCGCGTCGACGGGGGATCCGATCGGGCCCGTTCGCTCCGCCCGGCGGCTGTTCCGGCTCGCGGACGCCGCCCAGTACCGCGCCAAGGCCGTACGGGCCACCAAGCCGGTCGTCGCCGGACGCGAAGGGCCGGACGATCCCGTCGTACGGCTGGCCGACGAACCGTCCCGCGACACCGGTGCCGAGCGGCGCCGGTTCCGGGGGCGGCGCTGACGCCCGCGTGCCGGTGTGACCAAATCGGTAAGGGGTGAAACCTCCACCCACTCGTGACATCTTCGAATTCACTCACTACTCTCCTGAATATGGATATGCACACTGTGGTGGTGGGGACGTCCGGGGTGACCGCGTCCGACGTTCTCGCCGTGGCGCGCGACGGCGCCCGGGTCGAGCTCTCCGCGGAGGCCGTGGCCGCGCTCGCCGCGGCCCGCGAGATCGTGGAGGCGCTGGCCGCCAAGCCCGACCCCGTCTACGGCGTGAGCACCGGCTTCGGCGCCCTCGCGACCCGGCACATCAGCCAGGAGATGCGGGCCCAGCTGCAGCGCAACATCGTCCGCTCACACGCCGCCGGCATGGGCGAGAGGGTGGAGCGGGAGGTCGTACGAGGCCTGATGTTCCTGCGACTGAAGACGCTCTGCTCGGGGCACACCGGTGTCCGGCCCGAGGTCGCTCAGACCATGGCCGACCTGCTCAACGCCGGAATCACCCCGGTCGTGCACGAGTACGGCTCCCTCGGCTGCTCCGGCGACCTGGCCCCGCTGTCCCACTGCGCCCTTACGCTGATGGGCGAGGGCGAGGCGGAAGGCCCGGACGGGACCCTGAGGCCCGCCGCCGAGCTTCTCGCCGAGCACGGGATCCGGCCCGTCGAACTCCGTGAGAAGGAAGGCCTCGCCCTCCTCAACGGCACCGACGGCATGCTCGGCATGCTGGTGATGGCCCTCGCCGACCTCGACACCCTCTACAAGTCCGCCGACGTCACCGCCGCCCTCAGCCTCGAAGCCCTCCTCGGGACGGACAAGGTCCTCGCGCCCGAACTGCACGCCATCCGCCCGCACCCGGGCCAGAGCGCCTCCGCGGCCAACATGCTGGCCGTGCTGAAGGGTTCGGGCCTGACCGGGCATCACCAGGACGACGCACCCCGCGTCCAGGACGCGTATTCCGTGCGGTGCGCTCCGCAGGTCGCCGGCGCCGGACGCGACACCATGGCCCACGCCCGGCTGGTCGCCGAACGTGAACTCGCCTCCGCCGTCGACAATCCCGTCGTACTGCCCGACGGACGCGTCGAGTCCAACGGCAACTTCCATGGCGCGCCCGTGGGCTATGTCCTCGACTTCCTCGCCATCGCCGCCGCCGACCTCGCGTCGATCGCCGAGCGCCGTACCGACCGGCTGCTCGACAAGAACCGCAGCCACGGGCTGCCGCCCTTCCTCGCGGACGACCCGGGGGTGGACAGCGGGCTGATGATCGCTCAGTACACGCAGGCCGCGCTGGTGAGCGAGATGAAGCGGCTGGCCGTACCGGCGTCGGCCGACTCGATTCCGTCCTCCGCGATGCAGGAGGACCACGTCTCCATGGGCTGGTCGGCGGCTCGTAAGTTGCGTACGGCCGTCGACAATCTCACCCGGGTCGTCGCCATCGAGCTGTACGCCGCCACGCGCGCCGTCGAGTTGCGCGAGGGGCTGACCCCGGCGCCCGCGTCGCGGGCCGTCATCGAGGCCGCACGGGCGGCGGGTGTGGCGGGTCCCGGTCCGGACCGGTTCCTGGCGCCCGACCTCGCGGCGGCGGACGCGTTCGTGCGGGACGGGCGGCTGCTGGCGGCGGTGGAGGCCGTCACCGGGCCGCTCCAGTAGGACGGGTGAGGGGGCCCTGCCGTACGACCAGCAGGGCCCCGGCGGTCACTTGAGCTTGGCCGCCTGCGCGTCGACCACGGCCGACGGGACCTCGGCCGCCTTGCCGGTGCCCATCTGCGCGAAGTCCACCGTGTAGTACGTCGAGACGGTGCCGCCGTGGCGTACCACCTGGGTGTTGAAGGTGGCCGTGCCCTCGCCGTCCATGTCGGAGTCCACGGAGAACGCGACGGACTCGTCGCCGCCCGTGGGGGCCTGCTGGGAAGAGACCTTGGTGATCTTCTGGGTCTCGCCCTGGGCGGTGATGGTGAACCCGCCGGAGCAGGCCGCGATGCCGTCGGAGACGGCCTTGACCGCCTGCGCGGCGCCGTCGCCCTCGTACAAGGAGAGGCCCACGAAGGTCATGTTGACCGAGAAGGCGTTCTCGATGTCGGCCTCGGTGAGGTCCTCGGCGGGCTTGGAGGCGGCGTCCGACGACGGGTCCGCGGTGACCGTGTTGCTCGCGCTCGCGTCCGTGTCGCCCGGCGCGAGGCCGGCCATGGCCCAGGCGAGCGGCGCGCATGCGGCCTTGTCGGTCTTCACGACGCTCTTGGACTTCGGCAGGGTGTCGTCGCCGGCGGCGACCTTGTAGCCCTTGATCTCGCCCTCGGCGAGCAGCAGCTTCTCCAACTCGCCCGCGCTGCGCGCCTTGGCGGCCTGCGTCGGCGCGGCCGACTCGGAGCCGAGCGACTTGGAGCCGCCCGACTCCTCGGTGGAACAACCGGTGACAAGGGCGAGCGACAGCGTGCTCACGGCGACCGCGGCGGCTGTGCGCGCGCCCGATGATCTCTTCATGGGCGGACTATGCGGCCCAAGTCAAAGACGCGTCAAGTGGGTTAAAAACCCAGTCGCTCCCGCCGTACCGAATACACCACGAACCCGGCACCGAGGGCGAGGAAGAACGTCCCGCCGACGACATACGGCGTGGTGTCGAAGCTTCCGGTGTCGGCGAGTTGCGTGCCGTCGGAGGAAGCCTCCGTGGTGACCCGCGCCTGTGTGGTGACCTGCGACGTCGGGGTCGCCGAAGGCTCCGTTCTGGCCGGGCTTTCCATCGTCGCGTTGGCGGACGGGACGAACCACAGGGCACCCAGCAGGGTGCCCGCGGCAGCGGCGGTCAGCAACGGACGGCGAGCGGATGACACGGAATATCGATCCCCTTGTGGCGCTGGCGAATTGGCCGTGTGAGGCGATGTTAGTGAACAGCGCGGGTCACGGGAAAGTCACGGGAGCTGTGGGTCGTACGCTCCGGGCATGAGCACTCCAGAGACATCACGTTTTGTACGGCTTCGCGTGGAGCTGGTGATCGAGGTCGACGATGCCGGCGGCCTCACGAAAGCGGCACTTCAGCGCATCGCGGCTGACGCTGATATGCCGCAGGACGAACGGGTACACGCACAGAGCGCTGTGACGGAAGACACGGCGGAGGCCCTCGCGTATCTCGTGGACCCGTTCGACCTGGTCAGCGAGGTGCCGGGAATCGAGCTCCAGCAGGCCTCCTGGAGCAGTGAGCAGATCGAATACGACCCGGAGTCGCCCGAGTGGGACCTCGACGAGGATGATGGCGAGGACGGCGACGGCGACGAGGAAGACGCCGAGAAGGCGGTCGGCTGACGCTGCTTGGGAAATTGATGGCCCTGGGCGGCAACCGCCGTCCGGGGTTTCGTCGTCTCAGGGGGCGCACTGACCGACATGGACACCACCCGCCCCGCGGACGTGGTGTGCCCCACACATCCGACGGATGTGGAACGGGAGGAACCGGTCTGAGCGTTGAGGTTTCTTGCGGATGTTTGTTAACGGGGACACTCGGGGTTTGGGGATTCGGCAGCGATGGAGAAGCGTGTGATGACGGACAGTAAGCGGCGCAGGGGCCTGATGGCCGCGTCCGCACTGCTCGGTGGTGTCCTGGTGCTCTCGGCCTGTTCCGGCGGCGGCGACGACGCCTCCGGCGGGGGCAACGACACCTCGCAGGCGAAGGTCGACGAGGCGGCGGCCAAGAAGACCTCCGAGGCCCAGATCAAGATCACGCCGAAGGACGGCTCGGACAACGCCTCCATCAACAAGGGCACCGCCGTCACCGTGAGCAAGGGCACGCTCACCGAGGTGAAGATGACCACGGAGGACGGCACCGCGGTCGAGGGCGAGATATCCGCCGACAAGACCAGCTGGAAGCCCAGCGTCCAGCTGGAGCGGTCCACCACCTACAAGGTGACGGCTGAGGCCAAGGACTCCGAAGGCCGCGTCGCCCACGAGAACGCCTCGTTCTCCACGGTCTCCCCGGACAACAGCTTCCTCGGCTACTTCACGCCGGAGGACGGCTCCACGGTCGGTGTGGGCATGCCGGTGTCGATCAACTTCGACAAGGCGATCACCAACAAGGCGGACGTCCAGAAGGGCGTCACCGTCACCTCCAGCAGCGGCCAGGAAGTCGTCTGCCACTGGTTCAACGAGACCCGCATGGACTGCCGGCCGGACGAGTACTGGAAGGGCGGCTCGACCGTCACGCTGAAGCTCGCGCTCGACGGCGTCGAGGGCTCCGAGGGTGTCTACGGCGTCCAGCAGAAGACGGTCACCTTCAAGATCGGCCGCAACCAGGTCTCCTACGTCGACGCCAACTCCAAGCAGATGAAGGTCACGCAGGACGGCAAGACGATCAAGACGATCCCGATCTCCGCCGGTTCGCCCGAGAACAAGACGTACGAAGGCGTCATGGTGATGTCCGAGAAGTTCAAGGAGACGCGCATGAACGGCGCGACCGTGGGCTTCACCGACGACGACGGCAAGGGCGAGTACGACATCAAGGACGTCCCCCACGCCATCCGCCTGTCGACCTCCGGCACCTTCATCCACGGCAACTACTGGGGCGACGACTCGGTCTTCGGCAACAGCAACACCAGCCACGGCTGCGTCGGCCTGAACGACACCAAGGGCGCCAACGACAAGGGCACGGCGGGCTACTGGTTCTACAACAACTCGATCGTCGGCGACGTCGTCGTCGTCCAGAACACCGGCGACAAGACCATCGCCCCGGACAACGGCCTGAACGGCTGGAACATGGACTGGGCACAGTGGAAGGCGGGCTCGGCGCTCTGACGCCGGTCCTCACCTGACACAAAGGAAGCGGCCTGTCCGGGACTCGAGGTCCCGGACAGGCCGCTCACTTGTGCCGTGCTACTCGCGTGCTACTTGGCGTAGTACGCGTTGTAGATCGAGATCGTCGACTTGTTGTTCTTCTTGTCGGTGATCTTGGCGTGGAAAGAGATGGCCTTCCCCTTCGCCGGGTTCTTCACGGTGATCTTGCCGCCCGAGACGGTGACCTTCTTCCAGGTCTGGCCGTAGTCGTACGACACGTACACCGTCAGGGACTTGAGGTTGCTGCCCTTGGCCGCGCCCTGGACGGTGACCGGGATCTTGACCGTCTTGTCGGCCTCGACGCGGCTGTCCGGGCCCGTGGCCGCGCTGAAGCGGACCGAGGACGCCGGGAGCTTGGCGAGGTCGCCGGACGGCTTCTTGGAGCGGAAGGTCCAGCTCGCGTCGATCCGCGTGGACGCGGCCGCGACCTTGACGCTCCGCTTGACCGACGTCGTCAGCTTGTACTCGGCGTCGCCGGACGGGACCTTGAACGCCTTGTTGCCGAACAGCGGGTCGTCAATGGTGCCGACCTTGGTGCCGTTGCGGTAGAGCGAGGTGTTCACCGAGGTGAACAGCGACGAGCCCGCGTGTCCCACACTGTCCGCGAACAGCGGCAGGTACCCGTAGATCTGGTTGCCCTCGCGGAACAGCCCGAACTGGGAGTTCAGATGCGGGCCGAAGACCGCCCGGTTGAAGGTCTTCTTGTAGGTCTTGCCACCCTCGAACTTCAGGAAGTTGCCGAGCGTGTAGGACGCCTCCAGGATCGGGAAGCCGTCCGGGTCCGTGCCGCCGTACTGCTCGACGTCGTACGTCCACTCGATCTTGTCGGACGTCGACAGGTACAGCGTCCGTGTGCCGGGCAGCTTCTGCTCGACCGGGCTGCCGAGGACGACGTCCTCGGGGAAGGCGCCGACCGTGAGGATGCCGCCGGTCTTTCCGGCGGTGGCGGCGCCGATGTCGTTCTTCACCTTGGCGAGTTCGCCCGCCTTGAAGTGGCGGACCTTGTCGCCCTGGATCTTCTTTACCTTGGCGGTGGTGGCGACGTCGTACTCGGTGTCGTCGCCCTTGGTCCACTGGCCGTTCCAGGTCTGCGTGAGACCGTTGGTCTCCCCGCCGAGCGGCGCCATGCGCACGTTGGCGAAGGTGTCGAGGCCGACGCCGATGCCGATGCCCGCCGGGTCGTAGAAGTAGCCGATCATGCCGAAGGTCTGCTTCGCCGCGGCGTCCGGCACCGTGATGTCGGCCGCCTTGGTCTTACGGGCGTCGATCGTCACCGAGGTGTTCTTGGTGACGGTCAGCCTCGGCTGGACCAGCCAGTCGATGCCGCCCTCGAAGGTCGCGAAGTCCTCGGCGATCCAGGCGTCCAGCAGGTAAGTGCCCTTGGCCACGCGCATCGTGGTCGTGCCGGACGCGGCTGCCGGGACCGAGTAGACGCGGTTCTCGCCCAGGCCCGAGTAGCCGAGCAGCACGGTGTTGTACTCGGACGGCTGCCCGTCCTTGCCGATGTGCTTGACCGTGAGGTCGTACGACTCGACCTCACGCTGCACCGCCGCCGCCGTACGGACGCTCTGGCCGCCGCCCGTGGCCGTCACGTACGCCGAGTACGCACCGTCGACGGTGCCGCCCAGCTTGGTGTTGACGGTCATGTCGACGCTTGCCTTGCCGCCCGCCGGGACGGTCACCGTGGTGGCGCCCAGCTTGAAGAAGCCGGCCGGAGCGGCCTGCCCCTTCGGGTTGGTCCCCGTGGAGGTCAGCTTGAGCGTGACGTCCGTCGTACCGAGGTTGCGGTACGTCAGCTTCTTGGTGACCGGGGTGTCGTCGGTGTGCGGCCACTGCTGCGTACCGAAGCTCACCGACACCGGGTCGGCGATCACGGTCTGCTTGATGGCCTTGTCGACCTGGATGCGGCCCGAACCCTGCTGGAACGGCGTGTACTTGCCGCCCTTGGTGGAACCGGTCAGCGCGCCCTTGATCTCGGTGTAGGTCCACTCCGGGTGCTGCTGCTTCAGGATCGCCGCCGCGCCCGCGACATGCGGGGTCGCCATCGACGTACCGGAGATGGTCAGGTAGCCGGCCGGGTTCTCGCCGACTTCCTGCTCGATGATGCTGCCCTTGGCCGAGGCGGCCGTGGTGTCCACGCCCGGCGCGGTGACGTCCGGCTTGATGGCGCCGTCACCGATGCGCGGGCCGGTGCTGGAGAACGGGGCGAGGACATCCTTGTCATCGACGGCGCCGACGGTGAGGGCGGCGTCCGCGGAGCCGGGCGAACCGACCGACTCCGGGCCGGAGTTGCCCGCAGCGATGGCGAAGAGCGTGCCCGTCTCGGCGGAGATCTTGTTGACCGCCGCCTCCAGCGGGTCGATCTCCGGGGTGTCGCCGCCGCCCAGGCTCATGTTGATGACGTCGGCGCCCTGTGCGGCCGCCCACTCCATGCCGGCGAGGATGCCGGAGTCGTCACCGAAGCCGGTGTCGTCGAGGACCTTGCCGTTGAGGATCTTGGCGCCCGGAGCGACGCCCTTGTACTTGCCGCCCGACTTGGCGCCGGTGCCCGCCGCGATGGACGCGACGTGCGTGCCGTGGCCGTAGCGGTCGTGTGCGTCGGCGGCCGTGGTGAAGTTCTTGGACTCCACGACCTGGTTCTTCAGGTCGACGTGGGTGGCGTCCACGCCGGTGTCCAGGACGGCGATCTTGACGCCCTTGCCGTCGTAGCCGGCCGCCCATGCCTTGGGGGCGCCGATCTGCGGCACGGACTTGTCGAGGCTGGCCTTGCGGACCCCGTCGAGCCAGATGTGCGCGATGCCGGAGGCCGTCTTGTCGCCGTTGGTGACGGCGTCCCACAGCTCCGGCATGTCCTTCTGCGACGTCTGTACGGCGTCCGCGTTCAGGGTGGTGAGGGTCCTGCGGAGCGTGCCCGCGTCCCGGACGTCGGACTTGGCGGCGGTGGCGGCGCCCTTGTAGCCGACGATGACCTTCAGGCCGTTCTTCTGGGACGAACGGGTCGCGGTCTTGTTCAGCTCGGTGATGTCGAACAGCCGCTGGTCGAGCTTGCCGTCGGCGACCAGACGGGCCGCGTCGGCGGGTATGACGAGCGTGTGCCCGTCGGATTCACGGACCTGCACGGGTATGTGCTTGCGCCCCTCCGCCCGCTCCAGGCCCACGACTTGGCCCTTGGCGTCCACGGCGATCCGGTCACCCGTGATGAGGGTGATGCGGTGGGGCGCGGCGAGCTTCGCGGAGCCGGTGGCCCCGCTCTGCTCCGGTTCCGCCGACGCCGGGCTGGTCATGCCCGCGGCGAGGGCGACGGCGGCCGCTGTGGCGACGGCGGCCGCGCCTGCTCTTTTCACTTGTCTGCGCAAATTTCCCCCTGCCTGAGGTACCGGGTGAATTCCCCTTCACCCGGCGGGGGGTCATCTCGTACGCATGTGCGCGCTCCCCCCGGATGACGCAGTATGCCGGTGAGTGATCAGGCCCTCAATAGAGATCTCAAGAGGTCCCAATAGTTGTGTCGAATTCCGGCCGCCTGTCTCGACGTACCCGAGGAAGGACGTACCCAGGGAAGGGAGCGGGACATGCTGCTGGAGAACAAGGTGGCCGTGCTGTACGGGGCCGGGGGGCCGATCGGAGGCGCGGTGGCGCGCGCCTTCGCCCGCGAGGGCGCGCGGGTCCATCTCGCCGGACGCACCGCGAAGAAGCTCGACGAACTGGCCTACGAGATCCGTGCGGAGAACGGTGTGGCGGAGCCGGCCGTCGTCGACGCGCTCGACGAGCGGGCGGTGGACACGTACGCCGACGGCGTCGCCGCGCGTGAGGGGCGGATCGACATCTCGTTCAACGTCATCGGCTACGGCGACGTACAGCAGCCGCTGACCGAGATCACCGTCAGCGACTTCCTCCAGCCGATCACCAACGCGATGCGCAGCCAGTTCCTCACCACCAGGGCCGCGGCACGCCATATGACCCGGCGCGGGTCGGGCGTGATCCTCGCCTTCGGCGGCGGCGGTCCGCAGACCTTGCCCGGACTGGGCGGCTTCAAGATCGCCCTCGACGCACTCGAAGGGCTGCGGAGGCAGTGGGCCGTCGAACTCGGCCCGCACGGCATTCGCGTCGTGACCCTCAAGACGGGCGGCGTGCCGGAGACGCTGCCCGCGGGGTTCGACGGCGCCGAGGAGATCGTCGCCTCCATCGAGCGGGAGACGCTGCTCGGGCGTGCGGCGACGCTGAGGGACGTCGGGGACGTGGCGGCGTTCGTGGCCTCGGACAAGGCACGGACGCTGACGTCGACGGACGTGAACATCTCGTGCGGGGCGATGGTGGATTGAGGGCGCTGACGCAGTGAGCGGACCGCCGGGTCCCCCTCCGGGAAACGGCGGTCACACTCAGCCGTCGGGGCCCTAGAGCGCGTTCTCCTTGATCGTGATGCGGCCCTTCTTGATGGTGGCCAGGCGGGGGGCCTTCTTCGCGATCGCGGAGTCGTGGGTGACCATGATGAAGGTGAGCCCGAGGTCCTTCCACATGGATTCGAGTACGTCCATGATCTCGTCGCGCATCGACTCGTCGAGGTTGCCGGTGGGTTCGTCGGCGAGCAGCACCTTCGGTTGCTTCACCAGCGCGCGGGCGATCGCCACGCGTTGCTGCTGGCCGCCGGACATCTCGCCGGGCAGATGCGTGAGGCGTTCGCCGAGGCCGACGGAGTTCAGCGCGTCCGCCGCGCGGTCGCGCCGCTCGGCCGCCTTCACGCCGAGGGGGACGAGGGCGGTCTCGACGTTCTCCTGTGCGGTGAGGGTGGGGATCAGGTTGAACGCCTGGAAGACGAAGCCGATGTTTTCGCTGCGGACCTTTGTGAGGCGGGTTTCGGGGAGTTTGGCCAAGTCGGTGCCGTCCAGGACGACTTCACCTGCGGTGGGCCGGTCGAGGGCGCCGAGCATCTGGAGGAGGGTGGACTTGCCGCCGCCGGTGGGGCCCTGGATGACGAGGCGGTCGCCGTCGGGGATGGTGAGGTCCACGGCGTCGAGGGCGTTGATGGACTCCTTGCCGCGGGTGTAGCGCTTGGTGACGCCTCTGAGTTCGTACATGGGGTGGCTCCTGGGTGGGGTGGGGTTCGGGGGTGGTTCGAGTTGTGGTCGGCTGCGGGTGGGCGGGGGCTGGTCGCGCAGTTCCCCGCGCCCCTTAGGGGTTGCAGTCCCGTTGGCCGGTTTGGTCCGCCCGCTCAGCTGCGGGCACCGTCCCGCCCAAGCTGCGGGCATGCGTGCCGCCTGGGGCGGCACGGGTGGGCGCAGGCGGCGCCCCGTCAGCGCCGGGCTGCGCGACCCACCCCGCCTCAGCCACAGCCGGCGTCAGCTACTCGACGCGGCGCAGTGCGTCCGCCGGGCGGAGCCTGGACGCTCGCCAGCCGCCGAACGCTCCCGCGATCAGGCCGCCCGTCACGGCTAGGGCAACGGCGAGGGCGACGGTCGTAAGACTGACGGGTGCGGTCAGTGCGACGTCGAGTGTCGTGGACGATGTCTGCCGCGCGGGGCCGCCGCCCATACCGCCGCCGCCACCGCCGCCCATACCGCCGCCGCCACCGCCGCCCAACTGCGCCTGCAACGTAGGGCTGATGGCCGTCACCACATACGCCCCCGCCAAACCCAGCGCGATCCCCAGCGCACCGCCCAGCAGCCCGTTGACCATCGCCTCGCCGACGACCTGCCGGGTCACCCGCCCCGACTTCCACCCCAGCGCCTTGAGCGTGCCGAACTCCCGCACGCGCCGGGACACGGCCGACGATGTGAGCAGCCCGGCGACCAGGAACGCGGCCACCAGCACCGCGATCGACAGCCACTTGCCGACGCTGGCCGCGAGGTCCGACGCGGTGGACAGGGAGCCGGACACCGTGTCCGCGAGGTCCGCGGAGGTCGTCACCGTCGTACCGGAGATGTTCTTCTGGATCTCGGACTTGACGGCGTCGATCTGCTGGGAGTCGGTGGCCTGGACGTAGATCGTGGTGACCTTGTTCTTGGAGTCGCTGAGGGTCTGGGCCTGCTTCAGCGGGATGTAGAGGTTGGCCGCCGCGTCGCCGCTGTCGGCCGTGGCGATGCCGATGACCTTGAACTTGGTGCCCTTGATGGTGACCGTGGAGCCGACCTTCAGCGACTTCTCCTTGGCGTAGGCGGAGTCGGCGATGACGACCTTCGCGTTGGTCTCCGACGCCGTGAATGTACGACCGCTGGTGATTTTCGAGGAGGTCAGCGGACCGAGCGCCGGCTCGGTGACGTCCGTGCCGTAGACCGAGTAGCTGTCGACGTCGAAGTCGGCGCCGCCGCCGCGCACTTCGCCGCCCGGCGGCTGGCTGCCGCCGCCGCCGCCACCGCCGCCACCACCGCCGTCGCCCTGCTGGAACTGACCGGGGGTGAAGTTGCCGTTCACCTTGAGGACCTGGAGGCTGAGGCCGCCGACCGCGTCGGCGACACCGTCCTGGTCGGCGACCTTGGCGATGGTGGAGTCGGCCAGGGTCTCGAAGCCCTGCACCATGACGCGGTCGCTGCTCTGCTCCTCCTCGCCGTCCTGTGCGTCGAACCGGAAACGAGGCGCCTGTTGTGCACCATCCGATGATGCCGGGGCCGCCTTGGTGACGGTCATGTCCGTGCCGAGCCCGTACAGCGACTCGAGGACCTTGTCCTGCGCCTTCCCCATGCCGGACGACACGGAGTTGACCACGATGACCAGCGCGATACCCAGCGCGAGGCCGGAGGCGACGACGAGGGCCGCCTTTCTGCGGCGGCGCAGCTCGCGCCTCAGGTAGGTGAAGAACATGTGCCGCAAGCTAGGTACGCACCGTGATGAAGGGATAAGCCCGGGATAAGAGATGCATGAGAAGGCTGTACGTAGCCCAGGAACCAACTTTCGCTGAGCGCTGAGCCGACGCCCTGCCGGAGGAGCGGCGTCCGCTGTACCGCCGTGCTTGTGTGGGTTCCATGAGCGCACACAGCGTCGAATACATCCGGTACCGCATCCCCGAGCAGCAGTCGGCGGAGTTCCTCGCCGCCTACACCCGAGCCGCGGCCCAGCTGGCGGCGGCCCCGCAGTGCGTCGACTACGAACTCGCGCGCTGCGAGGAGGACTTCGAGCACTTCGTCCTGCGCATCACCTGGACCTCGACCGAGGACCATCTGGAAGGCTTCCGGAAGTCGGAGCTGTTCGCCGACTTCCTCGCCGAGATCCGCCCGTACATCGGCAGCATCGAGGAGATGCGCCATTACAAGCCGACGACGGTACGCGGCACGGGCGCGTCCGTCCCCACGCTGTACGCCTGGGCGGGCGGCACGGAGGCCTTCGCCCGGCTGACCGAGGTCTTCTACGACAAGGTCCTCAAGGACGACCTCCTCGCCCCGGTCTTCGCCGGTCTCGCGCCGGAGCACGCCGAGCACGTCGCCCTCTGGCTCGGCGAGGTCTTCGGCGGCCCGCCCGCCTACTCCGAGACCCAGGGCGGCCACGGCCACATGGTCGCCAAGCACTTCGGCCGGAACATCACCGAGCCGCAGCGCCGCCGCTGGGTGAACCTCATCCAGGACGCCGCGGACGAGGCGGGCCTGCCGACGGACGCCGAGTTCCGCTCGGCGTTCCTGGCGTATGTGGAGTGGGGGACGCGGCTGGCCGTGTACTTCTCCGGCCCGGACGCCAAGCCGCCCGCGGAACAGCCGGTGCCGAGGTGGACCTGGGGAGCGGCGCCGCCGTATCAGGGGTGAGCGGTCAGCCGGTCGCCGGCCGGCCCGTACCGGCCTTCGTCGCGTCGGCTCCCCAGCTGGCCAGCAGCCGCAGCGCCTCCGCCGACGGTGAACCCGGCTCCGCGTGGTACGTGATCAGGGTCTGCTCCGTGCCGTCGATGAGGCGGAACGACTCGAAGTTCAAGGTCAGCTCGCCGACCAGGGGATGCCGCAGGCGCTTGACGCCGTAGCTCTTCTCCTTGACGTCATGGGTGGCCCACAGCCGCCGGAACTCCTCGCTCTTGACGGAGAGTTCGCCGACCAGCGCGGACAGACGCGGGTCGTCCGGGTGGCAGCCCGCGTCCATGCGCAGATAGGCGACCATGTCGAACGCCTTCTGGTCCCACTCCACGAACAGATCGCGGTACTCCGGCCGCAGGAACACCAGCCGCGCCCAGTTCCGCTCCTGCGCCGGCAGCTCCGCCCAGTCGCCGAAGACCGCCGCCGCCATCCGGTTCCAGGCGAGGATGTCCGAACGCCGGCCCGTGATGTACGCGGGCACCCCGTCGATCGAGTCCAGCAGCTGCGCCAGCGCGGGCCGCACCTGCTCCGTCCGCGCGGCCTGCTTCTTCTTGTTCTGCTTGGGCTTCGCCAGGTGGGTCAGATGCGCATGCTCGGCGTCGCTCAGCCGCAGCGCCCGCGAGATCGCGTCCAATACCTCCGCCGACACGTTCCGCCCGTTGCCCTGCTCCAGGCGCGTGTAGTACGCCACGGACACCCCGGCCAGCTGCGCCAGCTCCTCGCGGCGCAGCCCCGGCACCCGGCGGTGCCGCCCGAAGTCCGGCAGCCCGACGTCCTCCGGCTTCAGCCGGGCACGCCGGGTGCGCAGAAACTCACTGAGCTCGGCGCGCTGGTCCAGGGCCCCCCGGGTCTCGGGCACGGGTTCGGGCTGTTCGTCCATGCCTCAAGTATTCACGGTCGTACGCACCGGAGCCTGACCCCAGCAGTAGTAGGACCAGTGAACGTACACAGAACGGTGGCCTGGGTGAATGTCGCCGCGTTCGGCACGCTGGACGACGTGCCCGGTCAGAACGAAGAAGGCAGCCGGGCACGCTATCCCCCTAGGAGAACCCCGGCATGACCACTGTTGCTGCATACGCCGCACCCGGCGCCAAGGCTCCGCTCGAGCGCACCACGATCGAGCGGCGCGCGGTCCGCGAATTCGATGTGCTGATCGACATCAAGTTCGCCGGAATCTGCCACTCGGACATCCACCAGGCGCGCGAGGGCTGGGGCGAGGCCATCTTCCCGATGGTGCCCGGCCACGAGATCGCCGGAGTCGTCTCCGAGGTGGGCCCCGGTGTCACCAAGTTCGCCGTCGGGGACCGCGTCGGCGTCGGCTGCATGGTCGACTCCTGCCGCGAGTGCGACAACTGCAAGGCCGGCCTGGAGCAGTACTGCACCGGGGGCGGCATGATCGGCACGTACAACGCCGTCGACAAGGACGGCGAGCCCACCTACGGCGGCTACTCCCAGCAGATCGTCGTGGACGAGAACTACGTCGTCCGCATCCCCGAGGGCCTGTCCCTCGACGAGGCCGCGCCGCTCCTCTGCGCCGGCATCACCACGTACTCCCCGCTCAAGCACTGGAACGCCGGCCCCGGCAAGAAGGTCGCGATCCTCGGCATGGGCGGCCTCGGCCACATGGGCGTCAAGATCGCGCACGCGCTCGGCGCCGAGGTGACGGTGCTGTCGCAGTCCCTGCGCAAGAAGGACGACGGCCTCAAGCTGGGCGCCGACCACTACTACGCCACCAGCGACCCGAAGACCTTCGAGGACCTCCAGGGCACCTTCGACCTGATCCTCTCCACGGTCTCGGCGCCGCTGAACCTGGACCAGTTCCTGTCCCTCCTCAAGACGGACGGCGCCTTCGTGAACGTGGGCGCCCCCGAGGAGCCCGTCGCGCTCAACCTGTTCTCGGTGATCATGGGCCGCAAGACCCTCGCCGGCTCCGGCATCGGCGGCATCCAGGAGACCCAGGAGATGCTGGACTTCTGCGCCGAGCACGGCTTCGGCGCCGAGATCGAGCTGATCGACGCGGACCAGATCAACGACGCGTACGAGCGGGTGCTGGCGAGCGACGTCCGGTACCGGTTCGTGATCGACACGGCGACGATCTGACGTCCGTCCGACGACTGAGGGCCCCGGAGCCGCACGGCTCCGGGGCCCTTGACGCACTCAGCCTTACCGCGAGTGACCTCGGAGTATGTTGATGGGTGCAGGTTGCGTGAGACTGCGTGAGGTGGCTTGAGGAGGCCCACACGATGACTGTCGAGCTGAACCACACCATCGTCGCCGCACACGACAAGAAGGCCTCGGCCCGGTTTCTTGCCGACATCTTGGGATTGGAAGTCGGCCCGCCGTACGGCCCGTTCATCCCCGTCGCGATCCCCAACGGCGTGACGCTCGACTACATGGACACGTCCGGAGAGATCACACCCCAGCACTACGCGTTCCTGGTCTCCGAGGACGACTTCGACACGATCTTCGCCCGCATCCAGAACGCCGGCCTGCCCCACTGGGCGGACCCGCACCACACCCGCCCCGGCGAGATCAACCACAACGACGGCGGCCGCGGCACCTACTTCGACGACCCGAACGGCCACAACCTGGAGATCATCACGCGGCCGTACGGGAGCGGGGGTTGAGGCGTACGGCAGCGCGGACGCCGCTACTCGGCGTCGCCGAAGTTCCACACGGCGCGGCCCCCCGGGCCGACGACGAGCGTCGACCGCCCGATGCGTTCTTCGTGCCGGTGACCCACGGGCCGGTTGAGTGACATCTCGACCTGCCGCAGTCCTACGTCCTCGCGCGGGACGGCGTCGAACCGGATCGTGGTCCCGCCGCCCTTGGCCAGGACACCGCCGCCGGTCACCGGCTTGACCACGAACCCGCCGGCCCGCAGCAACGGCACCGTGGCGGCGAGATCGCGTGCGGTGACCGCCAGCCGGACCGAGGTCACATCACGCATCAGACGGTCGCGGTAGCCGTCGGACAGATAGCGCTCACGGCCGACGTCACCGGGGTGCGCGGCCGGCTCGGTGTTGCTGCGCGGGTCGGCGAAGTACTCCGGCAGATACTCCATCCCCCAGGCGCCGAAGGCGTCGTACTCGGTCGTCGTGAAGACGGCGTCGAACCACGGCACCGGTACGCCGTCCCCGAAGTCACGCGTCTGCCGGAACTCGACCGGCTCGGCGACGCCCTGCTCCCGCAGCCGCTCGGTCACTGTCGGCAGATCCCCGGTCCGCTCGGTCGACACACCCATCCCGGCGGAGCCGAAGCTGCCGTCCTGGCCGGGCAGATCGCCCACCCCGAACAGCTCGAGATAGGTCTCGCGCCCCATCAGATAGCGACCGGTCCAGGTGACCCCGCCGGCACCGGTCGTCGTACGGACCTGGAAGTTGGCGAAGTCCCGCAGATAGGCCGAGTGCTCGATGGCGTCGGCGGTCTCCCGGTCGAGCACACCGTAGGCGTGGTTGTAGAACAGCAACTGTCGCTCTGCCCCTGGCCGGTCGTCCTCGGCCTGCGCCATCCCCGCACTCCCCTGGATCGCCGTCACAAGCGCCACGGCCAACACCATCACCATTCGCACCATACGGCGAAGCAGCATGCGAGCGATCGTAGGCCGGAGCCTCGGCGTCCGCTGCGACGCCGACAAAAATGCCGGAGCACGGTGCTCTCAGCGCAGGTGCCCCATGAGGTCGTCTCCCGCCGGATACGACCGCTCCTCGGGCAGCCGTCGTGCCGCGGAGTCCAGGTCGCCACTGCTGACAAGCGCGTGGATCTCACGGGCGAGCGGAGTCACGTCGCTGATGGAGACCGTCCACTCGTCCGCGTAACGTCGCACGGCCTCCCCGGAGAGCCCGAGTTGCAGCGAGCGGTGCGGCAGGGGCCGCAGGCGCAGATCACGCTCGGGGTCCCACTGGACGCGGGTCGGCGCATGCTTCAACTGGCGTTGCCAGGTGTCGCGGTCGGTGTGCAGGCCACGTGTGTAACTCGACAGGCACGCATGGCGCAGGGCCCACTCGAAGCCGTCGCGCGTGATCTCGACAGCAAGAACGGTTTCCTGCCCCGCCTTCGTGGCCCAGCCGCAGCGGTACATCATCCACAGGAACGACGGTTTGATCCACGTCATGCGGTCCCGCTTCCATGCGGCGGGGAAACGGCCCTGGCGAACCGCGGGCACGCCGATCTCGGGGGTGTACGCCTGGTAGACGGTGATCGTGGTTGCCGTGTGGAGCGCGCGGACGCTGTGCTGCGGTTCTTCCATGCAGCACAGGGTGAAGGGGATGGCCCCACGTCGGCCATTGATTTTCCGGCTGCCGCGAGGCCGGTCGGACGGGTACGGAATCGCTGGGAACTCTGCCGCGTTGAGGCGGGTGGGTAGGGGATGCCGGTGGTGTGCGCGCCGAGCTGCCGCCCGAGTGACCGAGCTGACCGATATGAGAGGGGTCGCAATGGCTTCGCAGACGCAGAGGGCCGTGCTGGCGGGCGGATGCTTCTGGGGGATGCAGGACCTGATCCGCCGGCTCCCGGGCGTGACGGCGACCCGGGTCGGATACACCGGGGGTGACGTGCCGAACGCGACGTACCGCAACCATGGCACGCACGCGGAGGCCATCGAGATCCTTTTCGACCCCGAGAAGACCGACTTCCGTGCGCTCCTGGAGTTCTTCTTCCAGATCCACGACCCGAGCACCAAGAACCGTCAGGGCAACGACATCGGCCTCAGCTACCGCTCGGCGATCTACTACGTGGACGACGAGCAGAAGCGGATCGCCGAGGACACGATCGCGGACGTGGACGCCTCCGGACTGTGGCCGGGCAAGGTCGTCACCGAGGTGGAGCCGGTCGGCCCCTTCTGGGAGGCCGAGCCCGAGCACCAGGACTACCTGGAGCGCTACCCCGACGGCTACACCTGCCACTTCCCGCGCCCGGGATGGCGGCTCCCCGCCCGCGCGGAGGGCTGACCGCGCGAGGCGGCCCGGAAGCGGCCCGGAAGCGGGCGGCGGCTTCAGTGCGGCAGCGTCGCCGGGCTGCCGCCGTTCGCCTCGTACCCCGCGACCGCCAGCGCGCGGTACACCGCGAACTCGGCCGCCGGGTCGGGGGACAGGGTCCAGGGCAGGGCGCCGACGTGGCCGTCGACGTGTATCAGCTGGTTCATCGCCTCGGCCCAGCGCTCGGAGCGGACCAGGAAGAAGACCAGAAGGTGGCGGACGTGGGCCAGCATCGGGTCGTCGGGGCGGGCCGCGTGGACGGCGAAGAGCGCGCCGTGGACCGCCTTCGTCACGACCTCGCTCTGGTAGAAGCCGCTGACCAGGTTCACCTCGGGCAGGTGCTCGAAGACCGCGAAGAGCGGCATCGCGGCGAGGAGAGATCCCCGCGGCGCCCGGGCCGCTGCCGCCTCCGCGAAGGACATCGCCAGCTCGCGCGAGCCGTGCCACTTCTCGCACCAGTAGTGCAGGGCGGCGAGATGCGCCCCCATGTGGGCCGGCGCGCGGTCCAGGATCTTCAGCCAGAGCTGCTCGAACTCCGCCCGGGGGTAGGCCAGTCCACGGGCCACCGACAGCTCGATGATGTACGGGATCGGATCACCGGGAGCCAGCAGCGCGGCCTCGCCGCACGCCGCCTTCGCCTCCTCCATGATGATCCGGAACTCGTCCGTGCCGGGCGCCGACGTCCGCCACGCCTGCTGCACCAGGAACTCCGCGTGCACCGCGGCGCCGCCCGCGTCCTTGGGGGCCTCGGTCCGCCACACCCGCAGCCACTGCCCGCCCGGCGTCTCGCTGACCCCGCCCGGCCGCCGGCTGAGCTCCAGCGACGCGGCGCCCGCGAAGGCCTGCACACGCTGCCAGCGCCGCTCGCCCTCCGCCTCCGTGCCCGCGAGGAGCTGCGCCGCCGCCCGGTAGTGCTGCGTGTGCTGCACCACGTCCAGGACATCCAGCAGGTCCTGGTCGGGGCCGGGCATACGGATGTCCAGCTCCTCCTGCAGTACGAACCCGTAGTTCGCGGGGTCCGCGGCGTCCGGGTGGCCCGGCGCCACCTGCTCGATCACGCCCCGCCTGCGCCGCAGGAAGGGCAGCAGCACGAAGCCGAGCAGCACCAGCGCCATCAGGACCCAGATAATCTCCATACCTCCAGCGTTCCAGACGCCGCCGACAATTGGCCAACGCGGTCCTTAGCGCCCCGCCAGGGGCGCGGGGCTGTATTCGATTTGCGGCTCCGCCGCGGGGCGCGACCAGCCACAGACGGACCCGCAGACAACACACGGCATTCCAGCGGAGCGCTTAGGCTCGGTGCCCATGAGCGACAGGCACATCAGTCAGCACTTCGAGACCCTCGCGATCCACGCGGGCAACACCGCCGATCCCCTCACCGGCGCGGTCGTCCCGCCGATCTACCAGGTCTCGACCTACAAGCAGGACGGCGTGGGCGGCCTGCGCGGCGGCTACGAGTACAGCCGCAGCGCCAATCCGACCAGGACCGCCCTGGAAGAGAACCTCGCCGCCCTGGAGGGCGGACGCCGAGGCCTCGCGTTCGCGTCCGGACTGGCGGCCGAGGACTGCCTGTTGCGTACGCTGCTCAGCCCCGGCGATCACGTGGTCATCCCCAACGACGCGTACGGCGGCACGTTCCGCCTCTTCGCCAAGGTCGTCTCCCGGTGGGGCGTGGAGTGGTCGGTCGCCGACACCAGCGACCCGGCCGCCGTACGGGCCGCGATCACCCCGAAGACCAAGGCCGTGTGGGTGGAGACCCCCTCCAACCCGCTGCTCGGCATCACCGACATCGCCGCCGTCGCCCAGATCGCCCATGACGCGGGCGCCCGGCTCGTCGTGGACAACACCTTCGCCACGCCCTATCTGCAGCAGCCGCTCTCGCTCGGCGCCGACGTCGTCGTGCACTCGCTGACCAAGTACATGGGCGGTCACTCGGACGTCGTCGGCGGCGCGCTGATCGTCGGCGACCCGGAGCTGGGCGAGGAGCTGGCGTACCACCAGAACGCGATGGGCGCGGTCGCCGGGCCCTTCGACGCGTGGCTGGTGCTGCGCGGCGCGAAGACGCTGCCGGTGCGCATGGACCGGCACAGCGAGAACGCCACCAAGGTCGCCGAGATGCTGACCCGGCACGCGCGCGTGACGCGCGTCCTCTACCCGGGCCTGGAGGACCACCCCGGTCATGAGGTCGCCGCCAAGCAGATGCGGGCGTTCGGCGGGATGGTCTCCTTCCAGGTCGAGGGCGGCGAGGAGGCGGCCGTAGAGGTCTGCAACCGCGCCAAGGTGTTCACGCTCGGCGAGTCCCTGGGCGGCGTCGAGTCGCTGATCGAGCACCCGGGCCGGATGACGCACGCGTCCGTCGCCGGCTCGGCCCTGGAGGTCCCCGCCGACCTCGTACGCCTCTCCGTGGGCATCGAGAACGTCGACGACCTCCTGGAGGACCTCCAGCAGGCGCTGGGCCGATAGGGCCTGTCCGGCGGATCATGCCGCCGTCGCGGGGTCTGGCACGCACATCTGCGGCGTTGTCGTCGGTCTCCCCCACTCTCGGCTTCGCTCGAGCGGGAGGGACCCCCACCGGCTCCGCCATGACTCCCTCCTCCGCCTTGCAGCTGCACGCACC
Organism: Streptomyces sp. NPDC050211; assembly: GCF_040656035.1. NCBI lineage: Bacteria > Bacillati > Actinomycetota > Actinomycetes > Kitasatosporales > Streptomycetaceae > Streptomyces > Streptomyces sp. NPDC050211. Next base: position 36,062 of record NZ_JBFALC010000009.1, read on the forward strand.
AGACCCCGCTCACCCGTACTGACGAGGTGCCGTTCCTTGCAGCCAGCCTGATCCGCCGGACAGGCCCTAGGCCAGGTCACCAGCCCGTGAGCGGTGGGGTCGTCTCCGACGGCGGCTCCACCCACGGGCGGGCCGTCAGGGACCACACCAGGAAGGCCACCGACGCCGCGAACAGCAGCAGCCACAGCAGCCGGCGGGCCGCTGTTCTGCGGCGCAGCATGCGGCCGCCGCGGCGCACCGCATCCGCGTAGAGGTCGGGCGGGACGGGCGGCGGGGTCTGTTCCAGGAGCTGCCGTACGAGGGCTTCACGGTCGGGCCGGTTCATGACGGGGCCACCCCCGCCTCGACCACGGCCGGTGCCGGGCCCCGCGGCGGATGCAGCAGCGTCGTCGTCGCGCGGTTGCAGATCGCGCGGACCCGCTCGACGGACAGGCCGAGCAGGGCCGCCGTCTGCTCCTCGGCGACCCCCTCGTACAGCCTCAGCACCAGGATCAGCCGCTCCTGCGGCGAGAGCCGGGCCAGCGGGCTGCCGGGGTGCGGACGGGCACGGCCGAGTCCGCCGTACTGGTGCCAGGCGGCGCGGGCGAAGCGGCTGGCGAGGTACTGGCGGGTGTGGTCGTACGGGTCCTCGCCGCGCAGCCGGTCCCAGGAGGCGTAGGTGTGGGCGAGGGCCAGGGTGAGCAGGCGTCGCGCGCGGGGGTTGTCGCCCCGGGGCTCCGCCGTGAGGAGCGTGGCGGCATGCAGCAGCCGCCCTGCCGCGCCCGCCACGAACGCCTCGAACTCCCGGGCCCGGCGGGCGCCCTGGGACGCCTGCCGACTGCGCACCACGCCTCCCGCCCCTGAGGAATGACGGGGTCCGGACCGCGTACGGCGGACGAAACCGGGTACGACGACTGGCCCCGGTCTCATATGAGGCCAGGGGTGGCCCCACGGTCAAGACTCAGGAGGCCGTCGGGGGCTCCGCGCCCGGCAGGCCATGGGCGGCCATCCGCTCGGAGAGCGCGGTGTTGAAGCGGGTGAGGAGCGTGCAGAACGCCTCCCGCTCCTCCGGCGCCCAGTCGTGTGTCAGCTCGGCCATCAACTGACGCCGTGACGAGCGCACTTCCTCCAGCCGCGACAGCCCGCGCGGGGAGAGCTGGAGCACCACGGCCCGCCCGTCCTCCGGATGCGAGGTGCGCTTGACCAGCCCGGTGTCGACGAGCGGGGCCACCTGCCGGGTGACCGTGGACGAGTCGATCCCCATGCTCGCGGCGAGCGCCTTGACGCCCATCGGGCCTTCTTTGTCGAGGCGGTTGAGCAGCAGGTATGCGGCGCGGTCCATGGAGTTGCGCACCTGCCCGACGCCGCCGAGCCGGGTCTGTTCGGCACGGCGTGCGAACACCGCCACCTCGTGCTGCAGCGCGTCCAGGAGACCGCGGTCACCGACGGTCGTCATGTCCATCGACATTTCAGGTGTTGTGGGCATGGCCGGGGGCTCACTTCATGAAGGGGGTGCTGGGTTGGGGGACAGGGTACGCGGCCGGGAGGCAGGTCGTACCGGCGCTGCGCAAACCGGTCTCGGAGGTTGGTCACAGCGGTGTCCGACGGCTGTGAACTGCGATGCTTGAGTCATGAGCTACAGCACGGCTGACTCCTTGCGGCCCGTCACCCTCGACGACGTACGCGGCGCCCAGAAGATGCTCACGGGCGTGGCGCGGGTGACCGCGATGGAGGGCAGCAGGCATCTGACCCAGCTGGTCGGCGCTCCGGTGCACTTCAAGTGCGAGAACCTCCAGCGCACCGGGTCGTTCAAGCTGCGCGGCGCGTACGTCCGTATCGCCGGGCTGCTGCCGGAGGAGCGGGCCGCCGGTGTCGTCGCGGCGAGCGCGGGCAACCACGCCCAGGGAGTCGCCCTGGCCTCCTCGCTGCTCGGGGTGAGATCGACGGTGTTCATGCCGAAGGGCGCCCCGCTGCCGAAGATCAGCGCCACCCGGGAGTACGGCGCCGAGGTGCGGCTGCATGGTCAGGTGGTCGACGAGACGCTGGCCGCCGCGCAGCGCCACGCGGCCGAGACGGGCGCGGTGTTCATCCACCCCTTCGACCACCCGGACATCATCGCGGGCCAGGGCACGGTCGGGCTGGAGATCCTGGAGCAGTGCCCCGAGGTGCGCACGATCGTCGTCGGTATCGGCGGCGGCGGGCTCGCGGCCGGTATCGCGGTCGCGGTGAAGGCGCTCCGTCCCGACGTGCGGATCGTGGGCGTGCAGGCGGCGGGCGCGGCGGCGTACCCGCCCTCGCTGGCGGCGGGGCGGCCGGTGGCGGTGGAGAACCCGGCGACGATGGCCGACGGCATCAAGGTCGGGCGGCCCGGCGACGTGCCGTTCGGGATCATCGGAAATCTGGTGGACGAAGTCCGCACGGTCACCGAGGATGAGATCGCCACCGCGCTGCTGCTGTGCCTGGAGCGGGCCAAGCTGGTCGTCGAGCCGGCCGGGGCCAGCCCGGTCGCGGCGCTGCTGAGCGATCCCGGGGCCTTCGAGGGCCCGGTCGTCGCGGTGCTGTCCGGGGGGAATGTGGACCCGCTGCTGCTGCAGCGCGTGCTGCGGCACGGCATGGCGGCGCAGGGCCGCTACCTGGCTGTACGGCTGCGGTTGACGGACCGGCCGGGGGCGCTGGCAACGCTTCTGGGGGTGTTGTCAGTGGTGGACGCTAACGTCCTCGATGTGAGCCACGCACGGACCGATCCACGGCTCGGGCTCACGGAGGCGGAGGTCGAACTGCATCTGGAGACGAAGGGCACGGCGCACTGCGCCGAGGTCGGCCAGGCCCTGCGCGAGGCGGGCTACACGGTCATCGACTGAGGTCGCAGCGGTCGCTCACTCGGCCGAGTCAATCCTCTTGAGAGACGCGATACATCGCGTTATGGTGTGTCTCGGGTCACTCGCCGGGCGCCTGTCAGTCATCCAACAGGCGGAACGAAAGGCGCAAACCCCGTCTCCCCGAAGAACGTGAACTGACGATTTCCTGACCTGTCCCCAACGACGTGGAGAACTCACATGCCAGGCGCCATCTATGCCGAAGGCCTGGTGAAGACCTTCGGTGACGTAAGGGCACTGGACGGCGTCGACCTCGATGTCCCCGAGGGCACGGTGCTGGGCCTGCTCGGGCCGAACGGCGCGGGCAAGACGACGACCGTCCGCTGTCTGACGACCCTGCTGCGCCCCGACAGCGGTTCGGCGGTCGTCGCGGGCATCGACGTGCTCAAGCACCCCGACGCCGTGCGCCGCTCGATCGGCCTGTCCGGCCAGTTCGCGGCGGTCGACGAATACCTGACCGGCCGCGAGAACCTCCAGATGGTCGGCCAGCTCTACCAGATGAAGGCCAAGGCGGCGAAGGTCCGGGCCGCCGAGCTGCTCGAGCAGTTCAACCTCGCGGACGCCGCCGACCGGACCGCGAAGACCTACTCCGGAGGCATGCGCCGCCGCCTCGACCTCGCGGCCGCCCTGGTCGTCTCGCCGCCCGTGATGTTCATGGACGAGCCGACGACCGGCCTCGACCCGCGCAACCGCCAGCAGCTGTGGGAGGTCATCAAACAGCTCGTCTCCGGCGGTACGACGCTGCTGCTGACCACCCAGTATCTGGAGGAGGCCGACCACCTCGCGCACGAGATCGCGGTGGTCGACCACGGCCATGTCATCGCCCGCGGCACCGCCGACCAGCTCAAGGCCCGCACCGGCGGCGAGCGCGTCGAGGTCGTGGTGCACGAGCGCGACGACATCGCGACCGCCGTCCAGGTGCTCACCGGCTTCGGCAAGGGCGAGACCACCGTCGAGGAGCACACCCGCAAGCTCACCGTGCCCGTCACCGGCGGCGCCAAGCTGCTCGCCGAGATCATCCGCGAACTGGACACCCGCGGTGTCGAGATCGACGACATCGGCCTGCGCCGGCCCACCCTCGACGACGTGTTCCTGTCCCTCACCGGCCATGTGGCAGAGGTCAAGGACGAAGAGGATGGCACGGCGGCCAACCCCAAGGACCGCCGGCAGAAGAAGGAGACAGCCAAGTGAGCGCCGTCACCGACGCCGCGCCCGTCGCGGCGCCCACCCACCCCATCGGCCAGTCCATCCGGGACTCGCTGGTCGTCGGCAAACGCAATCTGATCCGGATGTCCCGGATCCCCGAGATGGTGATCTTCGGGCTGATCCAGCCGATCATGTTCGTGGTCATGTTCAGCTATGTGTTCGGCGGCTCCATGAACATCGGCGGCACCACGGACCCCGGTGTCTACCGCGAGTTCCTGATGGCCGGCATCTTCGCCCAGACCGTCACGTTCGCCACCGCGGGCGCGGGGGCGGGCATCGCCGACGACATGCACAAGGGGCTCATCGACCGCTTCCGCTCCCTGCCCATGGCGCGGGGCGCGGTGCTGACCGGGCGGACCTTCGCCGACCTGGTGCAGACGGCGCTCACGCTGCTCGTGCTCGCGGTCGTCGCCCTGCTGGTCGGCTGGCGTACCCACACCAACATCGGCGAGGTGCTCGGCGCCTTCGGGCTGCTGCTCCTGCTCGGCTACGCGTTCACCTGGATCGGCGCCTTGATCGGCCTCTCCGTGAGCACGCCCGAGGCGGCCACCTCCGGCGGACTGATCTGGCTCTTCCCGGTCACGTTCATCTCGAACGCGTTCGTGGACTCCAGCAGGCTGACGCCCTGGCTGCAGCACGTGGCCGACTGGAACCCCTTCAGCGCCACGGTCCAGGCCTGCCGGGAGCTCTTCGGCAACCCGGGGGTCTCCACCTCGGACGCCTGGCCCATGCAGCACCCGGTGTGGGCGTCGCTGATCTACTCGGTCCTGATCATCGTCGTCTTCCGGACGCTGGCGGTGCGCAAGTACCGCTCGGCCACCGCCTGATGACAAGGCCCCCGGCGCCGCAGGGCAGCCGGGGGCTCGTCGGACATCCGGTCCTGAAAGTATCCGGTCCTGAGGGGGCGATCCGGCCGGGTCAGCCGCTGTACGGCTCGGCCTTGAGGATCGTCACGGAGGCCTTCTTGCCGTTCGGCAGCTCGTACTCCGCGTCCTCGCCGACCTTGTGGCCGATCACGCCGGAACCCAGCGGGGACTGCGGGGAGTACGTCTCGATGTCGGAACTGGCGTACTCGCGCGAGGCAAGCAGGAAGGTCGTCGTGTCGTCCTCGTCGCCGTCGAAGGCGATCGTGACGACCATGCCGGGCGCCACCGCACCGTCCGCCGAGGTCGGTGCCTCGCCGACCTTGGCGTTCTCCAGGAGCTGGGTCAGCTGGCGCACACGGAGCTCCTGCTTGCCCTGCTCCTCCTTGGCCGCGTGGTACCCGCCGTTCTCACGCAGGTCGCCCTCCTCGCGCGCGGCGGCGATCTTGGCGGCGATCTCCGTGCGCGCAGGACCAGACAGGTACTCCAGCTCTGCCTTGAGCTGGTTGTACGCCTCCTGGGTCAGCCAGGTGACGTTCTCGCTGGTCTGGGTCACAGGTGCTCCTCGTCGGTACTGGGAATACAAAGCATCGCCCTACCCAGAAGAATGTTCCTTCACGGATGGGCGAAACCACGAGCCTAACAATTCAGCGGCGGAAGGGGGAGGACATAAGCCATCAGAATCACGTCAACGCAGGTCAGCCACTACGTATTCCGGCTGATCTCAGTCGGCGTGGCAGCCCAGCAGCTCCGCCGTGGTGCCCGGCGAGGTGGTACGGAGCGTGACTACCCTGTCGATGCGTGTGGCGTCCCCGTCGAAGTGGAAGTCCGCCCGGCCGACCTCGGCGCCGTTCTCCGCCTGAGAGCGCACCGTGCAGTAGCCGCTGGCACCGGCGTCCTTACGGACCTCCAGATGCACCTGCACCGAGTTCTTCGACTGCTCGAACTCGATCACTTCAGCACTGATCTTGTTCTGGCCGACGTAGTAGTAGGCGAAATACCCGATCAGGGCGACCAGCGCCACCCCGAGCACGATGGCGGCGACCCTGAGCCTGCCGTCGGCACGCTCGTCCGAGGAGCGGCCGTAACGGCCCTCGGGCAGCCGCGTGCTCGCCGTACTCATGATCGTCCTCTCGGCAGGACCGGAGCGCCGGAATTTTTCGCCCCCATCGTCGGTCACTATAGAAGCCGCCGATCGCGCCCTCCCACACCGGGCCGGGCGCCGACTGACGAGGATTTGAGTCTTGACTGACCAGCTGCGACTGATGGCCGTCCACGCCCACCCCGACGACGAGTCGAGCAAGGGTGCGGCCACGATGGCGAAGTACGTGTCCGAGGGGGTGGACGTGCTGGTGGTGACCTGCACGGGCGGGGAGCGCGGCTCCATCCTCAATCCGAAGCTCCAGGGGGACAAGTACATCGAGGAACACATCCACGAGGTACGCAAGAAGGAGATGGACGAGGCCCGGGAGATCCTCGGCGTGAAGCAGGAGTGGCTCGGCTTCGTCGACTCCGGCCTGCCCGAGGGCGACCCGCTGCCGCCCCTTCCCGAGGGCTGCTTCGCCCTGGAGGACGTCGACAAGGCGGCCGGTGAGCTGGTGAAGCAGATCCGCTCGTTCCGTCCCCAGGTCATCACGACGTACGACGAGAACGGCGGCTATCCGCACCCCGACCACATCATGACCCACAAGATCTCGATGGTGGCGTTCGAGGGCGCGGGGGACGCCGAGAAGTACCCGGAGCAGGAGTTCGGCCCGGTGTACCAGCCGCGGAAGCTCTACTACAACCAGGGCTTCAACCGCCCCCGCACCGAGGCGCTGCACCAGGCCATGCTCGACCGCGGCATGGAGTCGCCCTACGGCGACTGGCTCAAGCGCTGGGACGAGTTCGGCATGAAGCAGCGCACGCTCACCACGCACGTCCCCTGCGGTGACTTCTACGAGATCCGCGACAAGGCCCTGATCGCGCACGCCACGCAGATCGACCCCGACGGCGGCTGGTTCAAGGTGCCGCTGGAGCTCCAGAGGGAGGTCTGGCCGACGGAGGAGTACGAGCTCGCGAAGTCCCTCGTCGATACCTCCCTCCCCGAGGACGACCTCTTCGCGGGCATCCGCGACAATGCCTGACATGAGCGCAAGCGCAAGCCTGGCAATGACACAGCTCGCCACCCTCGCGAAGGAGGTGGACGAGGACAAGGTGACCCCCGGGGTCCTCGGGTTCATCGTCTTCGCGGTGATGGCTCTGGCCGTGTGGGGTCTGATGAAGTCGATGAACCGCCACATGGGCAAGGTCGACTTCGAGGAGGCCAAGGGGGCGGGGACGCCGGAGGCCTCCTCGGCCGACCCCAAGGCCGAGCAGCGGGGCTGACGGGCGCTCCGCGGAAGTGCCGGTATAGGCGGTCGATCGTCTGCGGATCCGTCGTGGCTGGTCGCGCAGTTCCCCGTGCCCCTAACGGGGCGCGGGCACAGCGACTCCCATGACCTCCCGCGCATGCCTCCCCGGCACCATCCCCAGCCGCCAGGCCTGCCAGCCGGCCTCGAGGTTGACGCCTCGCTCCAGTAGCAGCGCATACGCCTCGACGTAGTCGTCCAGCTTCTCGTCCCGGGCCGAGTGACCCGAGTGGGACAGCTGTGCCAGCTCCTCCTGAGCCACAGCCGTCCCGACCTCCACCCCGCCCGGGGCGGCGTACGGCAGGAGCGTGCAGCGCAGGAAGCGGGCCCAGTCCTCGCCGCGGCGATCGCCGTACGACGTGAACAGCCCGACCGCCTCGTCGCACAACGCCAGCGCCTGCGCCGTACGCGTGTTGCCCGCGTCCACCACCGCCAGCTCCAGGCAGGTCCACGCCTCCCCGTGGGCGACCCCGATGCGCTGGAAGTCGGCGCGGGCGTCCACCAGCAGCTGTCGGGCGAACCCCGAGTTCCTGAGCGACCCCGTCTGCGCGGCCCGCTGATCACGGGTGGCCCGCGCCGAGTGGTGCCGTGCGCAGGCGAGCCCGTAGACATCGCGCATCCGGGAGAACATCGTCCGGGAGCGCTCCAGTTCACGGACCGCGAGGTCCAGGTTGCCGGTCTCCTCCAGGGCCTGGCCGAGGTAGTACACCGACCAGGCCTCACCCCGGGCGTCCTCGTTGTCCCGGTGCCGGGCCGCCGCCTGGCGGAGCCGGTCCACCGCCTGCGACGGGTCGCCGGCGACGAGACGGGCGCGGGCCAGCTGGGTCAGGGCCCACGCCTCGCCGCGGGCGTCGCGGGTACGGCCGTAGAGATCGAGGGCCGTGGACAGTTCCGACTCCGCGCGCGGTACGTCGCCCATGCGCAGCGCCAGCTGGCCGAGCTGGAAGTGGGCCCACGCCTCGCCGTGCACCGACTCGCCGGCGCGGTGCAGGACGAGGGACTCGTTCAGCAGCTCCAGGGCCTGGGACAGATGCGCCCGGTCCCGTTCCACCGCCGCCAGCGCGTGCATCGTCCAGGCCCGGTCCGTCGCCAGCTCGGGAGAGGCCTGGAGCTCCAGGGCCTCCCGGAGCTTCGCCGCGGCCTCGATCAGGTTGCCCTGGTGGTGGAGCGTGATGCCGAGGGAGCACAGCGCGCGGGCCGCGCCCGCGTCGTGATGCGCCTCCATGTAGAGGTCGACCACCGAGGCGAGGGTGGTGCGCGCCTTGTCCAGCTCGCCCAGCTGACGGGCCGCGATACCGGTGCGCCACTGCACCGAGCGGACCAGCAGGCCCTGGTCGACGGCCTGCGCCAGCTCGCTGATCTCGCCCAGGCGGTAGAGGTCGCCGCGCAGCAGGCAGTAGTCGCACAGCGCGCCCAGCAGATTGAGCACCGCCGCCTGATTGACGCCCTCCGCGTGCCGCAGCGCCGCCGTGATGAAGCTCGACTCGTCGTCCAGCCAGCGCAGCGCGTCGTCGAGGGAGGTGAAACCGTGCGGGCTGAAGCGGTCCGAGCGGGTCGACATGTTGCCGTCGACCAGGCGCAGCACCGAGTCGGCGAGGTCGGCGTAGTTCACGATCAGCCGTTCCTGCGCCGCCGTACGCTCGGCGGGTTCCTCCTCGTCGAGGAGCCGGGCCTGGGCGAAGGCGCGGACCAGGTCGTGCAGGCGGTAGCGGTTGCCGCGTACATGGTCGATGAGGCCCGCGTCGGAGAGAGTGACCAGGTGCCGGGTCGCCTCCGCCTCGTCCGTGGCCAGCAGCGCCGCGGCCGCCGCCGCGCCCAGCGAGGCACGGCCCGCCAGCGCGAGCCGACGCAGCAGCCTGCGCGCCATCTCGGGCTGGTCGGTGTAGCGCAGCCACAGCACGCGCTCGACCGGTTCCACCGGGCCGTACGCCCCCAGGTCCGCCGCCAGCCGGCGCGGTGAGCGCGGGCCGAGCGAGGAGCCCGCGATCCGCAGCGCGAGCGGCAGCCCGCCGCACAACTCCCGTACCTGGTCGGCGGATTCGGCATCATACGGACCCGAGGCGTCCTGCGCCGTCGCGCCCAGCAACTCCTCCGCGCCCGCCGCGTCCAGCGCCTCCACCGGCAGCTGATGCACCCAGGCCGGCAGATCCGCGGGCAGGTCCAGCGACGTGCGGGCGGTGACCAGGACCAGGCTGTCGGAGCGCTCCGGGATCAGCGTGCGGACCTGCTCGGGGTCCGAGGCGTCATCGAGTACGACGGTGACGGGCAGGCCCGTCAGATGCTGGTGGTACAGCTCGGTCAGCCGCTTGAGGTGCTGGTCGGGAGAGGAGCGCTCGCGGAACAGCAGCTGCTCGCGCGGGGCGCCGAGACGATTCAGCAGATGCAGCAGGGCGTCCCGCGTCGACAGCGGCGACTCCTCCGGGCTGTCGCCCCGCAGATCCACCACGCACGCCCCGCGGAACTGGTCCTTCAGGTCGTGCGCCGCACGGATCGCGAGTGCGCTGCGGCCGCTGCCGGGCGCCCCGTGCAGCACGACCACCGTCGGCCGGGTCTGCGTACTCGCGCGGGCCGCCTGCACCCACTGCCGGATCCGCGCCATCTCCGCCCGCCGGCCCGCGAACGGACCGTCCGGCTCCGGCAGTTGCCCGAAGGACTGCTCCAGCACGCTCCGTCCACGTGCCGCCGCGCTCTTGTCCGTGCCGCGCAGCTGCGGCCCCTTCTTCTTCGGTCCCGTGGACGCGGTGATCACCCGTTGCTGATCGAGCCACGGACGGATACCGCGCACCTCCAGCGCCGTCAGCCACTGCAGCCGCAGCTGCTCGGGCCCGCCCGGCTGACCGACCTCACCCGCGCGACGATGCGCGGCCGGCAGATGCGACCCGGCGACCTTCACGACGGTGGCCGCCGCGCCGACGACCCCCGCGGCCACACCGGCACCCACCGCCGTCCCCGCATCCGTGCCGAGCGCCAGGTCGGCCACCGCGGCGGCGACCGCGGCGACCCCGGCCACCATCAGCGGCGTACCGCCGCCCTCCCGCGCATACCGCTTCCCGAACCCGATCTGCCCGGCCTCTGCCTCGTCCAGCGCACGCGTATAGGCCTCGTACTCCTCCGCGGCCTTCTGCGCCATGGCATCCAGTTCCGCACGCGCCCGCGACAACAGCACCTGACCGTCGGTACGGCCGCCCGAACGCCGTACCTCTTCCTCCACGGCCCGTGCCAACAGCCGCTCGGCATCCGCCCGGTGGCTGTCCCGCATGTCATGTCCCCCTCCGGCGGCAATGGTTCTTGGTCAAGTGTGCTGCGGACCGGGCTTGAGCGCGAGAGGGAGGCGATCACCGACGCCAGTCCGGTAACCACGCGATCACTCGATCGTTTTTGTGGATGTCGGGCGAATTGTCGAGTGGGGGCGATGTGAACAACCTTGGAGCGGGCGAGACAGGCGGGTTGGTGCCGGTTGTGGCCTACGCGCGCACATCGGATGACTTCCGGCAGCGTGATGGCCACGGCGTGCGCTACCAGTTGCGGATCATTGAACGGACTGCGCATCAGTACGGCTGCACGGTGGTTGCCGCATACGTCGACAACGGCCGCAGCGCGTCCAAGGTGGGAGCGGCAAGACTCGGGTTCGACTTGCTGCTCGCCGACCTTGGACATGGGTACACCGATAGCGGCCACCGGATCGCGGGCGTCGTCTGCGTCGCTGACGACCGGTTGTACCGCCGTGCAGAGGACCTGGCACGCTTCTTCGCCGCGCTGACCAGTTGGCCGGGACGGATCTACGTCGACCCGCAGGGCGTTCGAGATCCGTACTCGCAGGAGGGGCTGTTGCAGGCGGTGCGATCGCTGGACGTGGCGGTCACGGAAACACGAGTCAGGAGCCGACGCGTGTCGGACTGGCACTGGGCGCGTGCCGCAGAAGGTGTACCGCACAGCGGGCCGAGGCCCTTCGGCTGGCAGGAGGACAGGCTCACGCTTCATCCAGAAGAGGCAAAGCTCGTTGAGCAGGCGATCAGCGACCGCATCGCGGGCAAGGCGGTCCGGGCCATCGCGGCAGACTGGTGTGATCTCGGGGTCACGGGCACCCGCGGCGGCAGACCCAACGCGCAGACTGTCACTCAGATCATCACCGCGCCGAGGGTCTGCGGCTATCGGGCCAACCGAGGCGAGTTGCTGTTGATCCCGGAGACGGGGCAGCCCGTGCATGGTCAGTGGGAGCCCATTGTGATGCCGGATCAGTGGCACTCGGTGTGCGCCACGTTCTCGCCTGGGAGCCTGTACCTCCACAGGGGAAGTGGTGCTCCCAGACTGACGGGGCAAAAGCGCCCGGCTCCCCGCCACCTGGCTACTGGGTTTCTGCGCTGCGGGGCGCGACGTCACGACGGCGCGATGTGCCTAGGCGCGCTGTGCGCTCAGAAGGGCAGGAGCAAGACCAGCCCTTACGTCTACTCCTGCCGTAGCTGTGGTCGATGCAGCATCAGCGGGCCGCTGGCTGACGAGGCCCTTGAACGGCTGGTCTTCTCCGAAGTTCGAGGAGTGGCGAAGCCGCCACAGCTCCTGCGTGACCGCTGGCGGTCCGGGGAGATGGGCCTCGAGGAGAAGAGGAAGGTCGTCGCGTCCGTCGTCACGCGCTGCATCGTCCGCCCCGGGGTGAAGGGATCTGCATCCTGGGATCACTCGCGGGTGGAACCCCTGCTGGAGCGCCCCGGTCAGGCAGGATGGAGTCATGCCGAACCGACTGGCCCATGAGACATCCCCGTATCTCCTCCAGCACGCCGAGAACCCCGTCGACTGGTGGCCCTGGTCGGAAGCGGCCTTCACGGAGGCACGTCGGCGTGGTGTTCCCGTGCACCTGAGCGTCGGCTATTCCAGCTGCCATTGGTGTCATGTCCTAGCCGCGGAAAGCTTCGAGGACGAAGCAGTCGCCGCGTACATGAACGCCCACTTCGTCAACATCAAAGTCGACCGCGAGGAACGCCCCGATGTCGACGCCGTCTACATGGAGGCCGTCCAGGCGGCCACCGGTCAGGGCGGCTGGCCCATGACCGTGTTTCTCACGCCGGATGCCGAGCCGTTCTACTTCGGCACCTATTTCCCGCCGGCGCCGCGGCACGGGATGCCGTCGTTCCGGCAGGTGCTGGAGGGGGTGCACAGCGCGTGGACGGACCGGCGGGAGGAGGTGGCCGAGGTCGCGGGGAAGATCGTGCGGGATCTCGCCGGGCGCGAGATCTCCTACGGTGGCCCCGAGGCACCGGGTGAGGAAGAGCTCGCGCGGGCTCTCCTCGGCCTCACCCGTGAGTACGACGCACAGCGCGGCGGGTTCGGCGGGGCGCCGAAGTTTCCGCCGTCCATGGTCATCGAGTTCCTGCTGCGGCATGCGGCGCGCACCGGTTCGGAGGGCGCGCTGCAGATGGCCGCCGACACCTGCGAGCGGATGGCGCGGGGCGGCATCTACGACCAGCTCGGCGGCGGGTTCGCCCGGTACTCCGTCGACCGCGAGTGGGTCGTGCCCCACTTCGAGAAGATGCTGTATGATAATGCCCTTTTGTGCCGCGTCTACGCCCACCTCTGGCGCACCACCGGCTCCGATCTGGCCCGGCGCGTCGCGCTCGAGACCGCTGACTTCATGGTGCGCGAACTGCGTACCAATGAAGGCGGGTTCGCCTCCGCGCTCGACGCCGACAGTGACGACGGGAGCGGCAAGCATGTCGAGGGGGCGTACTACGTCTGGACGCCGGAGCAGCTTCGGAACGTCCTCGGCGATGACGCCGAACTCGCCGCCGACTACTTCGGCGTGACCGAGGAGGGCACCTTCGAGGAGGGCGCCTCGGTGCTGCAACTCCCGCAGCGCGAGGGTGTGTTCGACGCGGAGAAGGTGGAGTCCATCAAGCGGCGGCTCCTGGACGCCCGCGCCGCCCGCCCGGCCCCCGGCCGCGACGACAAGGTGGTCGCCGCCTGGAACGGGCTCACGATCGCCGCGCTCGCCGAGACCGGCGCCTACTTCGACCGCCCTGATCTGGTCGAGGCCGCGGTCGGGGCCGCCGATCTCCTCGTACGGCTGCATCTGGACGACCATGCGCAGATCGCCCGTACCAGCAAGGACGGGAAGGTCGGGGCGAACGCGGGGGTGCTGGAGGACTATGCGGACGTGGCCGAGGGGTTCCTCGCGCTCGCGTCCGTCACGGGGGAGGGGGTCTGGCTGGAGTTCGCCGGGTTCCTGCTCGATCATGTCCTCGCCCGGTTCGTCGACGAGGAGTCCGGCGCGCTCTACGACACAGCCTCCGACGCCGAGCAGTTGATCCGTCGTCCGCAGGATCCGACCGACAATGCCGCTCCCTCCGGCTGGACCGCTGCCGCCGGTGCGCTGTTGAGCTATGCCGCGCAGACCGGTGCCGAGCCCCATCGCACGGCCGCCGAGCGGGCGTTGGGGGTCGTCAAGGCGCTGGGGCCGAGGGTGCCGCGGTTCATCGGGTGGGGGCTGGCCGTCGCCGAGGCGCTGCTGGACGGGCCGAAGGAGGTCGCGATCGTGGGGCCGTCCCTCGACGACAAGGCGACAAAAGCCCTGCATCGTACGGCGCTTCTGGGCACCGCCCCGGGCGCGGTCGTCGCCGTGGGGACTCCGGACAGCGATGAACTTCCGCTGCTCGCCGGGCGACCGCTCGTCCAAGATGAACCGGCGGCGTACGTCTGCCGTAACTTCACGTGTGACGCCCCGACGACCGACCTGGAGCGGTTGCGCACCGCGCTGAACGGCTGAAACGCAGCGGCGGGGCCGGATTTCGACGTGCAAAAATTGCGTATGTGTTGGGATGTGTCCGGCAAGTAGTGCCCCGTTCTGAAACAAGCTATTTAACGGAAACGCTCCCGCGCTTCACAGTTCCCCCCTAATCTCCCCACAGTGTCGCGATGGTGATGGGTCACCGTCGCGAGGGGGTTTTGGGGATCTGGGGGGATCTGTTGCTGACGTCTGTCTTCATCGCTGCCGTTTCACTGGCCTTGTTCTGGATGGCGGCCTTCACCTTGTGGTGGCAGATGCACGCGTGGCGTACGCCCGACGTGCTCGCCTCCACCCGATTCAGCAGCCCGGACGGCGGCGAACACCGCTCGTTCTCGCTGCTGCTGCCCGCACGGCATGAACAGGCCGTGCTGGACCACACGATCCAGCGGCTGCTGGAGTCCACGCACACCGACTTCGAGATCATCGTCATCGTCGGGCACGACGACCCGGAGACCACCGAGGTGGCCCGGAACGCGGAGGCGCGCGATCCGCGCGTGTGCGTGGTCGTCGACACCCATGAGAAGAAGAACAAGCCGAAGGCCATGAACACGGCGCTGCCGCACTGCCGCGGCGACATCGTCGGGGTCTTCGACGCGGAGGACCAGGTCCATCCGGAGCTGCTCGCTCATGTGGACCACGCCTTCCGGACGACCGGAGCGGATGTCGTCCAGGGCGGCGTCCAGCTCATCAACTTCCACTCCAGCTGGTACAGCCTGCGCAACTGCCTGGAGTACTTCTTCTGGTTCCGCTCCCGGCTGCATCTCCATGCGCAGAAAGGTTTCATCCCACTTGGGGGCAACACCGTCTTCGTGCGGACGGAGGTCCTGCGGGAGGCCGACGGCTGGGATCCCGACTGCCTCGCCGAGGACTGCGACCTGGGTGTGCGGCTGTCCAGCGTCGGCAAGAAGGTCGTCGTCGCCTACGACTCCGAGATGGTGACCAAGGAGGAGACGCCCGGCAGTCTCGTGTCGCTGCTGAAGCAGCGCACCCGCTGGAACCAGGGCTTCCTCCAGGTGTACCGGAAGAAGGACTGGAAGCAACTCCCGGGCTTCGGGCAGCGGTTGCTCGCCCGCTACACCCTGATGACGCCGTTCATGCAGGCCTTCACCGGCGTCATCATCCCGCTGAACGTGGCGATCGCGCTCTTCCTCGATGTCCCGGTCGCCATCGCGTTCATCACCTTCCTGCCGGCCGTGACGGCGATCGTCACCTTCGTCTTCGAGGTCGTCGGACTGCACGACTTCGGCAAGCAGTACGGGCTACGCGTCCGCTTCGTCCACTACGTGAAGCTCGTCGTGGGCGGCCCCTTCTATCAGGTCCTCCTCGCCGGGGCCGCCGTCCGCGCCGTATGGCGTGAGCAGCGCGGCCGGAACGACTGGGAGCTGACGACTCATGTCGGCGCACATCTCACCGAAGTGATCCGAGAGGACGTTCCTGCGTGACCTCCACTCTTCCCGCGGTGACCAGCACCAAGGTCCCCGCGCAGCGGCAGCTTGCGCCTGTAGCCGGTTCGACCGGTCGAACAACGCCGCCGAAGAGGCTGCGTTCCTCCCGCCCCGACCTCCTCCTGTGCGGTGTGCTCCTGGTGGCGATCCTCGTCGTCCAGGGCTGGAACATCGCCGCCTACCCGACGCTCAGCGACGACGAGGGCACCTATCTCGCCCAGGCCTGGGCGGTCCAGCAGGGCGAGGGCCTCGCCCACTACACGTACTGGTACGACCACCCGCCGCTCGGCTGGATCCAGATGGCCCTGCTCACCTGGATACCGGCCGCGCTCAGCCCCGAGTCGATGACGGTCGGCTCGATGCGCGTGATGATGCTGGTGATCAGCGGTATCAGCGCGGTCCTCTTGTACGTGCTGGGCCGCCGCCTCTCGCTGCCGCGCTGGGCCGCCGGGCTCGGCATGGTCCTCTTCGGGCTCTCGCCGCTGTCCGTCGTCCTCCAGCGGGAGATCTTCCTCGACAACCTCGCGGTGATGTGGACGCTGCTGGCGTTCTGCCTCGCCGCATCCCCGGGCCGTCACCTCTGGCACCACTTCGGCGCGGGCATGGCCGCCGCGACGGCCGTGCTCACCAAGGAGACGATGCTCGTCATCCTGCCCGCCTTGTTCATCACCATGTGGCGGCACAGCCACCGCGACACCCGCAAGTTCGCCCTCACCGGAGCCGTCACGGCCTGCGCCCTGATCGGCTTCGCGTACCCGCTCTTCGCCCTGCTCAAGGGCGAATTGCTCCCGGGCAGCGGCCATGTCTCCCTCTGGGACGGCATCAAGTACCAGATGACCAGGCCGGGTTCGGGCTTCATCCTGGACCGGGGCACCGGCTCGTACGGCGTCCTGCAGTCCTGGCTCTACTACGACCGTGTCCTGCCCCTCGGCGGCCTCGCGGGCGCGCTGCTCCTGCTGGCCACCTGGCGCTGGTCGGTCACCGCCCGCGCGCTCGCCGGACCGGCGCTCACCGTGGCGATCCTGGCCCTGCTCGCCCTGCGCCCCAACGGCTATCTGCCCGCGATGTACGTCATCCAGGCCCTGCCCTTCCTCGCCCTGGTCCTCGCCGGAGGCACCGCGTCCGTCGCCCACGCCGTACTCCGCAGATGGCGCCTGCCGGACGAACAGCGCTATCTGACCAGGGGCCGGTACACACTCGCCGTCGTCCTCGCACTCGCCGCCGGTGCGTACGTCGTGCCGCGCTGGTACGAGGGTGACCGCACCGCCGTCACCGCCGACGCCAACGCGCCCTACCGGGCCGCCTCGAAGTGGCTCGGCAGTGAGGTGGCGGACCCGGAGAAGACCCGGGTACTCGTCGACGACGCGCTCTGGCTGGACCTGGTGCACTCCGGATACGAGCCCGGGCTCGGCGTCATCTGGTTCTACAAGGCTGACCTCGACCCGGCGGTGACGAAGACGATGCCGCGCGGCTGGCGGGACCTCGACTACGTGGTCGCCTCGCCGACGGTACGGCGCGACGCGGTCGACCTGCCCAACGTCAAGGCGGCCATCGAGCACTCGACCCCGGTCGCCGTCTTCGGCACCGGCGAGGACCGCATCGAGATCCGGCAGATCCAGTCGGCGGGAGGCGTCCGATGAGCCAGGAACACACCGCACCGGTGTCCGTGCCGGATTTGGCGGCTTCCGAGGTCCCGGAACCCGGTGCCGTCACCATCGTCGTGCCTACCTTCAACGAGGCGCAGAACATACGGGAGTTGCTGCACCTGATCACCGAGTCGGTGCCGTCCCGGCTGCCCTGCGAAGTCCTCTTCGTGGACGACTCCACCGATGACACGCCCCAGGTGATCAGGGAGGCGGCGCAGGACTGTCCGTTCCCGGTGGCCGTGCTGCACCGGGACGAGCCGGTCGGCGGGCTCGGGGGCGCGGTCGTCGAGGGGATGAAGGCCGCCACGTCGGACTGGATCGTCGTGATGGACGGCGACTGTCAGCATCCGCCGTCCCTGGTACCGGATCTGGTGGCCACCGGCGAGCGGTCGAACGCCGGTCTCGTCGTCGCCTCCCGGTACATCAAGGGCGGCAGCAGAGCGGGACTGGCGGGCAGCTACCGCGTGGCCGTGTCGCGGGCGGCGACCTGGCTGACCAAGTCCCTCTTCCCGCGCAAGCTGCACGGCATCAGCGACCCGATGAGCGGCTTCTTCGCCATCCGCCGCAGCCACATCACCGACGGGACGCTGAAGCCGCTCGGCTACAAGATCCTGCTGGAGCTGGCGGTCCGGAGCCGTCCGCGCACGGTCACCGAGGTGCCGTTCGTGTTCCAGGAGCGCTTCGCCGGGGAGTCCAAGTCCACGGCAACGGAGGGACGGCGCTTTCTGCGGCACCTCGCCGGGCTGCGTACGGCCGACCCGCTGGCCCGGATGGTGGTGTTCGGGCTGATCGGGCTGACGGGCTTCGTACCGAACCTGCTCGCGCTGTGGGCGCTGACCGGAGCGGGGATGCACTACCTG
This sequence comes from Streptomyces sp. NPDC050211, assembly GCF_040656035.1. Lineage (NCBI taxonomy): Bacteria > Bacillati > Actinomycetota > Actinomycetes > Kitasatosporales > Streptomycetaceae > Streptomyces > Streptomyces sp. NPDC050211. The sequence continues at coordinate 54,105 of NZ_JBFALC010000009.1, forward strand.
CCCGCGGAGATCGTCGCCAACCAGTTCGGCGTGGCCTGGAACTTCCTGCTCATCGAGAAGCTGCTGTTCCGCGACCGGCGCGGGCACCGCCACTGGGCCGACCGCACCATCCGGTTCGCGCTGCTCGCCAACGCCGACCTGGTGCTGCGCATCCCGCTGATCGCGCTGCTCGTGGGGCAGTTCGGCCTGGCCGTCCTGCCCGCCACGGCGCTCGCCCTGGTCATCACCTTCGTCCTGCGCTTCGTCGGAACCGAAGCGCTGGTCTATCTGCCTCGCACGAGCCGCACAGCAAGGAGTGCAGCATGAGATTCAGCCGCATGAGATCCCGACGGAGACCGGCCCTGCTGGCCGTCATGGGCCTCACCGCAGGCCTGCTGCTCAGCACGCCCCAACCCGCCTTGGCCGCCAACCTCATCAAGAACCCCGGCTTCGAGACCGCCGGCACCGACGGCATGCCGTACTGCTGGTCGAAGTCGGGCTGGGGCGACAACGACTTCAGCTTCACCACGACGGCCGACGCCCACTCCGGCACCAAGGCCATGAAGGTCGAGCTGACCCGCCGGGTCTCCGGCGACCGCAAGGCCCTGGTCACCGAGTCGACGGCGTGCGCGCCGGTCGTGACGGTGGGCAAGCAGTACGACCTGGGGCTCTGGTACAAGTCGACCACCCCGGACACGTCCCTCACCCTCTTCCGGCACGACACCACGGCGGGCTGGCAGTACTGGACCGACCTCAAGACACTGGAGCTCGCGGGCGCCTGGACGCAGGCGTCGGTCCGCACCCCCGCGGTCCCGGCCGGCACCGACCGCATCTCCTGGGGCGTCTCCGTCTACGGCACCGGCTCGGCCACCACCGACGACTACACGATGGACCAGGTCGCCGACCCGGTACCCCAGCCCGTGTGCACGGGCACGCCCGCGGAGTGCGCCAACGGCAGGTGGGACGTGCTGCCCACGAAGAACCCGGTGCGCTCCATGCACTCCGTCGTCCTCAACAACGGCAAGGTGCTGCTGATCGCGGGCTCCGGCAACAGCGAGGAGCAGTTCAAGGCGGGCACCTTCACCTCGGCGGTGTACAACCCGGCCACCGGCACCTACAAGGTCATCCCCACGCCGAAGGACATGTTCTGCGCCGGGCATGTACAGCTCCAGGACGGGCGCGTGCTGGTGATGAGCGGCAACAAGGGCTATCCGACGGCGGACGGCACGATCGGCTACCAGGGCTACAAGGACTCGTACATCTTCGATCCGGTCAGCGAGACGTACAGCAAGACCAACGACATGAACGACGGCCACTGGTACCCGTCGGCGACCGCCCTCGGCAACGGTGACGTCATCTCCTTCGGCGGACTGAAAGAGGACTCGACCGGCTCGGTGACGGCGGAGCTGTGGTCGGACGCGCAGCAGAAGTGGCTGCCGACCTGGCAGGTCAACCAGACCTGGTCGTACTGGGGTCTGTACCCGTCGATGATCCTGATGCAGGACGGCCGCCTCTTCTACTCGGGCAGCCACACCTTCGGCAACAACATCCCGGGCACCGGATCGGCGATCTACGACTACGACGCCAACACGATCACGCAGACGCCGGGCCTGCAGAAGAAGGACGAGCGCGACCAGTCGGCGAGCGTGCTGCTGCCCCCGGCGCAGGACCAGAAGGTCCTCACCCTCGGCGGCGGCAACATCGACTCCAACCCGGACGCCAACCGGCTGACCGACGTCATCGACCTCAAGACCGCCAACCCGGCCTACGTGGCAGGCCCGCCGATCCCGCAGGGCACGGTCGACCTCGGCAACGGCCCGGTGCCGCAGACCGGCAACCAGGGCAAGATGTACGTCTCCGCCGTCCTCCTGCCCGACGGCAAGGTCCTCGAGACGGGCGGCGCGCTGCACAACCGGGCCGACCCGGTCTACGAGACGTCGATCTACGACCCGGCGACCAACACCTTCGATCCGGTCGCCGTCGATCCCGAGGCCCGCGGCTACCACTCCTCCGCGTTCCTGCTGCCCGACGGCCGGGTGATGACCACCGGCGACAACCCGGGCAACGGCACCTGGAACCACGACGTGTCGATCTACACGCCGCCCTATCTCCTCAAGGGCGCACGTCCGGCGATCACTTCGGTGATCGACACCGAGTGGACCTACGGCGACACCCAGCGGATCACCGTCGACCGTCCCATCGCCAAGGCCGAGCTGATCCGCCCGGCCGCGGTGACCCACTCCTCCGACCCGAACCAGCGGTTCGTGGACCTGCCGCTGTCGGTGGACGGCAACAACGTCGACCTGAACGTGACGAGCAACCCCAACATGGCCCCGCCCGGCTGGTACATGCTCTTCGCGGTCGACGCCAACGGCGTGCCGTCCGTGGCCAAGTGGGTGCACCTCCAGGGTCCGCAGGCCCTGAGCGCCACCGACGCCTCGGCCCACGTCCACTCCTTCGCCGACTCCCTGGAGGGCACGGTGCATGAGCCCGGCAAGAAGCGGACCTCGCAGAAGGTCAGCCCCACCGTCTCCGGCTGCGACCGGCACTACGGCTCGATCAACGTGTGCGTGCCGACCGCCTTCCCGGACGAGGTGAAGAAGACGACGGCGGCCCGCTGTGCCTGGCTCAAGTCGAACGACTACGGCCGCCTGAAGGTCAACGGCAAGGACGACCCGCTCCGGCTCGACCGCAACAAGGACGGAGTGGCCTGCGGCAAGAAGGATCTGACGAGGCGCTAGGCGCCCCCGAAGGGGCGCGGGGCTGTATCGATATGCGGCTCCGCCGCGTGGGCGCGACCAGCCACAAACGGCCCGCAGTTCCCCGCGCCCCTTCCCTCAACGGCGCTCCGAGCGCAGCGCAAGCGCCCGCTCCACGATGGCCTGCAACTGCTCGTGATGCGCGCCCTTCCAGTAGGCACGTCCGCATTCCTCGCACCGGGCGAAGACGTCGTACGACCGGTGCGTCCCGTGCTGCAGCTGGTCCGCGACCTCGGCCTTCGTGGCCTCCTTCAGCAGGCCGTTGCACGCGATGCACCGAGTCCAGGGCCGCAGCTCGGGGCGGAACCGGTCGAGGATGCCGGGGAGCTGTTCGTCGGGGCGGGTGCTGTAGACATACGCGCCGGCCCACAGCTCCCGGCGCCGCAGCAGACCCCGGTCACGGCTGAGCATGACCCGCTTCTCGGCGGCCGAGCGCGCGGCCAGTGCCCCGTCGCCGATGTCCGTCGACTCGTACGCCGTGTCCACGCCGAGCAGGCGGAGCCGGCGGGCGAGGGTGCCGAGATGGACGTCGAGGAGGAAGCGCAGGGGAGCGCCGGGAACCTGCTGGGGGCGCTCGACGGGCTGGACGCTCACCGAGTCGCCGGCCTTCGGGACGTACGACACCGGCACCTCGCGGTCGTCCACGACGAGTGCGCCGACCTCGGTCAGCGGGACGCCGAGGGACTCGATGACATGGCCGAGGGTGGAGACGCCGTCGGTGGCCACCGGGGTGGCGCCGCGGCGTCGGGCCTGCGGCACGAACAGGGCCAGTCCGGGGTCGAATTCGACGTGGATCTCGGGACCGTTCACCTGGCCAGGATGACACGCGGGAGGGGTGTGGCCTCAGGCGTTTTTCGGGGGGAGGCCATGCGCGAAGACGTCCATCGCGCGGTCGACCAGGTCTTCGAGCTCGTCCTCGAAGTCGTTCTCCGCCCAGTACAGCGCGACCTCCGTCAGCCCGCCGATCAGGGACATCGCGTAGACGCGCACCTCCAGATCGTCGGCGGCGCGGCCGGTGCGCTCCGCGATGACCCGGCGCAGCAGCTCGGCAGTGATGGACATGCTCTCGATCATCCGGGAGCGCACGGCCGGTACCTGGACCATCAGATGCGACCGCAGCCGGGTCACCTCGGGCTCCTCGGCCATGGCGAGGACGATGCCCGTCTTCAGCGCGTACCGCAGCGAGTCCAGCCAGGGCTCGTCCGCGGGCCGCCGCAGCAGTTCCTCCTCGATCAGCGGGTCGTACTCGTCCGTGAGGACGATGTCCTCCTTGGTCGGGAAGTAGCGGAAGACGGTCGACGGCGACACCTCGGCGCGGTCGGCGATCTGCTCGATCGTGGTGGCGTCGTACCCCTGCTCCTGGATCAGCTCGTACGTCGCCGTACGGATCGCCATCCGGGTCTTGGTCTTCTTCCGCTCGCGCAGCCCCGACTGGGGGCGGTCGGCGGAGGTGGGGGTACGTGCGGCCGTCATGGAGGTCATTGTCGGGCATCCTCCTGAGGAAGGGCCACGGGCGGGTCGGGCTCCTCCTCCGCCTCGGGGGTGCCGGGCAGGAACGCGGCGGCCAGCAGTGCCGATACGAGCGCGGCGATCCCGCACACGAGCAGGACCAGGCCCATGCCGTGGACGTACGCGCCGTTCGCGGACGCGATGAGGTCGGCCGAGCCCGTCCGTTCGGCGACGACATGCGCCGCGACCACGGACTCCCCGGCGGTGTCGGCGGCCGGGGCGGGCAGGCCGGTGACGTCGAGCCGGTCGCGGAAGACGCCCGAGAGGACGCTGCCGAGCAGGGCGATGCCGAGTGCGGCGCCGACCTGGCGCAGCGTCATCAGCAGCCCCGACCCGCTGCCCGCGCGGTCGCGCGGGAGGGTGCCGAGGGCGCCGGACATGGCCGGGATCACGGAGAAGCCGAAGCCGACGCCGGCGATGGAGAGCCACAGCGCGGTGAAGCCGTAGCCGGAGTCCACCGTCGTACGACTGCCCAGCAGCGCGGCGAAGGCCAGCACCACCAGGCCCGCGCTCACCACCGCCCGGGCCCCGAACCGGGCGATCACCGGCTGGGCGGCCCGGGTGGCGACGAGGAGACCGCCCATCATCGGCAGCAGCCGCACGCCGGTGCCGAGGGCGTCATGGCCGAGGACGGCCTGGAGGTAGGGCGGCAGCACGAACAGCAGGCCGGAGAGGATGAACATCACCAGCGTGGCGGCCAGGGTGTTGAAGAGGAAGCCGCGGTGGCCGAGCAGCGCCATGTCGAGCATCGGCCGCTCCGCCCGCCGCTCGCGCACCACCAGACCGGCGATGAGCAGCAGGCCGGCGCCGGACATCCCCAGCACCAGCGGGTCCCCCCAGCCACGCGTCGGGGCCTCGATGATCGCGTAGATGAGGGCGCCGAGCCCGGCCGCGGTGAGCGCGGTGGAGACCGTGTCGACCTTGGGGGAGGCGGGGTCCCGGGTCTCCGGGAGCAGGAAGACACAGGCGGCGATGCCGACCGCGGCCATGGGCACGTTGACGAGGAAGACCGAGCCCCACCAGAAGTGGTCGAGCAACCAGCCGCCGATGATCGGCCCGAGCGGCAGGCCGAGCGCGGACGCCGCGGACATGATGCCGACGGCCTTGGTGCGCTCCTGAGGCGCGAACAGCGCGGGCAGGACGGACAGCGCGAGCGGCGTGACCAGTGCCGCGCCGATGCCCATGACCGCGCGGGCCACGATCACCCACGTCACATCGTCGGCCAGCGCGCCGATGAGCGACCCGGCGAGGAAGACGCCGAGCCCGGTGATCAGCATCAGCCGCCGTCCGAACCGGTCGCCGAGCAGTCCGGCGGGGAGCATCAGCGCCGCGAAGACGATGACGTACGCGTCCGCCATCCATTGCTGCTCGCCGGTACTGGCGCCGAGGTCGGCCGCCATCGTCGGCAGCGCGACGTTGAGGATCGTCATGTCGAAGCCGAGCGTGAGCATGCTCGCGACCAGGGCGGCGAGGGCCCACCAGCGGCGCGGGTCCGGAGTATGGGTGACAGTAACCATGAAATGAGAGTAACTCTCAAAAGATGGAAGCTGTCAATATGTGGCTGTCCCTGTACCCGGTGTGCGGGCATGAAAAAGGGCCGCGGCTTGAAGCCGCGGCCACTGCGATGAGCTCCCCGAAGGGCTATGCGTGCTGGTACGCCACCAGCGAGATCCCCACGTAGTGCACGACGAACGCCGCCAGCGTGAAGGAGTGGAAGACCTCGTGGAAGCCGAACCACCGCGGGGACGGGTTGGGGCGCTTGATGCCGTAGATGACGCCACCCGCGCTGTAGAGGAGGCCGCCCACGATCACCAGGACCAGGACGGCGATCCCGCCGGCGCGCATGAAGTCCGGCAGGAAGAAGACCGCCGCCCAGCCCATCGCGATATAGCACGGGGTGTAGAGCCAGCGCGGGGCGCCGACCCAGAACACCCGGAAGAGGATGCCCGCGACCGCGGCTCCCCAGATGCCCCACAGCAGCACCTCCCCCTTGGCTCCGGGCAGCAGGAGCATCGTCAGCGGGGTGTAGGTGCCGGCGATGATCAGGAAGATGTTGGCGTGATCCAGCCGCCGCAGGACGCCGTCCATCTTGGGGCTCCAGTTGCCCCGGTGGTACAGCGCGCTGACTCCGAACAGCAGACAGGCCGTCAGGGCGAAGATGCCGCAGGCGATGCGGCCTCTCGGCGAGTCGGCGAGGGCGGTGAGTACGAGACCTGCGATGAGTACGGCCGGAAACATGCCGAGATGCAGCCAGCCCCGAAGCTTGGGCTTAATGGGATGCGGCAGTGCGAGCGCGTGAGGACGGAGGCCGTCGGCCGGCGTGTCCAAGGGCGCGTCGGAGGCGGACGCAGTCATGCGGGCCATCGTACCTACGTAACCGTAAGTTACGTATCAGTCTGCCTGGATGACCCGCACAGAGTGGCCATCGTCTCACGGGAGTTGGCGCCTCCCGCGTGCATGGTCACGCAAAGAGACGGTCTGCTGAACCCAACGTGCACGCAAAGCGACGGGTTCAAGCGTGGCGATGCTCACTCCGCTCACCTGTGACGCCCTCTGGACAGATGGGCGCTCCCGTCGGATGATCAAATGAGTGCGGTCGGCACCGGATGAGCGCCAGCCAAGCCGCTGGGATGCATCCGGGTCGCAGCCCCCACGGGGCCTCCAACCAAAAAATCCCTCATCTAGGAGCAATCGTGGCGCGCGACATCGCGGCTCCCCCCGTCGTTCCCACCCACCACAAAGAACTGGTCTCGTGGGTGAACGAGATCGCTGAACTGACGCAGCCGGACAGCGTGGTCTGGTGTGACGGATCCGAAGCCGAGTACGAGCGACTGTGCGAGGAGCTCGTGGCCAAGGGCACCTTCAAGAAGCTCGACCCGATCAAGCGCCCGAACTCGTACTACGCGGCCTCCGACCCGACCGATGTCGCCCGGGTCGAGGACCGCACCTTCATCTGCTCCGAGAAGGAAGAGGACGCGGGCCCGACCAACCACTGGAAGGCCCCCGCCGAGATGCGGGACATCTTCGCCGGCGAGCAGGGCCTGTTCCGCGGCTCCATGCGCGGCCGGACCATGTACGTCGTGCCCTTCTGCATGGGCCCGCTGGGCTCGCCGCTGTCCGCGATCGGCGTCGAGATCACCGATTCGGCGTACGTCGCCGTCTCCATGCGCACGATGACCCGGATGGGGCAGCCGGTCCTCGACGAGCTGGGCACCGAGGGCTTCTTCGTGAAGGCCGTCCACTCGCTGGGCGCCCCGCTGGCCGAGGGGGAGGCGGACGTGGCCTGGCCGTGCAACCAGACCAAGTACATCTCCCACTTCCCGGAGTCCCGCGAGATCTGGTCCTACGGCTCCGGCTACGGCGGCAACGCCCTGCTCGGCAAGAAGTGCTACGCCCTGCGCATCGCCTCCGTCATGGCGCGCGACGAGGGCTGGCTCGCCGAACACATGCTGATCCTCAAGCTCACGCCGCCGCAGGGTCAGTCCAAGTACGTCGCCGCCGCCTTCCCGAGCGCCTGTGGCAAGACCAACCTCGCCATGCTGGAGCCGACGATCTCCGGCTGGACGGTCGAGACGATCGGCGACGACATCGCGTGGATGCGGTTCGGCGAGGACGGCCGGCTGTACGCCATCAACCCCGAGGCCGGCTTCTTCGGCGTCGCGCCCGGCACCGGTGAGCACACCAACGCCAACGCGATGAAGACGCTGTGGGGCAACTCCGTCTTCACCAACGTCGCGCTGACGGACGACGGCGACATCTGGTGGGAGGGGATGACCGAGGAGACGCCCGCCCACCTCACGGACTGGAAGGGCCGGGACTGGACGCCGGAGTCCTCGGAGCCCGCCGCTCACCCCAACGCCCGCTTCACCGTCCCCGCCTCGCAGTGCCCGATCATCGCGCCCGAGTGGGAGGACCCCAAGGGCGTGCCGATCTCCGCGATCCTCTTCGGCGGGCGGCGCGCGACGGCCGTACCGCTGGTGACGGAGTCCTTCGACTGGAACCACGGTGTCTTCCTCGGCGCGAATGTCGCCAGCGAGAAGACCGCCGCCGCCGAGGGCAAGGTCGGTGAGCTGCGGCGGGATCCCTTCGCCATGCTGCCGTTCTGCGGGTACAACATGGGCGACTACATGGGGCACTGGGTCGAGGTCGCCAAGGACAAGGACCCGGCCAAGCTGCCGAAGATCTACTACGTCAACTGGTTCCGCAAGAACGACGCGGGCAAGTTCGTCTGGCCCGGCTTCGGTGAGAACAGCCGCGTCCTGAAGTGGATCGTGGAGCGGCTGGAGGGCAAGGCCGAGGGTGTGGAGACGCCGATCGGGATCCTGCCGGCGAAGGGTGCGCTGGACACGGACGGGCTTGAACTGGGCGAGGAGGAGCTGGACTTCCTGCTCACCGTGGACAAGGAGGTCTGGCGTGAGGAGGCGGCGCTGGTTCCCGAGCATCTGAATACGTTCGGTGAGCACACGCCGAAGGAGCTGTGGGATGAGTACCGGGCGTTGGTGGAGCGCCTGGGGTAAGGGTCCCCCTTCGTCGTTGGCGGGTGCGGGGGCGTGGGGGCTGGTCGCGCCCACGCGGCGGAGCCGCAAATCGATACAGCCCCGCGCCCCTATCGGGCGCTACTGCTGGCGGTCCTCCAAGTAGCGGGTGTGGGTTTCCTGTCTGCGGGCCTCCGCCTCCCGCAGCGTTGCCGCCAAACTCTGGGCTTCCTTCTTCAGGAAGCCCAGTTGGCGTTCCAGGTGGAGTTCGGGGGAATCGGTGCCGGGGGACATGCGGGTCCACCAGCGGGTTCGGGCGAAGGTGTCCACGGCCTCGGGGAGGTCGCGGCGGACTATGCGGGAGAGGGCGTGGACGGCCTCCGGGTCGTGGGCGAGCAGTTCCTTGCTCCAGCCGTGGTCCAGCAGGGCGGTGAGCAGCTCGGTCAGTTCGCGGAGGCGGGCCGCGGCTGTGACCGACAGGTCGATGTCCGTGAGGTAGCCGCGGAGCTTGTCGAAGTCCTGGCGCAGTTCGTCCAGTTGGGCCGACGGGTCCGGGAAGTCCGGTAGGGGTGGGCGTTCCGGTGGGGCGATCAGGGCGCCTGCGCCGTAGAGGCCGGCGACGACCGCCGGCCAGTACGGGCCCGCGACTCCCGTGAAGGTCAGCACCACGCCGGCCAGCCCGCATGCGCTGCCCGCGATGTTCTTGCGGGACTCCAGGTAGCCGAGGAATCTACTGGTAGCCACGGATCTCCTCGAAGGCGCCGTCCAGTGAGCCCTGCTGGGCGTCGAAGAGGCGGCCGCCGGTCAGGTCGGCGATGTGTTCCAGTTCTGAGCGGTCGGAGTCGCCGAAGAGGATGGGGAAGACGGGGATCTCCTTGCTGTCCCGGTCGAGCCCGGCGTAGAAGGCGTCGAACTCGGAGGCCTTGGCGCCGGTCGTGTTCTCGCCGTCCGTCATCAGCACGATGGACGTGAACGTGTCGCGGTCGGTGCCGAGGTGGTCGTACGCCTTCTCAAGTGACGTGAAGATCGCGGTGTCGCCCTCGGCCGTGAGGGATGCGGTGTCCTGGCGGATCCCGTTGAGGCCGGTCTCTGGGTCGGCCGGCTCGACGACGTGGGTGCGCACGCTCTTCACGTCGGAGCCGAAGGGCATGAGGGTGACTTCTTCGCGGTCCCGGAAGTCGGCGGTGAGGGCGGTGAGGGCCTGCTTGAGGTCGGCGAGCCGGTCGCCCTCCATGGAGCCGGAGGTGTCGAGGACGTAGACGGTCCGGGACGGGCGGCGCAGCTCGTTCTCGTACGAGTCGAGGAGGCCGTCGGCGACGGACCGGCTGCCGGGGAAGGGCAGTTCGCGGCGTCGGTCGGTGTCGAGTCCGGCGGCGGGTTGTACGTCGGCGACGACAGGTCGGCGGTGGGTGCGCTCGGTGATCGCGCGCTGGGTCTCCGGCGTGCGCAGGGCCTCGGTGAGGCGGCGGACGTCGTCGCGGGTCTCGGTGTTCGTGGCGGCGAGGGAGGAGAGCGGGTAGTCGGCGGTGACGACGCCGTCGCGCGGGCGGATCACGGTCAGGCCCGGGATGCCCTTGAGGACGGACTCGTAGTTGAGGAGCGCGTCGATGTCCCCGCGCCGGTCGTAGGCCGCCGCCAGCCAGCCCGACGAACCCGACGTCAGCTTCTGCCCCTTGAAGAACTCCTTCAGCCGCGGGGTCGCCTTGGTGACGTCCGCGTCCGTGAGGGCGGACTGGGCGCCGGAGAGCGCCGAGGCGACGGAGACGAGCGTCGAGAAGCCGGAGTTGGAGCGGGCCGGGTCGGTCATGCCGTACGTCAGTTTCCCGTCCCGCACGGCCTGCTCGACCTGGGACCAGGTGACGTCCTCGGGCTTCCAGCCGAGCTCGTCGACGGTCGCCGCCTTGACGCCGATGGCGACCGGGCTGGACATGACGGGCGTCTCCGACACGACCTTCTTCGCCGCGTCGGGCCGTAGCCGCAGATAGTCGTTGGAGGACAGCCACAACGCGTCGAACTGGCCGTCCGCCTTCCCCTTCGCCACCAGGTCCACGGCGTCCAGGGTGCCCATGTACGTCGGCCGGACCTTGATGCCGGTGTCCTTCTCGACCTCGGCGAGGACCGGAGTCATGTCGCTCAGCTCACTGGAGGCGAGGACCCGGAGGGTGCCCGGCTCGGCGGGTCCGGGGACGCCGGGCGTCGGGAAGTCTGTCGAGTCTCCCTGAGTCGTGCAGGCGGTGAGCAGGGCGGCGGCCATCAGGGTGACAAGTGCGCCTCGTCTCATCCGAGGCCTCCTTCCAGCGCGCCCCGGGACCGGCTGCGCTCCAAGTACACGGACGCGTGCTGGAGTTCGGAGGTCAGGGACTCGACCGTCGCCGCCATCGCCTCCGTCGCCTGGACCTTGTAGGTGTCGATCGTGTCGAGGGTCCGGTAGATCTGCTGGAAGGCGTTGCGCAGCGTCTCCGCTCCGACAGCCGGGTCGGCGGCGATGCGCTGGATCTCGCCGCTCTGTGTGGCCAGCATCTCCGCGTTGCCCCGGATGAGGTCCTCGGTGGTGCCGCGCAACGCGTTGACCTGGTCGACGACCTTCTTCTGGTTGTCGAGCGCGGAGGCGAGCATCACCGAGATGCGCAGCGCCGAGACGGTGGTCGTGGCGGCGCGGTCGACACCCTTGATCAGCTCTTCGTTGTTGCGTCGTACGACGTCCATGGCGAGGTACCCCTGCGCGCACACCGCGAGCTGGGTGAGCAGGTCCTGGTGCTTCTGCCGGACGGGGAAGAGCACATCGGCACGGAGACTGTCGGCCTGCTGCGGATCGGTCGCTTCCACCCCGCCGATGTGCTGCTCGACGGCCGCGTCCAGCGCCTCGGTGAGGACGACGTACTCCTGGAGCTTGCCCATCGTCTCCCACAGCCGGACCCGCTCGGTCTGCAACGCGGCGTTGTCGCGGCGCAGTTCGTCCTGGCCGCCGCGCAGCGAGCCGACGATCTTGTTGAGGGTGTTCTGCGAGGAGGCGTACTTGGCGACGTGGTCGCGCAGCTTGTTGCCGCCGGGCAGCTTGGACAGGAACTTGCGGCCCTTGCTCGCGGGCAGGTCACGCGGGTCCAGGTCCTCCACCACCCGCCGCAGCTCGACGAGCGAGCCCGCCACCTTCGACTGGGCGTCACCGCCCTTGTCGGGGAGGCTGCGCACCGTGCGCTCCAGCATCCGGTTGGACTGGGCGGCGGCGCTGCGCATCTCGCCCGCGCCGAGATTGGTGATCTCCCCGACCTTGCCGGCGAACTCGGGCGAGCGCGCGTCGAGGGAGGCGAGCCCTTCGATGTAGGCGGAAGCCTTGTTCGCCATGTCGTTGCGGACGCTGTCGTCGACGGGCACGAGCCCGCCGGCCTTCTCCCGCGGCACGGCGGCGACGGGCTCGGGCGGAGTGAGGACGAACGTCTCGTCGTTGCTGGTCATGTACTGCTTCCCCCCTTATCCGCGCGCCCGTCGCGCCAGCTCGTGCAGCACCTTGGAGGTGGGCACGGGCGCCTGGCGGACGCCGGTCAGTTCGTGCTTGAGATAGGTGGTGTCCGCGGCGAACTCGGTGGCCTCGCCCTGCGGGCGGAACCCGTGCCGGGCCTCCAGCTTGCGCAACTGTGGGTCCGTGGAGAGGAGTTCGGCGAGGGCCTTGCCGTTGTCGGTGAGCGGTACGACGGTGTGGTCGCTGTTGACCGTGGTGTCCGGGTAGAGGACGACCAGGTCGTCGGGGGTTTGTCCCTCCGTCAGCAGGGACGCGACCTGGGACTCGTAGACCACCACGAGCGGGTTGCCGGCGCCGCTGACGAAGTCCCGGAAGACGGCGTCACTGCTGGACTGCTGGGCGCCCTGCACGCTGACGAGCTTGTGCAGCAGCGGGGCGGTGCGGTCGATCTCGGTGCCGGAGGCGACGACCTTTCCGCCGTTCTCGACGTAGGAGGCGGCGGCGAGGTAGAGGGCGCCGGAGTTGGAGCTCTCGGGGTCGGTGCTGGACAGATACAGCGTGCCCGTCAGCTCTCCGTACTTGCCGGCGCCCTTGAGCTGCTGCCAGGTGCGGTCCGCGCGGGCGGCGTCCAGATAGGCGCTCATCTTCAGCGTGCCCCGGTGCGACTCGTCCAGCGTGGCGAGACCGTTCGCCTCGAGCACCTCGGCGGCGTTCTTGTGCGCCACTACGACGAGGGGGGAGTAGAAGGGGCGCGGAAGGGTTCCCGACACCTTGTACTTCGCGGCCAGTTCGACGGCCGGTGCCTGGCTCGACGGCAGCGCGAGGTCGTACCCCTTGAGGTTGAGCCCTTCCATGGCCCAGGACCCGGAGGTCTCGGCCTTCACGGTGTAGCCCTTGGCGGCAAGGGCGTCCACCACCTCGGGATCGGCGAAGAACTCTGCCTTCTCCGACCCGATCACCGCGCGCACGGTCTTCGTTGCCGTGCCCTTGTCCTCGCCTTGTCGGCCTGCCACGACGGCTGCCACCACTCCGCCGATCAGCAGCACCGCGAGGAAGATTCCTGCGATACGTCTCACGCCCGGAGCGTGCTCGCGGAATCCAACGTTCCCCGTTGCCTGCGATGAACAGAAGGTGACACGGCCGTCCCGGTACACAACGGGAATCAGCCACGCCGCGAACTTCTTGTCCTGAGCATCCGAGGCAGGCGTCAAGCGAACGCCCCGAAGGGGCGCGGGGAACTGCGCGACCAGCCACAACGGACCCGCAGCCGCCCACCACAAGGCCCCCCACGACGAACCGCCCCGGCCCAAGCCGACGCAGTGCTATGGCACCCGGTCCGCGCGTCGCTGCGGGTGCACGCGGACCGGGGCCGTTCAGGGGGATCAGCCGACGCCGGTCAGTTCCTGCGGCTCGGCCTGTGCGGCGGCATGCGCGTCCATGCGCTCCGCGGCCAGAATCGCCGCCGCCGTATCGGCGCGGGCCGCGGCGACGACCAGGGCGCGGCCGGCGAGCGCGTGTGCCCGTTCGTGCAGGGTGGTGACATGCCGTCCGCCGCCGGCGGGCACCGCACGGACCGGCGGCCTGCCTCCCCGAAGCCGGGCCACCTGCTCCACGAGCCGCTCCGCAGCCGTGTCCAGATCGCCGGACGGTGCTTGCGCGCGCAGTTCGTCGGTGATCGCGAGGAGCGCGGCGAGATGGCCCGCGAGCTGGATGTCCAGCTCCTCCTCACGGGACCGGTGGGGGAAGTCCGAGGACGTGCCGGCCATCGAGCTGTGGACCGACTTGGTGCGGATCGGTTCGTACATGGGGATGGCCTCCTGTGCTCTGACAGAAGTCATCCTAGCTTAGATTTCGTCTAAAGTTGAGCGCTTCACAGAACCGGATCACGCATCCACACTGCGTGAGCGTCAGGTCTGGCTGTAGCCGTCCAGGAAGTTCCCGATCCGCCCCACAGCGTCCCGCAGATCCCCGACCGTCGGCAGCGTCACCACGCGGAAGTGGTCCTGCTCGGGCCAGTTGAAGCCGGTGCCCTGGACGACCATGATCTTCTCGCGCCGGAGCAGATCCAGGACCATTCGCCGGTCGTCCCTGATCTTGAAGACCTTGGGATCGAGCCGCGGGAACAGATACAGCGCCCCCTTCGGCTTCACGCACGTCACACCCGGGATCTGCGTCAGCAGCTCATACGCCACGTCCCGCTGCTCGCGCAGCCGTCCGCCAGGCAGCACCAGGTCGTTGATGGTCTGGCGTCCGCTCAGTGCGGCGACCACACCGTGCTGCCCCGGCATGTTCGCGCACAGCCGCATGTTCGCCAGGATCGTCAGACCCTCGATATAGGAGTCGGCGTGCGCGCGCGGACCCGAGATCGACATCCAGCCGACCCGGTAGCCGGCCACCCGGTACGCCTTCGACATGCCGTTGAAGGTGAGCGTCAGCAGATCCGGGGCCACGGCCGCGGTCGGCGTGTGCGTGGCACCGTCGTAGAGGATCTTGTCGTAGATCTCGTCGGAGCAGACCAGCAGATTGTTGCGGCGGGCGATGTCGGTCAGGCCCTTGAGGACGGCCTCGTCGTAGACCGCGCCGGTCGGGTTGTTCGGGTTGATGATCACGATCGCCTTGGTGCGGTCGGTGACCTTCCGTTCGATGTCCGCGAGGTCGGGCATCCAGTCGGACTGCTCGTCGCAGCGGTAGTGCACGGCCGTACCGCCGGAGAGCGAGACGGCTGCCGTCCACAGCGGGTAGTCAGGAGCCGGGACCAGCACCTCGTCCCCGTCGTCCAGCAGGCCCTGCATCGCCATGACGATCAGCTCGGAGACGCCGTTGCCGACGAAGACGTGCTCGACGTCCGTCTCGATGCCGAGGGTCTGGTTGTGCATGACGACGGCCCGGCGTGCCGCCAGCAGGCCCTTCGCGTCGCCGTAGCCATGGGCCGACGACACATTGCGGAGGATGTCCTCGAGGATCTCGGGCGGGCACTCGAAGCCGAACGCCGCCGGGTTGCCCGTGTTCAGCTTGAGGATCCGATGCCCGGCCGCCTCAAGCCGCATCGCCTCCTCGAGCACCGGGCCCCGGATCTCGTAACAGACGTTGGCGAGCTTGGTCGACTGGATCACCTGCATGTCTGGGAGCTTACGGCCCGGTAACGCGGTCGCGGCCGTGTTTTCCGCCACGTGAGACGAGCGGGTTTGGACTGTTATCGCCGGTAGCTGTCCCAGGGGTCCCTTGCGTCCCTACAATCCACGGTCATGTCCAGGCCATCGGAACAGGCAAGCGCGCACGCGGAGGACGGCGACCCTCACAGACCGCCGAACGTGTACCTCCCGCAGCCTCCGCAGTCCCCGGTCTACGACGCATACGCCGACCCGGCCGCCGCGCACGGCTGGCACGACACCGCCTACGACGACACGGCCCAGTTGCCTCCGGTGGCGGCCGAAGTGCCCGCGCAACGGTCGGGCCACCGCGGCCGCCACCGCCCCCTCGGCCTCCGCTCGCGCCGCGTGATGCTCACCGCCGGCGCGGCGGGCGCCGTCTCGGTGGCCGCCGTGATCGCCGCGCTCTCCTTCTCCGGCTCGCCCTCGGGCGGCGCACGGGGCGGGCCGGAGCGGACCGGCCCGACGGCCGGTGACTCCGTGTCGCCCACGGGTACGGAGTCCTCCCCGGGGACGCTCGCCGACCGGCCGGGGTCCTCCGGTGCGGCTTCCCCGCGTAAGAGCGCTTCACCGAGCGCCACCGCGCCCGCCACCGGCAGCACACAGGAGCCCTCGAACGCCACCACGAGTACGGCCCCACCGAGTTCCGCCGCCACGAACACCGCGGCTGCCGCCCCCAGTTCCTCCCGAGACCACCCGGGAAAGGGGCAGGGAACCACCAAGAAGCCAAATTGAGGGCACGGTGCATACCCGCCATGATGAGGAGACCAACGAGCCGCCCTTTCCCGAGTCGCCGCTTATTCGTGCTCGGCGCTGTCGCGATCGTCGTCGCCGCACTGGTGGTCGTCGCCCGGCCAGGGGCGGATCAGGCCGACAGTGCGGATGGCGAGCCGGAGGGAAGATGCGCATCGTCGGTGCCGTACACCTCGGGCACGGGCGGCTACGCCAGTTACCGCATACCCGCCGTCGTGCGGACCTCCGCCGGGACCTTGCTCGCCTTCGCTGAAGGGCGGTCAGGTGGCAAGGAGGACCACGGCGACATCGACATCGTGCTCAGGCGGTCGCGCGACGGTGGGTGCACGTGGGGGCAGTTGCAGATCGTCGCGGCCGGCGACGGGGACACCCGGGGCAATCCGGCGCCGGTCGTCGATCCCCGGACCGGGAACGTCGTGCTCGTCACTTCGTACCACAGCGGTGACGTCACGGAAGCGCGGATTCTACGCGGTGAGGCCACGGACGAGCAGGGCCGCCGGGTCTTCGTGCAGACGAGCAAGGACGACGGGCGGTCCTTCTCCGCGGCCCGGGAGATCACGTCGGCAGTGAAGCGGCCCGGCTGGCGCTGGTACGCCACGGGGCCGGGGCACGCCGTCGCGCTGACACGGGGTGACCACGCGGGACGCCTGGTCGTGCCCGCCAACCACTCCTCCGCGCCGCCCTCGGGGTCGCCGGACACCGGCCAGGAGCCCAAGTACTACGGGGCGCACACGATCTACAGCGACGACGGAGGGCGGTCCTGGCGCCTCGGTTTCGTCGAGGACGCCTACGAGGGCGTGCACAACGCCAACGAGTCGACGGCGGCTCAACTGCCGGACGGGCGGCTGTACTTCAATGCCCGGAACCAGAAGGGGACGAGCCCGGGGAACCGCCTCGACACCTACTCCAGCGATGGGGGCGCGGGCCTCGACCGAGGCTATGCGGAGCAGAGGTCGCTGAACGACGTGCCCTTGGTGGAGGGCAGCGTGCTGCAACTGGCCGGGGAAAGGGGGAACCTGCTGTTCTCGGGGCCCTCCGTGCCGACCGACCGTGCGGCGATGGCGCTGTGGAGCAGTACGGACGGCGGCCGGTCCTTCGGCAAGGCGCTGACCCTGTCCTCCCGGAAGGCCGCGTACTCGGACCTCGTGCAGGCCGATGCCGAGACCGTGGGGATCCTGTACGAAACAGGTGTCGAGACGGCGTACGAAGTGATCGAGTTCCGGCGCGTCCCGTTGCGGGAGTTGACGACAGACGGCGACTAGAAGTGTGCCGGATGTGGTGACCTGACCGCCCTCCCGTGAACGTCCTGCGCGGCCCGCCCAACACCCCCGCCCCGCGGTGATAGGGAAACCCCTACGGACTGAACTCGCCAGTAGGTAAGTCCTTGTCCGCACCCCCCTCGTACGTGAGTATGTGCATGACAACAACGTGGGTGACCGGAGATTCTTCGGTCACCTTCTCCGTATGAGGGGACCCCCACATGAGAAAACCTCTGGTCGTCGGGCTCTGTGCCCTGGCGCTTGCCGGAGTGGGCGCCAGCCCCGCCGTCGCGGTCGAGCCCACCCCCACGGGCTCGGTCACGGGCGGGGAACCGGGCACGCTCTCGGGCGCGGTCCACGACGTGGTCACGTCCGCCACGGCGAGCGTCTCCCGGCTCACGGCGCCGAAGGCGCAGGCCGTCACGTTCGCCGGCACCGTCGCGCTGAGCAACTGCTCCGGCTCGGTCGTCCGCTTCCCGGACTCGGAGGACAACGACCCGGCGCTGGTGATGTCCAACGGCCACTGCCTGGAGTCCGGCTTCCCCGAGCCCGGCGAGGTCATCGTCGACCAGGCCTCCAGCCGCACCTTCAGCCTGCTGAACTCCGCCGGTTCCCGCGTCGCGACGCTGCGGGCCAGCAAGATCGCGTACGCGACGATGACCGACACGGACGTCTCGATGTACCAGCTCACCACCACCTACGGTGCGATCAAGAGCTCGTACGGCATAGACCCGCTGACGATCAGCGAAGCGCGCCCCGCCGCCGGCACCGCCATCACCGTCGTCTCCGGCTACTGGAAGCAGACGTACGCCTGCGACATCGACGGCTTCGCCCACCGCCTCAAGGAGGGCGACTGGACCTGGAAGGACTCGGTCCGTTACACCGACTCCTGCGACACCATCGGGGGCACCTCGGGCTCGCCGGTGGTCGACAACGCGACCGGTCAGGTCGTCGCCGTCAACAACACCCTCAACGAGGACGGCGCGCGCTGCACCGTGAACAATCCCTGCGAGGTCGCCGAGAACGGCACGGTCACCGTCCACACGGGCATCGGCTACGGCCAGCAGACCTACCAGATGGCGCCCTGCTTCGGCGTCGACAACAAGCTCGACCTGAGCGCGAGCGGCTGCACCCTGCCCAAGCCGTAGGGCAGGGGAAGTAGCTCGAGCGACGTGACTCAAGCGAGGGCGGGCGGAGTTCCACGGACCGCCCGCCCCGCGAGTACGTCCGTCCGCCGCCCGTCCTCGATCACGAACCGGCCGTCGATCAGGACGTGCGGAATGCCCGTCGGCAGCGCGCGCGGTCGCTCGAAGGTCGAGCCCGCCGCCACCGTCGCCGGGTCGAACAGCACCAGGTCCGCCCGGTAGCCCTCGCGGACCAGGCCCCGGTCCGGCAGCCGCAGCCGCGCGGCCGGGCGTGAGGTGAGGTGGGCGACGCACTCCTCCAGGGATAGCACGCCCAACTCCCGTACATACCGGCCGAGATACTGCGGAAACGTCCCGTACGCGCGCGGATGCGGCTTCGTCCCCTGGAGGATGCCGTCCGAGCCGCCCGTGTGGACGGGGTGCCGCATGATCGCGCGGACGTTCTCCTCGTGGCCCACGTGCTGAAGGATCGTCGAACCGAGCCGGTCCTCCAGCAGCAGACGCCGCGCGGTCACCCAAGGGGCCTCGCCGCGCAGGTCCGCCGACTCCTGGACCGTACGGCCCACATAGTCGTCCAGGCCCGTCTCGCTCACGCCGGAGATCTCGATCGTGTCCCACTCGATCGGCACGCCATGGCACCCGTCCGCGCCCACGACCTCCATGTGATGGCGGATCCGTTCGGCCGTCTCCTCGTCCGCGAGCCGCTTGAGGATCGCCTCCGGGCCGCCCTCGCTCGCCCAGCTCGGCAGCATGGCGGCCAGGGTGGTGCAGCCGGGTGTGTAGGGGTACGTGTCGAGGCTGATGTCGGCTCCGGCTGCCAGCGCGTCGTCCAGCAGCGTCAGCAGCTCCGGCGCGCGGCCCTTGTTCACGCCGAAGTTCATGGTGGCGTGGGCGAGATGGAGTGCGCAGCCCGCCTCCCGGGTCAGGGCGACCATCTCCTCGTACGCCTCAAGGGCGCCCGCGCCGTACGAGCGGTGGTGCGGGCAGTAGTAGCCGCCGTACTCCGCCACCACCCGGCACAGCTCGGTGAGTTCGGCGTCCTTGGCGTACATGCCGGGGGTATAGGTGAGCCCCGACGACATGCCGACCGCGCCCTGCCGCATCCCCTCCGCGACCAACTCCCGCATCCGGTCCAGCTCTTCGGGCGTCGCCTCCCGGTCCTCCCAGCCGACGGCGAGCATCCGGACCGTGCCCTGCGGGATGAGATACGCGGCGTTCACCGCGATCCCGCGGTCCAGCCGGTCCAGATACTCGCCCACCGACCGCCAGTCGAAGTCGATGTCGTCACCGTTGCCGTTCCAGCCGGTGATCGCACGGCGCACCTCCGCGAGCGTGCGGCCGTCGACCGGCGCGTACGACAGCCCGTCCTGGCCGATGACTTCGAGCGTGACCCCCTGTGCGGCCTTGGCGCTGTGGTCGGGGTCGCGGAGCAGGGCGAGGTCGCTGTGGGCGTGCATGTCGATGAAGCCGGGGGAGAGGACGAGCCCTTCGGCATCCAACGCCCGGGTCGCCTTGGGCCGTTGGCAGCCGGCCGCCGCGGCCTCCTTGACGATCGACACGATCCGGCCGTCGTCGACGACCACATCGGCGCGGTACGCGGGCGCGCCCGAGCCGTCGACCACGTCCGCGTCACGGATGACGAGATCTGCCATGACCGGGCCTCCTAGAAGAAAGTACGGATGTAGTCGACGACCGTCCCGTCCGCCTCCGCGACCGGGATCAGCTGCCACTTGTCGAAGGACGTGCACGGGTGCGACAGGCCCATGCCGAGCCAGTCGCCCACCTCCAGGTCGGCCTCCGGGGCCGTGCGGATCCAGGCGTGCTGGTCGGAGAGGCTCGTGACCTCGATGCCGGTCGCCGGGCGCTCGGGGCCGTCCCGCCGTACGACCTGCGCGAAGGGCAGATCCAGGTCGTACGCCGCGTCCCGCTTGCCCGCGTTGGCGAAGGCCTGGTCGGGCGAGGGGCGGGAGACGATCTGCGCCCACAGGCGGAACGCGGGCTCCAGCGCGCCCTCCTCGGGGACACGGGTGAAGGGGGTCAGCTTGCGGTAGTGGCCGTCGTCGTGCGAGACGTAGGCGCCCGAGCGCAGCAACTTCAGTACCGGGCCGCCGAGTTCCGGGATCTCCGCGAAGACGTCGGCCACCGCGTCGAACCAGGCGCTGCCGCCGGCGCTGACGACGATCTCGTCCGTGCCCGTGAACCGGCCCGCCTTGTCGAAGTCGCCGGCCAGCGCGACGAGCCGCCGCAGCCAGGCGCGCACCCGCTCCGGATCGGCCTGCGGGACCTCGCCCTCGTACCCGGCGACACCGACGAGACGCAGGGTGCGGGTGGCCGCGACGGCGTCCGCGACCGCCGCGCACTCCGCCTCCGTACGCACGCCGGTACGGGCGCCCTCGCCGGCGGCGAGCTCGACGACGACGTCCAGCGGACGCGACGCGCCTCGCAGCGCGGCGTCCATCTGCTCGACGCCGCGCACGGAGTCGACGTAGCAGATGAACCGGAAATCCGGGTCCGAGTCCAGCTCGGCGGCGATCCACCGCAGAGCCGCCGGATCGACGACCTCATTGGCCAGGAAGATCCGCTGAATGCCGAAGGCCCGTGCCACGCGCACCTGGTGCGGCACGGCGAGGGTGATGCCCCAGGCACCGTGCTCGATCTGGCGGTGGAAGAGCTGCGGGGCCATGGACGTCTTGCCGTGCGGGGCGAAGGCGAGACCGTGGCGGGTCGTGTACGACTCCATGAGCGCGAGATTGTGTTCCAGCCGCTCGGCGGACAGCGCGAGCACCGGCGTGGCGAAACCGCCGGTGAAGAGGTTGCGGCGCTGGGCCGTCAGCTCGGCGACGGTCAGGCCGCCGGCGTCCGGCGGGAGGCCCTTGAAGCGGTGGTCGACACGTTCCTCGGCCAGGCGGGCGAGCGCTTCAACGGCCATCGGGCCTCCCTGATCGGCGGTGTTGCATGTACTGCAACGTTCATTGCGTATATCGCTTACCGCTGTCTAACATCTCGGCCAACGCGGGGTCAACGGAGCCGCCGACTTCCCGCACCACCCGAGGAGCTACGACCATCGTGACCGTCACCGGACCCTGCAATGCCCCCGACGTCGTGGACGTCGTCGCGCTCGGCGAGTCCATGGTCACGTTCCTCCCCACCCGCCCGGGCCGCCTCGCCGACGTCCCGTCCTTCGACCGCGGCATCGGCGGCGCGGAATCCAACGTCGCGTGCGTGCTGGCCGCCGCCGGGCATTCCGCCCGCTGGGTGAGCCGCGTCGGCACGGACGGCTTCGGCGACCACCTGACGGAGGCGATCGGGGGGTACGGCGTCGACGTGTCGGCTGTGCGGAGGGACCCGGAGCGTCCGACGGGCGTCTACTTCCGCACGGCGGGCGACCGGGCGACCGATGCGCACGAGGTCGCGTACTACCGAGCGGGGTCGGCGGCGTCGGCGATGGCCGTGGAGAACGTGGACATGGGGGCGGTGCGGGCGGGGAGGGTGCTGCACTTGTCGGGGATCACGGCGGCGCTGTCCGACGAGTGCTTCGGCCTGCTCTGGCAACTCACGGCCCCCCGCCCGGACCGACCGCTCATCTCCTTCGACGTCAACTTCCGCCCCGGCCTCTGGCACGACGCCGACGGCCCCCGCGTCCTCCTCGACCTCGCCCGTCGCGCCGACATCGTCTTCGTCGGCACGGACGAGGCCCGCACGGCCTGGGGCATCACCGGCGGCCCGGAAAAGATCCGCGAACTACTCCCGGAGCCGGGGGTGCTGGTGGTGAAGGAGGGGGCGAGGGGGGCGACTGCGTTCTCACAGACGCAGCCTGCGGGCAGTCGTGCCGCGGGGGCGGCCGAAGGCGGGCCGGCGGACAGCTGGCACCCATCCCACCCAGCTGCGGACAGTGCGCACCCATCCCGCCCAGCTGCGGGCAGTCGTGCTGCGGGGGCGGCCGAAGGTGAGCTCGCGGACAGCGCGCACCCCTCCCGTCCAGCTGCGGGCAGTCGTGCCGCTGGGGCGGCACGGGTGGGCGCAGGCGGCAACCCGCAAGCGCCGGGCAGCGCGACCCACCCCCGGCCCACCGCAACCCCGGTCACCTTCGTCCCCGCCCTCAACGTCACCCCCGTAGCCGCGGTCGGCGCCGGTGACGCCTTCGCCGCCGGATTCCTCTCCGGCACGCTCCGTGAACTCCCCGTCCGGGACCGGATCAGGCACGGTCACCTCATGGCCGCCGCCACCCTCACCGCCCCCGGCGACCTCGCCCCACCCCCCGCCCGCGACACCGCCGACCGCCTCGCCGCCCTCGACGACGAGGCGTGGGGGACACTTCGACTCGGCCCCGGCTGGACGACCCAGCAGGCCGAGGAGGAGGTACGCACCCCATGAGCCAGACCGTCGACCGCGCACTGAGCATCCTGCCGCTGCTCGCCGAGGGCCCCGCCGACCTCGGCCAGGTCGCCGACCGCCTGGGCGTCCACAAGTCCACGGCGCTGCGCCTCCTCCGCACGCTCCACGAACACGGCATGGTCTACCGCCAGTCCGACCAGCGCTACCGCCTCGGCGCCCGCCTCATCGCCCTCGCCCAGGAGGCGATGGAGAACCTCGACATCCGCGAGATCGCCCACCCCCACCTCGTACGCCTCAACGAGCAGTGCGGACACACCGTCCACCTCGCCGTGTACGAGGAGAACGAGGTCCTCTACATCGACAAGGTGGAGAGCCGCTACCCGGTGCGCATGTACTCCCGGATCGGCAAACCCGTGGCCATCACCGTCGCCGCCGTCGCCAAGCTGCTGCTCGCCGACCTCCCCGAGCACGAGCGCCGCGCCCTCGCGGAGAAGCTCGACTACCCCATGTACACGGCCCGTTCGACGCCCCACCCGGACGCCTTCCTCAGGGAACTGGCCAAGGTGCGCGAACAGGGCTGGGCCACCGACCTCGGCGGCCACGAGGAGTCCATCAACTGCGTCGCCGCACCGATCCGCGGCGCGGACGGCCGGGTCGCCGCCGCGATGTCGGTGTCCGCGCCCAACGTCGTCGTCACCGCCGACGAACTCCTCACCCTGCTCCCGCTGGTCCGCCGCACCGCGGACGCGATCAGCGGCGAGTACTCCGGCAGGACCCCGACGAAGGATGTCGTATGACCGACAAGATCGCCCTCACCCCCAAGACCCACACCACGCCGCCCGCGAAGTTCTCGCACGGAGTGAAGAAGGGCAACATCCTCCAGGTCGCCGGCCAGGTCGGCTTCCTCCCCGCCGTCGAGGGACAGCCCCCGACGCCGGCCGGCCCGACCCTGCGGGAGCAGACCCTCCAGACGCTCGCCAACGTCAAGGCGATCCTGGAGGAGGGCGGGGCCTCCTGGGACGACGTGATGATGATCCGCGTCTATCTGACGGACGTCGCCCACTTCGCCGAGATGAACGAGATCTACAACGCGTACTTCGGGGAGCAGGGCCTGACCCAGCCGCCCGCCGCGCGCACGACCGTCTACGTCGGTCTGCCCGCGGGGCTCCTCATCGAGATCGACGCGCTGGCCGTCCTCGGCTGACGCCGCCCCCTTAACTCCCGCACGCCGTAAACGGCTCGGCATCCCCCGGGGCGCCGAGCCGCGATCCCCCCTGCCCGAAAGCCTCATGCACTTACCGCATTTACGAAGAGGACCCCCAAATGTCCTATCCGCTCGCCGCCACCGCCCCCGCCGAAACACCACCCCACACCGGAGGCCTGCTCCTCCTCATCGACGGCACCGCCGGACTCCTCACCGTCGCCGCCATCGGCATCGCACTGCTCCTCTTCCTGATCATCAAGGCGAGGCTGCAGCCGTTCGTCGCGCTGCTCGCGGTCTCCATAGCCGTCGGCCTGCTCGCGGGGCTCTCGGTCACCGAGCTCTTCGGCACGGTCCAGCGCTCGGACGCCGTGTCCACCATCGAGTCCGGCATGGGCGGCATCCTCGGCCATGTCGCGATCATCATCGGCCTGGGCACCATGCTCGGCGCGATCCTCGAAGTCAGCGGCGGCGCCGAGGTGCTGGCCTCCCGGCTGCTGAACCTCTTCGGCGAGAAGCGGGCGCCGCTCGCCATGGGCGTCACCGGCGTGATCTTCGGTATCCCGGTCTTCTTCGACGTGGGCATCTTCGTTCTGGCGCCGATCGTGTACGCGGCGGCGAAGCGGAGCGGCAAGTCGATCCTGCTCTACTGCCTGCCCCTGCTGGCGGGCCTGTCGATGACCCACGCGTTCCTGCCCCCGCACCCCGGCCCGGTGGCAGCGGCGGGTCTGCTCCACGTCGACCTCGGCTGGGTCATCCTCATGGGCGTCGTCTGCGGTGTTCCCGCGGTGCTGGCCGCCTGGGTGTTCTCGGACTGGATCGGCAAGCGGATCTTCGTCGCCGTACCGCAGGACATGGTGGAGGCGGCGGCCGAGGCGAAGCTGGCGGTCGTCAACGAGCAGCGCGAGGCGGGCGTCGAGCCCCCGGAGAAGCCGGTGCCGCTCGGTACGGTCCTCGCCATCATCGGTACGCCCCTGGTGCTGATCCTCGCCGCGACCTTCTCCTCCATCGCCCTGGACCCGTCCACGGCCCGCTCGGTGATCGAGTTCTTCGGCAGCCCCTTCGTCGCCCTCACCATCGCCCTGCTGCTCGCGTACTACCTGCTCGGCATCCGGCGCGGCTGGTCCCGCAAGTCGCTGGAGAGGGTGTCCACGTCGTCCCTCAAGCCCGTCGGCAACATCCTGCTCGTCGTCGGCGCCGGCGGGATCTTCGGCGCCGTCCTCAAGGCCAGCGGCGTCGCCCAGGCCCTCTCCGACACCTTCAACGACGTCGGCCTCCCCGTGATCGTCCTCTCCTACCTGATCTCGGTCGTCCTGCGCGTCGCCCAGGGCTCGGCCACGGTGGCGATCGTCACGACAGCCGGCATCGTCGCCCCCCTCCTCTCCGAGGGCAACCACTCCCAGGCCTTCATCGCCCTCGTCATCATGGCCATCTCCGCTGGCTCCATCTTCGCCTCCCACGTCAACGACGGAGGCTTCTGGATGGTCGCCAAGTACTTCGGCATCAGCGAACGCGACACCCTCAAGACCTGGACCGTCCTTGAGACGGTGTTGTCGGTCGTGGGGTTCGTCATGGCGGCCGTACTCAGTCTGTTCATGTAGGCGTCTGATAACGAAGTCGGGGCTGGCTGTGTACGACACAGGATCGTCGACCATACTGCTGCGCTGTGGAGCAGCGCATAGGTTCGAGCAGCCAGCCCCTGGACGGCGCCGGGGTCGACCCGGCCTTCATCCCCGGGATCACCCCACCCGTGTCCGAAGAGCCGGAGGACGTGAAGCCGGAGGACACGGAGGCGGAGGAGCCGGTCGAGGAGGAGACTCCTGACGAGCCTGCCGCCTCCGAAGAGGAGGAGCAGGAGCCCGAAGAGGAGGCCGAGGAGGCCCCCGACGGGCCCGTCTTCGAGGCCTCCGACCGCCGCGCCAAGATAGTCGCCGACCACCGTGGCGTACGACTGTCCCTGGACGACCAGGAATGCGAGTTCCGCTGGGACGAGATCGGCGCGGTCGAGACGGAGTCCCCCCGCTTCGGCAAGCGTTTCACCATCACGGTGCACACCCCTGACCGACGCTGGTACCCGATCGAGATCGAGGCGTCGGCCAGGAGCAGCTTCAAGGAGTGGGAAGAACAGCTAGACGCTGTCCTGGACACCTACTTCGACGAGAACGCCGCGTAGGGGCGCGGGGAACCGCGCACCTAGCTGCAGTACTGGGCCTCTTTCCCAATAGACCTGTACATACAGTCCGCGTTCTCCAGCAACTGCAAAACGGCATCCCGGTTCCGGGACGTCTCCCGCTCGATCACCTCGTCGGGCGGGTAGAACCCACCCCCGGAACTCGACCGCGGATACATCTCGAAGGTGTACCCGAAGATCTTCTGGTTGCCCCACAGCCAGTCGTCGATCGACCCGTCGGTGATGTACAGGTCACTGGACTGCTCGGGCGTGTAGCCGTTGCTGGCGGCCATCTTGCCGCCCACCGTGGCGAAGGCGTTGCGGTCGTCGGCCGTCATGCCGGTCGTCGTGTCGGCGGTGGTGTACCCGAAGGGCCACAGCACCAGCTCGCTGTACGTGTGGAAGTCGACCCCCGCCTTGATCTGCTGCACACCGCCGACGACCCGGCTGCGCACGAAGTTGGCGACGACCTTGACCTCCGGTGCCGACTCGGCGGCAGTACCCCGGTACGTGTCCGAGGACGTCGACCCCGACGACCCACCGCAGCAGCCCCACCGGTAGTTCCAGTTCCGGTTGAGGTCGGTACCGACGTACGACGAACCGGAGTTGGGCTGCCGGTTCTTCCGCCAGGAGCGGTAGGAGCCGCTCGCGATGTCGTACTCGCCGCCGTCGGGGTTGAGGTCGGGCACGATCCAGATCTCACGGTTGTTCACCATGCTGGTGACACGGGAGTCGGTGCCGTAGTCGGACGTCAACTCCCGCAGCAGATACAGGGCCATCTCGACGGTGAGATGCTCACGCGCGTGCTGGTGGTGCGTGAACAGCACCTCCGGCTCGGACTCGTCCGTGCTGACGTTGTCGCTGATCTTGATGGCGACGATGTTCCGGCCCTGGTACGACGTGCCGATGGTCCGCTGGCTGGCGATGCTCGGGTTGGCCGAGACGAGGGAGTTGATCTCGCTCGTCATCTCCGCGTAGTTGTGGTACCTGGAGTCGGCCGACGGGAAGTCGAGCAGCCGTACGTCGTCCTCGTCGGCCGAGCGGTCCGGGACTGCGCCCAACGGCGTGACCTCGTAGCCGAGTTGGCGCAGCTTCTTGATCTGGTCGGCGCGGCCCGAGACGACCAGGCCGTGGTCGTCGGCCTCGTCGACCGTCACGCCGGACTGCTGGATCGCCGTACGGTCCTTGACCGTCGAGTGCATATGGACCTCGTACTGGCGGATGTCGTCCGCCGAGGCCGTGGGGCGGGCGCCGCCGTCCGCGGTGGCGTTCGTTGCCGTCGCGGCGAGGGGGGCCGCGAGCGCGAAGGCGGCGAGGGCGGCCAGCGCGGCGGTTCGTCTGCCGCCTCGCGCGCCTGAGCCGCGTATGCGAAGTCGCATGAAATCTCCTTGTTTCTCCAGTAATTCCGGGGTCTCCGGAGTGGGGAGTGGAGCTGGGGGGTGTCTCTCTGCGACGTACGTGTGCGGGGTGTGGCGCTCATGGTGGAGGTATGGCATGGCCCGGTCAAGAGTTGGCCGGGAGTCAGTGGCCGAAAATCGGCCGCGCAGTGTACGCGCGCCCGCCCCGGCAGACCCGGACCCCGGCGAAGTGCACCCGACGGTGTGACCGCGGCGTGCAAATATGCAATCCGCCGGGGGAGGGTGGGGGATCTCACCCCCCGGCTTTCCTCGGACCCCCACACCCCCCAAGGACTGGCTGATCATGGGCGGATCAGCGCCACGACGGGACCGTCACCTGCCGGCCGAGACGACCAGCTTCGTCGACCGCCGGGACGAACTGGCCGAAGGCCGCGAGCTGTTGGCCCGCGCCCGGCTGGTCACGCTCACCGGCCCCGGCGGCGTAGGCAAGACCCGGCTCGCCGCGCGCCTCGCGGCCCGGGTGGCCCGTGCCTTCCCGGACGGCGTGCGCTTCGTGCACCTGGCGGGCCTGCACGACCCGGCGCTCGTCCCGCTCGCCGCCGCCGACGCGCTCGGCCTGCACGACCACTCCACGCAGCCCCCGCTGGACGCCCTCGTGGACCAGGTACGGGACCGGCGGCTGCTGCTCGTCGTCGACAACTGCGAGCATCTGCTGCCCGCCTGCGCCGAACTCGCCGCCGCCCTGCTGCACGGCACCACCGGCGTCCGCGTCCTCGCCACCAGCCGCCACCGCCTCGGCCTCACCGAGGAACACCTCCTGGACGTACGGCCCTTGCCGGTCCCCGACCCCGACGGTGACCTCTCCGCCGCCGACGGCTACCCCGCCCTCGCCCTCTTCGCCGACCGCGCCGCCGCCGTCGTCCCCGGCTTCCGCCTCACCGCCGCCAACCGGGCCGCCGTCGCCCGGCTGTGCCGCCGCCTCGACGGCCTCCCGCTCGCCATCGAACTCGCCGCCGTCCGGATGCGCGTCCTCGGCGTCGAGCAGCTCCTCGACCGCCTCGACGACCGCTACCGCCTGCTGAACGCCGGCAGCCCGGCCGCCCTGCCCCGGCACCAGACCCTGTGCGCCGCCATCGACTGGAGCCACGAACTGTGCACCGAACGCGAACAGTTGGTGTGGGCGCGCGCCTCCGTGCTGGCCGGCAGCTTCGACCTGGACACGGCGGAGGCCGTATGCGCGGACGGTGAGAAGGTCGGCGCGCACGACGTCCTCGAAGCCGTCGCCGGACTTGTCGACAAGTCGGTGCTGTGCCGCGAGCCCGGCCCTGACGGGGTGCGCTACCGGCTGCTGTTCACCCTGCGCCACTACGGCCTGGAGCGGCTGCGCCGGCTGCCCGGCGAGGAGACCGCCGCCCGGCGCCGCCAGCGCGACTGGATGCTGGCGTGCGCCGCCGCCCACGAACGCGCCTGGTTCGGTTCAGGACAACGCGAGACCGTCGCCCGGCTCCGCGCCGACCAGGACAACCTGCGCGCCGCCCTCGACTTCTGTCTCACCGCCCCCGGCGAACGCCTCGCCGGACTCCGGCTCGCGGGCACCCTCTGGTTCTACTGGCACGCCTGCGGCGCACCCCGCGAGGGCCGCTACTGGCTCGACCGCGCCCTCGAAGCCAACCCCGAGCCGACACCCGAACGCGCCCGCGGCCTGTGGGTCGCCGGTCTCCTCGCCGCCGCCACCCAGGACCTCACCCGAGGCCTGGGCCTCGCCAGGGACGCCCGCCGCCTTGCCCGTCACCTTGGCGACCCGGCGGAAACCGCCCACGCCGAATACGTCATCGGCGTCCTCCAGCTCTTCGGCAACGACCTCCAGATCGCCCTCGCCCACTTCGAGACCGCCGTCGCCCGCGGCCGCGCCCCCGGCCAGCACCTCAGCATGCACGGCCTCGACAAGGTCGAACTCGCCTGCGCACTCGCCCTGCTGGGCCAGGCCGACCGTGCCGTCGCCGTCTGCGAGGCCGCGCTGCCCGAATGCGCCGAGCACGACGAGGACTGGGTGCGCTCCTACCTGCTGCGGATCCTCGCCCTCGCCCACACCGTCCGCCAGGACTGGCCACGCGCCGAACGGCACGCCCTCGACGCGCTGCGCCGCAAGCTCGACGTCCACGACGTCATCGGCATCGGCCTCACCCTCGACCTGCTCGCCGTGATCGCCGCCGAACGCGGCAACCCGGAACGCGCCGCCGTTCTGCTCGGCGCCGCCGACCGCGTCTGGGCGGACATCGACAAAGGCCGCTGGGGCTCGGACGCCCTCAACTCCGCACGAAGACAGTGCGAGGAGCGGGCGCGCGCCAAGCTGGACGAGTCCGCGTTCCAGCGGTCGTACGAACGCGGCAGTGCGTACGGCCTCACCGAGGCCGTCGCCTACGCCCTCAGCGACGAACAGCCACCGGACGACACCAGCGAGCGGCCCTCCAACGGCGTCCGCCTCACCCGCCGTGAGACGGAGGTCGCCGCGCTCGTCGCCGAAGGGCTCGCCAACCAGCAGATCGCCGACCGACTGGTGATCGCCCGCCGAACCGCCGAAGGCCATGTGGAACGCATCCTCAGCAAGCTCGGCTTCAGCAACCGCAGCCAGATCGCCGCCTGGGTGGCGGCCCAGCGCTGAACCCGTCAGGCACCTCCCTCCCCGACCTCGAAGGGAACCCGTGACCAACCACTCCGCCCCAGCCCACGGGGCGTTCGACCACCGTATGGCCGTCTTCGGCACGGACGACGCATTCGTCGCCGCCGCCCTCCCGTTCCTCACCGAAGGCCTCGGCGCCCCCGGCGAACCCCCGCCCGTCGCCATCGCCGCCCCCGGCAAGCTGGACCTGCTGCGGGACGCGCTCGGCGGCGACGCCAAGAGCGTCGGCCTGATCCCGCAGACCGACTGGTACACCGGCAATGCCGCCAACGCCGTCGCCCAGGGCGCCGGTTACCTCGCCGCGCACGCCGGACCCGGCGGCCGTATCCACCTCCTCATGGAACCCGTCTGGGACGGCCGCGCCGGACGCTCACCCCGCGAGACCGCCGAGTGGATCCGCTACGAGGCACTCGCCAACCTCCTCTTCGCGCCGCTCGCGACCACCGCCCTGTGCGCGTACGACACCCGCACCGCCGGAGCCGCCATCGTCGCCGCCGCCCGCCGCGCCCACCCCGGCACGGGCGCCTACGTGGACCCGGTCACGCTCGCCGCCGAGCTGGACGCCGTACCGCTGCCGGAGCCTCCGGCGGACGCGCAGCACCTCCACCACCCGGACCCGGACGCGCTGTGCGCCGGCGCGGTCGCCCGTGGACTGTCCGCCGCGGACGCCGAGTTGTTCGCCGGCTCCGTCCTCGCGGCGGCGGCCTCCCTCGGGCCGGTCACCGGTGCGCTGCTGTGGGGCGCCGCGCCCGCCTGCGTCTGCGAGCTGCGCACCACACGCCGCGTCGCCGACCCGCTCGCCGGGTTCGTCCCGCCGCCCGACGCCGAACTCGAGCCGGAGCAGGGGCTGTGGTTCGCCCGCCAGGTGTGCGCGTACGTCGATGTGCGCGACGACGCGGAGGGGGCGACCGTCCGCCTGCAGTACGGGTAGGCGTACGTCGACGCAGGTACGGAAACAGGTAGTCCTCCCCGTGTGCGGTACACGCGGGGAGGACACCGTAATAACCATGCTGCAACTCTCCGGGGGACGCCTCCCGGAACCCGGTCCCAGGTACGGCGCCTACCCCCAACCGCCCTTGGGGGCGGGCCACTTGAGCGTCGAGTACGAGCCGCGTGCGACTGCCGTCGGCGAGGCGCGCAGGGAGGTTCGCCGGCAGCTGGAGATATGGGGACTGGGCGAGCGGGAGGACGTTGCCGACACTGCCGAACTGCTCGTCAGCGAGCTGGCGACCAACGCGCTGCTGCACTCCGAGAGCCGCTTCACGCTCACCATGACCGCCGCACATGGTGTTCTGCGGTGCGAGGTCACTGACGAGGGTGATGGGCAGCCGCGAGTTCTGGACGCGGGGACGTCGGAGAGTGGTCGGGGGATGTTTCTGGTCGATTCCCTTGCCCGGCGCTGGGGCTGCCACCAGGACGGGACGGGCACAACAGTCTGGTTCGAGTTGGGAACCTGTGGATGCAACGGCTGTGGCCGGCTCTAGCCGTGTGCGCATCGGGTGCTGATCGGCGCACGCCCCCTTGTGCCGTCGTACGCTTTGCGCTTTCTTGATCGGCATGGCGGAGACGACGGGAAACCAGGCGACGGGTCAGGCCACCACCCCACCTCGCAAGTCCAGTTGGAAGTACATCGGCCCCGGCATCGTCGTCGCGGCGACCGGTGTCGGGGCCGGTGACCTGGTGGCGACGCTGATCGCGGGCAGCAACTTCGGGTACACCCTGCTGTGGGCCGCCGTCATCGGCTGCCTCGTCAAGATCTCGTTGGCGGAGGCGGCGGGGCGCTGGCATCTGTCCACGGGGCGGACTCTGTTCGACGGGTGGGCGAGTCTGGGGCGCTGGACGACGTGGTTCTTCGTCGTCTACGTCGTGATCTGGGGCTTCGTCTATGGCGCGGCGGCGATGTCGTCCAGCGCGCTCCCCCTCCAGGCGCTGTTCCCGGACGTGATGGACCTCAAGTGGTGGGGCATCGCGTGCGGGCTGGTCGGGCTGGTGTTCGTCTGGTTCAACAAGTACGCGGTGTTCGAGAAGGTCATGACGGTGCTGGTCGGCGTCATGTTCGTGGTGACGGTGTATCTGGCGATCCGGGTCACGCCGAACCTCGGCGACGCCTTCGCCGGTCTGCTGCCGGTCCTCCCCGACGAGAAGGACTCGATCCTCAACACGCTGGGCCTGATCGGCGGCGTCGGCGGAACCATCACGCTGGCCGCGTACGGGTACTGGGTCAACGCCAAGGGGTGGACGAACACCGGGTGGATGAAGGTGATGCGCCTGGACAACCGGGTCGCCTATGCCACGACCGGCATCTTCGTCGTCGCCATGCTCTTCGTCGGCGCGGAGATGCTGCACTCCGCGAACATCGCCATCGCCAGCGGCGACAAGGGCCTCATCCAGCTCGGCGACATCCTGGAGGACGAGTACGGCTCGGCGACGGCGAAGTTCTTCCTGATCGGCTTCTTCGCCACCTCCTTCACCTCCCTCATCGGCGTCTGGCACGGCGTGAGCCTGATGTTCGCGGACTTCGTGGCCCGGCAGCAGAAGCGCGAGAAGGCGACGGGCGAGGAGGTGGCGTCCGGCGAGCGCGAGCGGTCCTGGCCGTTCCGCGCCTACCTGCTGTGGCTCACCTTCCCGCCCATGGTCCTGCTCTTCGAGGGCCAGCCCTTCCGTCTCATCATCATCTACGGCGTCCTGGGCGCGGCCTTCCTCCCCTTCCTCGCCGGCACCCTGATCTGGCTCCTCAACAGCTCACGGACCCCGCGCGAATGGCGCAACGGCCCGGTGAGCAACGCGATGCTCGCGATCGCCGGTCTGCTGTTCCTGGTGCTGTGCGTGAAGCAGGTCTGGGACCAGCCCTGGTCGGAGTTCTTCTAGCTCGGTGGGCCGCGTTACCGTGCGCTCATGCAGCAGCCCGATCCCGGCCCACCGCCGTCATCACCGCCCGGCTTCGGCCCGCCCCCGCAGCCGTACGTCCCCGCGCCGCCCGGTCCACCGCCGTACGCCCCACCGTCGTACGCCCCGCCCCAGGCTCCCGCGGGCCCGGAGTTCCTGGCCGTGGACCGGCGCAACGCCGTCGTCGTGGACTCCTCAGGGGTCTCCTTCGAGAACCACGGCATGAACCTCGAGCTGACCTGGCCCGAGATCCGCAGCGTCCACTACAAGGCGAACGGCAACGTCCTCGTCGTCGGGGTCGTCCACGTCGACGGGCGGTTCTTCGAGTGTGCGGTCGACGCCAGGCGCGGCGACCGGCTGCGGGAGTGGTTCGGTCAGCTGGCGGGCGTGCTGGGGTACTACCGGCCCATGGGCTGAACCCACTCCGGGCTGAGGGCGATCTGCCGCAGCTCGGCGATGGTCAGTGCCGGGGTGTCCCGAGTGGCCGCAGTGTCCTGGGCACCGGAGTTGAACGCGCTCACCACGACCCTCAGGCCGTCCGTGCGGATGGTGTCCACGGTCCACATGACGACCCCCTCGCCGCCCTTCTCGCCGGGGCCCTGGTGCACGGCTACCTTCGTGCCGTCGTCGAGGACCTCGGCGTCCGCACCGAAGAGCTGGCCCTCGACGTCGCTCATGTCGGGCTGCACATTGATCTGGACGAGGCTCAGCCCGTTCCCGTCGTCGGCCACGACATAGCCGTACTCGCCCTCGCCACCGCGGGAGACGACCTCGGTGTCCTTCGGCAGCAGGGCCGCGAGGGTCTTCTGCACCGCCTCGCCCGTGGGGGCGGCCGGCGGGGCCGAGGCCGTGGTCTCGGGGGACGCCTTCTTCTTCTCGGTACTCCTGTCGGCGGTGTCGATGGCGATCGTCCAGAAGTCCTTGGTGACGATGTCCTTCAACTGCGCGGGTGACAGGGGCGGTTGGTCACGGGTGACCGGAGCGTCCATCTCGGCCTCGGCGTTCCACTCGCTCAGCGTGACGTGATGGCCGTACGGCGTGACGAGCGAGGCGTACCACCGCTTCGTGTCCACGCGGCGGTCCGGGTACTGGTACCCCTGGTAGATCATGAGCGTGCCGTCGTGCACCTTGCTGGTGGTGCAGGCGTCGTACTTCATGAGGGCCTTGTCCGGGCAGGTGGTCAGCCGCTCGGCCTCCTTGCTGCCCGCCTCGACCCTGCCCAGGTCGACGTTGACGCGTGCGCCGCCCTTTCCGTCGTCGTAGACGAGCGAGGCGTACGGCGCCCCTCCCACGGTGCCTTGGCCCCTCTGCATGCTGTACGTCCCCTTGGGGAGCATCTCCTCAAGGGCCTGGATGAGGGTGTCGTCGGACAGTTGACCGTCGGGGCGCGGGCTCGGTGTGGAGCTTCCGGCGGCCACGGAACGCCGTCCGCCGGCATCGTCCGCCGGCAGCAGCAGCGCCCCGCCGACGCCCACCAGTGCGATCCCGGCGACGCTGCCGACGAGGGCCGCACGGCGGCGGTTGTGCAGTCGGCGGCCACGTGCGGCGCCGGCGGCGACGAGGGCGGAGCGCTCGGTCTCGAAGTGGTCGCCGGCCTCGATCAGGGCGGTGGCGAGCTGGTTCTCGAAGCGGTCTTCCTGGTGTTCGGAGGGCATGACGAACCACCGTTTCTACTGAGGTGTCGGTCGGTGAAGTGAGTGGGGCCGGGTGGGTGGCTCAGGTCGCCGCGTACTCGCCGAGATCCTCGCCGAGGAGTTCGCGCAGCCGGGCCAGCGCACGGGTGCACCGGGTGCGGACCGCGGCCGAGCTGGCGTTCATCGCGTCGGCGGTCTCCTCGATGGAGCGGTCCTCCCAGTAGCGCAGGACGACCACCGCCCGGTCCTTGGCGGGCAGCCGGGAGAGCGCCTCCAGCAGGGTGAGCCGGAGGGACGTGTCGCCGTCGGCTGCGTACGGCAGCTCCGGCAGGACGTCCGTGGCGCGCTCGGTGCTGCTGCGGCGGCGCTGATGGGCGAGGAAGGTGCGGGTGAGGACGGTCTGCGCGTACGCGGCCGGGTTGTCCACCCGGGCGACGCGGCCCCATCTGACGTACAGCCGCCCGAGGGTCTCCTGCACCAGATCCTCGGCGAGGTGCGTGTCTCCGGCGGTCAGCAGACATGCGGACCGGTAGAGGTGCCCCGCGCGTGCCGTGGCGAACGCCGCGTACTCTTCGTACCCGCCCGCGCGGACCTGTCTCATGTACGCCCCCATCGTCGGCCTTCACCTCATTGATGCGGTGGGCCCGGGGAAATGTTTCACAGCGGATCGAGAGCGGGCGCTGGGTCGACCGAAACCGAAACCATTGGCACAGGAGACGGGCGAAGTGAGCTGACCCCGGTTTCGTGGAGTCCCGGGGCAGCTCAAGGTCTGGCCTGCTTCGAAGGCTGGCCGTATTGGGTCTCGTCTCCGGCGAGGACCTCGGGCAGTCAGAGGGGCTATTCGATTGCGGACGTAGCCGATGGCTTGGCACGGTTCAGGGCATCATGCGCGTCTGAATCTTGATCTGAGGAGGCACCCTCGTGGCTGTCGTTCCGGAACGTCGTTTGGCTCTCCTTGGAGGCGGCTTCTCCACCGACGATGGTCTGCTGGATGACTGGGTGCTCGATCAGGTGCCCGTTCCGCGCCCCAGGGTGTGCTTCATTCCGACAGCCAGTGGCGACGCCCCCGGCTACATCGAGCAGTTCTTCGGGGCGTACCAGTCACGTTCCTGCGAGCCCAGCGTCTTGCATCTCTTTCGGCGGGAGCTCGATGACGATGCCCTGCGCACGTTCCTGCTCTCTCAAGACGTCGTCTATGTAGGTGGGGGCAACACCGCGAACATGCTGGCGGTCTGGCGCGCGCACGGCGTGGACCGGCTACTTCGCGAGGCTTTCGACCGGGGGACCTTGCTGTGCGGCATCAGCGCTGGTGCCAACTGCTGGGCCGAGGGCTCGCATACCGACTCTTTCGGGCCGCTGACTCACCTCTCGGACGGGTTGGGCCTGTTGTCCGGCTCGGTCTGCCCGCACTACGACAGTGAGCCCGGTCGGCGATCGTCCTATCAGGCAGCCGTGGCGAACCGCGCGCTTCCGGCCGGCTGGGCAGTTGAGGACGGTGTCGGCGTCCTCTTCACAGGCGGTCTGCTGACGGACTCTGTGACGCGTACGCCTCGGGCCTGTTTCTATCGGGTAGAGCCCGGCAGGGATGGCGGAGTCGACGAGCAGGCCATGCAATGTCGCCTGCTCGTCGCAGCACAACCGCCCACTTCAACCGCGTGAAGTGGTGAGAGAGCGGCATCCGCGCCACCGCGGCCGGAATACCCGAGGTACCGACGAAATGGGCCTCGCCGAGTGACGAAACGCAGGCATGGGCCGGTCGGGCACCGTCAGGATGTGCCTACCTTCGTCTACCGACCCTCGTGGAAGGGAATGCGGGCTCACCTGCGCGGGAACTCCACGCGTCGGAGGTCACGTTCCTGCAGGTCAACGAAATCCGTCGGTTGTCCGGGACCCTGAGCCTCGCGGCCACCCGGCGTCACGGCATGCCCGCACCGTGACGCCCCGGCTGCACACCGCGGACGGGCTACGTCATCAACTCGATGTGCGGATGCTCGGGCTTCGCCGGGCAGACGAACAGATGCTGCCGGTAGCCGCTGCCTATCTGGACCCCGGTCGCGTTGTAGCCGCGGTGGCCGGGGTACGGTCCAGCACCTGGGTGGGGGTACGGAGACCAGCTGTTCCCGGAGTCGTCCCCTTCCTCGAACGTGGCGACGGTCATCAGGAGCTCCATGCCGGTGCCGCACTCGGAGCAGGACTGCGGGCTGGGGTCGGTGGAGTTCCAGGCGGGCCAGCCGCCGACCTTCCAGCCGGGTGCGTTGGACAGCACACAGTCGTAGTACGTGTCCGGGTCCATGTCTTCCGCTGCTGCCTGCGGCACACTCCACTGCTTGAGCTGCTCCTGCAGTTCTTCGCTCAGCTCCAGATGGTCGGGGTACTCGGTGATCTGCTCCGGTTCGAGCACGCACGGTTCCGGTAGATAGCCGTCGAACTGCACTGCGGGCGGCTCGGGGGGCGTGTCGAGGATGTCGGTGACGGCGGCTGCGGAACGCCAGAAGAGCAGGGTCCTGGGCATGATCGGATGATCGAAGGGGCACCACAGAACCTGCAGCAGGTCCTTGCCCTCCGGCGGGCTCAGATCGGGCACATCCCCTACGTACAGCTGCGCGACGGGCAGCATCGCTATGGGGCCGTCGTACGACTGGACCGCCAGCCTCACCGGATACGTCCGAGGGGGCAGGATCCGCTCGAGAGTCTCCCGTTCCTCCGGAGTCAGGTCCCGGCCGTGCGAGGCGGCGAAGATCCGTCGTTCCAGCCGCAGATCCGCCGGGGACTGGGCTGGGTTGATGCCGTCCACCACATGCGGTTCCTCGCAGTGCGGCCACGGCTCCTCAGCGGGCCACAGCAGCGGCCCGCCGATCGAGCTGTCGTGCCACGTCGGCGCCCCAGGGCGGGGGTGCAGGCGGGTCGCCGTGCGGGCCAGCGGGGCCAGTTGGGGAAAGACCGCGACAACGTCGATCGGCCGTGGTGGAGTGACAGGAGTGACATTCATGGCCGCAAGCTTGCCAATCGCCTCTGACAACGGCCCTCGTGGCCGCCCCACGAAGAGCTCCGGCACGGGCGCCACCCGGGAGAGCCCTACCGCCGGTCCGCCGCCGGCAGATGGCCCGCGAGCAGGTCCACGATCGCCGCGTGGATGTCCGTCCACGCGCGCGGTTCGTCGCCACGTACCACTTCCATTCGGGTGTTACGAGTTACCTTGGCGCACCGCAAACCCGGCCGGGAACTGCATCCACGGAGCTCGGGATCCCACACGCGTGACCGGAGCCGTCACCGCAGGTCAGCGCATTTCGTCGGTGGCCCTATCCCGTTGTCAGGTGCTGTTCCGGCGGCTGACCTCGGCTGCGTAGGCGGCCCAGTCTCCGGCGGCGGCTCGCTGCCATTTGACGGCGACGGTGATGTCGATGCCGAGGGTGCGGGCGAGGACTGCGGCGGGCAACCCGGTGGCGAGCTGGAAGAGCGCGGTCGAGCGGGATTCGGCCAGGCGGATGCCGAGTTTGCGGAGCCGTTCACCCATGGCCCAGGCGCTGATCGGGCGGCCTGGCTGGCCTCCGGGGAAGAGCCAGGGCGAGTTCGTCCGGGCCAGTGTGGCGTGGCTGCGGCGGACCGTGACTTGTTGGAGGGCGAGTTCAGCGACGGGGGCCGGGAGTTCGACGGGGACGGCGCCGAGGTGAATGCGGGCGCCTGTGTCCGTCTCCGAGGGCATCATCGCGCTCTTGAGCTGATGCTTGAGTTTTTGCGACGAGCGCGCCGCCTGCGACGGGCTGGGTTGACGTGGAACGGCCATAGCGCGAATCGGCCGTTGGCCGCACGTTCAGTAAGGCCGGGAACCGGCAGGATCAGAAATCAAGGGCTGGTCGAGTGGAGGCGGGATGCTGCCGGAGCCGCTGCCTCGCTGAACGCGGGGTTGCTCCCAGCCTCTTCGAACTTGGCAGCTACCCGGACCGGACTTCCACCGGCAGGCGACGACGAGCTGCCGAACAGAGAGAGCACCGCTGCGTCACGGCGTCACCACCTGTTCCGCTGGGCGTACGAGAAGACCTCGGTGTTGGGAATCAGTGCGAAAACATGGCAGGGCCGCACGCATTCCAGGGTCGCTGTGACGCTGCGGTCAGGAAGGACCACGGGGCTGGGGCTCGCACCTTGGGGCTGGCGTCGGTGTGGCTGACTGCCGGTCGATGGGGTAGGTGACAGCGGGCTCAGAGCAGGTGGTCCGCCTTGCCCGCCTTGATGTCGAGGATCATCGTGCGGAGCGCTTCGCGGGTGTCGGTGAGGTAGGTGTCTTCGGAGCCGGATATGGCGATGTAGGCGTTGCCTTCGGGGTCGGTGCCGAGGCGGAAGCAGGCCGATCCCTCGGCGCAGAACGGTTCTTCCCAGGTGATGTCGGGCACGGTCGTCTCCTCAGAGGTGGCTGGCGATGTCCTGGATGAAGGCGTACGACTCCGTGGGTGACAAGGCGTGGCGTTCCATCCAGTCGAGCTGGGCTCGGTACTTGGACAACTGGGTTTCCTGGTAGAGGAATTCCGGTCCGTGTGCGCTGTCGATCTGCACGGTGTCGAGCTGCGGCACAGGTCCCTCCATGTAGACGGCGGTCTGTCCGGCACCGGGGAACGATCCCGCGGTGAACGGGATGACGCACAGTGTCACGTTCGGCCGCTCTGACGCACCGAGCAGATATTCCAGTTGTGCTCGGGCCACCTTGCGTCCACCGAACTGCATGCGCAGCGCCGCCTCGTGGACTATCCCGACGTACTCGGTCGGGTTGTCGCGCTCCAGAACCCGCTGCCGCTCCAGGCGATGGGCGAGCCGTAGGGCGACCTCATGGTCGGGCAATGGTGGCAGCCCTGCCTTGAATACGGCCTGGGCGTGATCGCTGTTCTGCAGGAGCCCGGGCATGTGGATCAGATGCACGCTGCGCAATCGCACCGCATAGTGCTCCAACTCCGCGATGTCGAGAAGCCCGGCCGGGAGACTGCCGCGATACCGCTCCCACCAGCCTCGCTCAGAGGGCTGGGCCATCTCGACCAAGGCATCGACGTACGCCTCGTCGTCGCAGTCACAGTTGCAGGCCAGGGTGCGGAGCCGCTCGGCGCTGATGGTGCGCGTGCCTGACTCGATGTTGGAGATCTTGCCGCGGTCCACACCCAGCAGTCCGGCGGCGTACTCGCCTGTCAAGCCGGCGGCCGTACGCATCCTCCGTACCTCGGCCCCCAACCTCTTCTGGCGCTCCGTCGGAGACGTCCTCGCGGCCATGCCGTTCCTTCCTCGAAGCCAGCCACA
The DNA here is from genome assembly GCF_040656035.1 of Streptomyces sp. NPDC050211. Taxonomy (NCBI): domain Bacteria; kingdom Bacillati; phylum Actinomycetota; class Actinomycetes; order Kitasatosporales; family Streptomycetaceae; genus Streptomyces; species Streptomyces sp. NPDC050211. The sequence goes on from NZ_JBFALC010000009.1 coordinate 94,131, forward strand.
CCCTACGCGGTGCTTATGTTCTTCCGAACTAGGGGCAACATAACCCCGTGGTGCTCTACAGTCGGTAATGCACAAGCTACACAGAGCAGTTGGCAGTGCATCGCGTAAGCCTGCCCGCAGCCTCCTTCCCTGGGAGGGGCGGGTTTGCGCCCCCAGGGAGACGAGCCACCGGCTGCTGCCGAACGACACAGTCCACGCACGCACACCTATACGGGAGACCTCATGCTCTTCTCTCGCTGCCCCGTAGCCCCCACCTACACGGCCAACCCCACCGCCCCCACCCCCGAAACCCTCGCCTACAGCTTCACGCTCCCCGCGGCCCTGACCAGCCCCGCCCTCGCCCGCGCCGCAACCCGAGAGGTCCTGAAGGCCCACAACCTGCACGACATGCTGGACCTGGCACTCCAAGCCATCAGCGAACTCGCCGCAACAGCAGCCCAGTTCACGGAGTCAACGGATTTCTACCTCTCCCTCCGTTATCGATCCTCCACCCTCCGTCTGATCGCCTACGACAGCCATCCCTGCCACACCCAGCCCCACCTCGCCGCAGCCTGCGACACCCGCCGCCGCGCCTCCCTCCGCGTCCTCGCCTGCGTCTGCCGGGCCTGCGACGGAACCTGGGGCTTCGGCCCGGCCCGAGAGCCGGACGGCGGAACCCGCACGTGGGCAACGCTGCCGAGGGCGAGCGCGGCGACTTACGGCGCGAAGCATCCCTGACCGGCCTGCAATTGGCAGATCTGAGCCGCAGGAGAGCTGGACCGCTCAGGAAGATCGTGAGTCGGCCGATGCGCTCGCCCCGCTCACATTCGCGTGATGCCGTTGGTGAATCCAGCGAGGCGAGGGCCAGTCCCCCCGGCAGGGCTCGTGCGTTCTCGGGCGGTGAGATGTCCTGAACTGCCGGGTGAGGGCAGGTTGTCGGGGGTGGGGATAGGCAATCAAGGTCACCCGCCGCCGACGCGACCTGAACAGCGGGAAGATCCAGATCGAGCACGTCTCTGCCGTCACCAGCCAGGACGCGTTCTCGGCGACCGACGCCCGGCTCGCCCGAGCGGTGCGCGAGCACTGGCACGTCGAGGGTCAGCGTTCGGCCGTTGCCGAGACTGCTGCCGGTGTCGGGCTGGATGCGTGGCCGCGGTGGGCAGTCGGAGGCGTACCGCCACCATCCGCGTCGTCGGCGTGCGGCGGGTGCGAAGCGGCTGGCTGGTTTGCCACGAAGCGGTTGGCTGGATTTCATTGACTTCAAGATCAACTGTTCGATAACTTCAGCGCCTCGCCTGATGTGGACAGGCCTCATGGGGGGGCCGAATCGGGTGGGAGATTCGGAGTTCCCGCATGTCGGGCAGATCTTCCAAGCGCATATCCGCCGTGGTTGCGATGGCGTCAGCCTTCGTTCTCGCGATGTCCTCCGGTGCCTGGGCCAACTGGTCGAGCAGCATCAGCAGTTGGACGGACGGCGGCGGGGACAACGGGCAGTCCCGCTACTGGGCGGACGAGAGCTACACGGAGATCATCTTCAAGGGTTGCAGCGTGCAGGGCGGCAGTAAGACCACCGGTGTCGAGTTGTGGGACTTCGACGCACTGTCGAGGAACGACTTCTACGGTGAGAAGACCTTCACCAACTGCTTCAACGGCACGACCTCCGCGAGCCGGGGCGAATACAACGGCCTGCCTCAGGAGTCGGACTACTTCTTCCAGCTCGACAACGTAGGCGGCGGGACTAACGCGTGCTGCCTGCTGTGGGCGACCTACGCGGGAGTTGACACCACTCTCGCCGATTCCTGATCAGTGTTCTGCAGCGTGGTGCCTCGCCGTCAGCGAGGCACCACGCCCCCTGTTAAGACCGCTCCAGGAAGCCAAGAAGTGAAACCCCTCACACTCATCAGATCCAGCAGTGCGCTGCGAGTCGCGCCCGTCGCCCTGCTTCTCGTGTTCGCCTACTACGCCACCGATCTCGGTGACGACCTCCGCATCGATCCGCTGGGCTACTCCGCCACTGTGGTCGACGCGGTGCTGCGCAACCTGCTGCCTGTGGCCTTCGCGGTTGCCTCGAGTCTCGCCGCGTGGGAGGCGCGGAAGCTCGGAGTCGCCGACATCTGGCGGCTGGGGGCGGTGCGATCCCGCTACACCATCGCCGCACAGCATCTGACTCCCGTCATCGCACTGGCCTGGTCGCTCCTGATCCTTCCCACGGTGTGCGCCCTTGTCCAAACGCAGACTGCGCCCGACCTGCCCGGCATCACGCTGCTGGCCTTCGGACTGGTGCTCTGCGTCGCTCACGGCGTCGTCGGATTCGCCGCCGGAGCCGCCATTCGGCACATCGCCGTAGTGCCGATCATCGCGGTCACCGACTTCCTGGCCGTCGGCTGGTCCACCGGACTGGAGACACCGTGGCCCCGGCACCTCTCCGGCCTCTTCGCCGGAAAGATGATGTTCGGCGAACTGCCCACCGCCGCCGGCCTTGTGGCACCTCTCATGCTCGCCGTCGGCTCCGCCGTCGCCGTGGCTCTGCTCTGGACACCTGTTTCCCGCTGGCTGCGAGGAGCCATCGCGGGAGCACTCGTCTTCGCCTGCGCGTTCGGATCGTTCTCCTTGGTCAGCAACTGGAGCTACATAGGCCCACGGAGCACCGGTCACGGCTCGATCGCCTGTGCCGGGCAGTCCCCCCGCATCTGTCTGCCCGAGGCGCGCGCCGAGCGCATCTCCGCTCTCGCCGAGGAAGCGGAGGCGACGCTGGAAACCCTGCGCCGAGCCGGGCTGCCCGCCGAGCCGACTTCCCTCACAGACACGTCTCTCAGCCTCCGGTACCCGGAACCGTCCACGGAGGATGACTGGACCGTCCCGCTCGGGGTCGGCGAGGCGACCGGCACCGTGCGCTACCAGATCGCCCGCGAAGTGGTGCGTTTCGAATGCGCCCCTCCCGCCACCGGCCCCGCCCGCCAGGTGTACTACTGGGTGTCCTCCAAAGTCGGGCAGGCCGACACCTACTTGAGACGGCTCAGCTCCGAACCCGATTTCACTCCCCAGGAACGCAGCCGTCTCCAGGAGCGAGTGGGGAAGGTTCTGCGGTTGAGCGAGGCCCAGCAGATGGACTGGTACGAGACGACCGTGTCGGAGGCCTGCGAGGAAGACGGGAATACAACGTGATGTGGTGGCTGCGTGCCCGCCGCGCTCACACTCGACTGCCCCTGGGATTCCTGGTGTTCGCGCTTCTGGCGGCGATCGTTCAGGACACCCCCCTCTTCCTGCCGTCCCTCTGGGCCAGCGGTGGCTCTGAGCTCGTGCAGGCTGCCACACTGGTTCCGCTCGTCCTGACCTCGGTCCTCTTCGACTGTCTGCACACCCGGCTGGACGCCGCCGAGACCACCGGAATCCGATCCGTCAGGTTCTTCGATGTCCTGCTCACACTCGGCGTGGTGGTACTCGCAGTTGCCGTGGGACAGGTGATCGCCATGGCCACCGGGGCCGCATCGGCCGAGACACTGGGCCGCAACACGGCCTTCCTCGCCGGCCTCACCCTGTTGTGCGGGGCTCTCTTCGGGAGATCCGCGGTCCTCGTTCCCGCACTGTGGCCGCTGATCGGCGTACTTTTCGGCATGAGGGCGGCCGGCGATCCCTACCCGTGGACCGTACTCCTCGAACCGCCTGGCACCTGGTACGCCTCCGTGGGAGCCCTCTTGATGCTCACCGTCGGCGTTGCTGCCCACCTCCTTTCACCGAACCGCTTCGCACGGAGAGCCGCATGACCCTTGTTCTCGATTCCTGCACCTTCGCCTACGGCCGACGGCGGGCTGCCGTGCTGCAGGACTTCAACTACCGCCTTCCGGACGGACTGACCATCCTTCTCGGACCGAACGGGGCCGGAAAGTCCACGATGTTGCAGCTGGCCGCTTCCGTCACCGCGCCCCAGCGGGGAACCGTGACGTGGGACGGACTTGACGCGAAGAGCAAGGACTACCGGCGGTCCGTGGCCTGGATGCCGCAGAACATCACCCCCCTGCCCTCACTCACGGCACGGGAGTACGTCGCTTATGTGGGCTGGCTGAAGGGAATGAGCAGGGACGATGCCTGGGACAACGCTCCTCGAGCGCTGTCCCGCGTCGAGATGTCGGAGCACGCCGACACCCGCACCAGCCAGCTCTCGGGCGGCCAGCTGAGGCGTGTGGGCGTGGCCTGTGCCCTGGTGCACGATGCACGGGTGCTCCTCCTGGATGAACCCACGGCCGGCATGGACCCACGTCAGCGACGGGTCTTCCGCGACCTCCTTGCCGCGGTCAAGGGCGAGGTCCGCATCCTGCTGTCCACGCACGACGTGACCGACCTCGCCGAAGAGGCCGATCACGTGTCCGTTCTGGTTGGCGGACGTCTCGTGCAGAGCGGGTCGACCAGCGAGTTCCTCGCCCACACTCCGCCGGGTACGGCGCACGGCCGGGCTGCCGAAGGGGCTTATACGACCCTTCTCGAGTCGGCCTGACCCGTTCGGGCGAGCCCGGTCATGGATTAAGGCCAAGACGCCCATCGTGAGTCGGCCGAAGCGCTCGCCCCGCCCACATCACATCCATGTGGGCGGGGGTGGCACCCCGACAACTTCCACTGCCCGGCGGACCCCGCCCACGAGCGCAAGGTCAGCCGTCAGAGGCGGACCGTCCAATTACGGCAACCCGTGCACATGCGGCCCCACCGCGTTGGACCACGCGTTCCCGGCCGCCGCGTCCCAGTTGGTGGACCAGGTCATCGCGCCCCGCAGGTCGGGATAGGTCCTGGACGGCTTGAAGGAGCCGCAGTTCGTGCCCCTCGCCAGACAGTCCAGCGCGTTGTTCACCACGGAGGGCGAGACATACCCGCTGCCCGCGCCGCGCGTCGAGGCCGGAAGACCCAGGCCCACCTGCGACGGTGCCAGGCCGCCCTCCAGCTGGATGCAGGCAAGGGCCGTCAGGAAGTCCACCGAGCCCTGGCTGTAGACCTTGCCGTCGCAGCCGAGCATCGAACCGCTGTTGTAGTACTGCATGTTGACGACCGTGAGGATGTCCTTGATGTTCAGGGCCGTCTGGAAGTAGGAGTTCGACGTCGACTGCATGTCGATCGTCTGCGGGGCCATCGTGATGACCAGCGACGAGCCCGCCTTTGACGACAGGGACCGCAGCGCCTGTGTCATGTAGGTGGCGTTGAGGCCGTTCTCCAGGTCGATGTCGACGCCGTCGAAGCCGTACGTCTGCATCAGCGAGTACACCGAGTTCGCGAAGTTGGCCGCCGATGCCGCGTCGTTCACGGCCACCGTGCCGCGCTCACCGCCGACCGAGACGATGACCTTCTTCCCGGCCGCCTGCTTCGTCTTCACGTCCGCCTTGAACTGGTCGACCGTGTAGCCGCCGAGCCCCGCCGAGTCCAGGTTGAAGGTCACCGCGCCCGGCGTCGACGTCGCGTCCGCGAACGCCACCGCGATGATGTCGTACTGGGACTGGACGTCCGCGAGCCTCTGCACCGTGGCGCCGTTGTTGAAGTTCTGCCAGTAACCGGTCACCGCGTGCTTCGGCAGGGCGGGGCCCACCGGGGTCGCCGTCGTTCTTCCCGTCACCGCCGCCGACTTCACCGACTCACCGGCCGAGTTGACCGCCGTGACCTGGAAGGAGTACGAGGTGGAGGCGGCGAGGCCGGTGACGGTGGCCGACGTTCCGGTCACCGCCGTCACCTTCGTGCCGTCCCGGTAGACGTGGTAGCCCGTTGCTCCCGCGACCGTGTTCCAGGCGAGGGACACGGACGAGGACGTGGTGCCCGACACCGACAGACCGGCCGGCGCACCCGGAATCGTCGGCGCCGGATCGGTCCCGCCGCCCCCGTCAGGGCCGTACACGGAGAGGTCGTCGGCGTAGTACGCGGGCTGGCCGTACCAGCCGTGCGTGTACACCGTGACGGATGTCGTCGAGGCGCCCGTCGTGAAGGACGTCGTCAGCTGCTTCCAGCTCGTCGAGTCCGGGGTCCAGGTCGACACGTCCGTCGTGCCGGTGCCGGTCACGCCCAGGTAGGCGTACCCGCCCTGCACCCAGGCGCTCAGCGCGTACGTCGAGTTGGGCTTGACCGCGACCGTCTGGGTGCAGCGGGCGTTGTCCTGCCCGGCCGGGGTCGCCTTCAGCGCGGTCGTGCCGGTGCGCACGGGGGAGGTGACCGTCGTACCGCTGTTCGCGGAACAGGTCCAGTTGCTCAGGCCGGACTCGAAACCGGCGTTCTTGGCGTTGTTGACGTCGGCGGCGGACGCCTGGCCGGCACCGGTGAGGGAGAGAGCCAGGGCGGCGGTGACGGCACCCGCCCAGAGTCGTATCGATCTTTTCTGTGGGGACATGACAACACGTTGGTCCAGACCAATTCTGTTGTCAAGAGATGCTGCCGAGATGCTCAACCTGCCCCGTTTTGACAGCTCTTGTGCAGCGCCGGATGCTTCGCAGCTACAGAAACGCTGTTCTCCGGTCATTGAGGCGTGGTTACAGTGCTTTGGTAGTCACGCTGTGAAGTCGACTCGGTGCGTCGGGGTATCACCGGCGGGCCGACAGGGGCGGGTGAACCGGGGAGCTGCACGTGCCAACTGCCATTGCCGTGACCAGTGCCGACCTGGCGCTGCCGCCGCACGACGAGCGCACCGTGCCCGCGGTGGTGCTCCAGGACCTGGACCGGCAACCGCTCGACCAGTCGCTCGCCGCCGTTCAGGCGCTGATCGACCAGCACGGTCATGTCATCGTCGTGTGCTCACAGGCGGTTCCCGCGGCCGTGACACAGCGGCTGCACACCGTACGGTCCCTGCTGGAGAGCGACCGGATCGCCCTGTTCCGTCCGTCGCTGCCCCCGCTCGGACTCGCCGTCCTGGCCCGTCAGTTGAGACAGCTCGCCTCCTGCGACCTCAGTCCCGGCGTGCTCGCCTCCGCCGGCCGGCTGCTCACGCACTACATCCACGCCGGCGCGCTGCTCGGCTCGGTCGCCCGCCTCGACCGCGTCCCCGTCGGCCTGAAGTCGCACGCCAAGTCCTGGGTGCCCGGCACGCACTTCGGGGTCGTCGCACATCCCGAGCCGCAGCTGGTGAAGCTCCAGCCCGGAGCCGCGCTGACCGGCCCGGAGTTCGCGACCTGGATGCTGTTCGCCAAGGGCCAGCTGCAGTCGGACTGGGTCACGGAGAGCCTGGCCAACTCCTGGCGGGTGCACGGGCTGCGGGAGGCCGCGCTGCCGGCCGAGTCCCCGCAGTGGTGGGGGACCGGCAAGCTGATCGAGTTCTGTTCCTACCTGCCCGACCTCTCGGTCCTCTACCAACTGGTCACGTCGGTACGGCAGAACGTCTGCCACTGGTGCGGCATCGACGTCATCGGCGACCGCTGCGTCTTCTGCTCCGCCACCCCGCCCGTCCTCGAGGAACCGCACAAGAGTCTGCAAACGCCTCGGCAGCACAGGCAGATTCAGTACCAGAACCGGAAACAGATAACAGCCGGATGAGCCCGCACCACCCGACACCGCTCGACCCCCACCCCCCAATGAGGTTCTACGGTTCATGAACTCCCGTCAGCGCCGCGGCGTGATACTCCTGCTCCTGTCGGTCCTGTGCGCCCTCGGCGCGTTCGCCGGCGTCCTCTCCGTCGTCAACGACGTGGAGTCCAAGGTCGGCCCCGAGGTGACCGCCTACCGGGTCAAGTCGAACGTGGAGCCCTACGAGACCCTCGGCGCGGGCCAGTTCGAGAAGGTCGAGATGCCGGAGCGCTGGCTGTCCGACACCGCTGTCACCGATCTGCGGCAGATCGAGGGCAAGATCGCCGTGACGACCCTGAAGAAAGGCTCCCTGCTGCAGAGCGACATGATCGTCGACCAGCCTGCCCTGCAGGCCGGGCAGCAAGAGGTCGCCATCATGATCGATTCAGCGACCGGTGTGGCAGGCAAGATCACGCCGGGCTCGACGGTCAACGTGTACGCCACCTTCGAGGGCGAGCGTGAGGGCGACCCCGATCAGTCCAAGATTATCGTGACCAACGCCAGGGTCCTCGACGTCGGCGATCTCACCCCACTCGAGCCCGACGCGAACGACCGCACCCGGGAGGCCACCAAGGCCGTCCCCATCACCTTCGCGCTCTCCGCGCTCGACGCCCAGCGCATCACGTACGCCGAATCCTTCGCCCAGCGGGTCCGGCTCGCGCTGGTCGCGCCGGGGGAGACCGGCACCATTCCCGAGCAGGACCGGACGTACGAACTCGCCAAGGACAAGTGAGAGGCCCCCATGCCCACGAGGATCCTCCCGGCGGTCGGCGATCCGGACGCGGTCCGGTCCCTCACCACCCTGCTCAGCCAGCTCCCGGACGCCGAGCCGGTCGCCCCGGTGGTCGACTCCACCCAGCTCGTCGACACCCTCTCCCGGCTCGCCGCCGAGTCGGTCGACGAACTGCCCGAGGTCGTCGTCGTCCACGAGCGCATCGGCCCGGTCCCCGCCCTGGAGCTGATCCGTGACGTCGCCCTGCGCTTCCCGGCCGTCGGCGTCATCCTCGTCACCTCCGACGCCAGCCCCGGCCTCTTCCAGGCCGCCATGGACTACGGCGCCCGGGGCCTGGTGGCGCTGCCGCTGAACTACGAGGAACTGGCCAGCCGTGTCCAGGCCGTCGCCCAGTGGTCCACGGGCGTACGGCGCCATCTGGGCGGCGCAGTCGACGTGTTCACCGGTGTGGGCGGCACGGTGATCACGGTGAGCGGCGCCAAGGGCGGGGTGGGCGCGACCCTGACGGCGATCCAACTCGCCCTCGCCGCCCAGGCGTCGGGCCGGTCGGCCGCCCTGGTGGACATGGACCTCCAGGCCGGCGACATCGCCTCCTACCTGGACATCCAGTTCCGCCGCTCGGTCGTCGACCTCGCCACCATCACCGACATATCCCCCCGCGTCCTCGCCGACGCGGTCTTCCGCCACGACACCGGCCTCGCGCTGCTGCTCGCCCCCGGCGAGGGCGAACGCGGCGAGGAGGTCACCGACCGCGCCGCCCGGCAGATCGTCGGCGCCCTGCGCTCCCGCTACGAGGTCGTCGTCATCGACTGCGGCGCCCAGGTGAGCGGCGCCAGCGCGGCAGCCGTCGAGATGGCGGACCGGGCCCTGTTGGTCACCACCCCGGACGTGGTCTCCGTCCGCGGCGCCAAGCGCACCGTCCGCATGTGGGACCGGCTCCAGATCCGCAAGGCCGAGGAGACCACGGTCGTCGTCAACCGCCACACCCGCGGTACGGAGATCCAGCCCCCGCTGATCCAGAAGATCACCGGCACGGCGGTGGCCGCCACGGCCGTCCCCGCCAACTTCAAGGAACTCCACGCCGCCGTCGACGCCGGCCGCGTCCACGAACTCGACGGCAGGAGCACGGTCAAGCAGGCCCTGTGGGCGCTCGCGGCCGAACTCGGCTTGGTGAACGCCCCCGAAGGCGACCGTCGGGGCGGGCGGTTGAGGGGGGACCGGGGCGCGGTGAGCTTCCGGAGGCGGCGGGACGGAGGGGGGTGAGGGTGATGAGGGTGAGGAGGGTGACGAGGGACAGAGCGCGGGACGAAGGTCAGGTCACCATCGAGTTCCTCGGGATGACCCCGCTGATCATCCTCACGCTGGTGCTGGTGTGGCAGTTCGTGCTGCTGGGGTACACGTTCACGCTCGCGGGGAATGCTGCGGACGAGGCGGTGCGGGCGGGGACGGCTTCGGAGGGGCAGGCGGCTTGCGAGGAGGCGGGGCGCCGGAACCTCCCGAGCGCGTGGCAGGGAGGTGCGACGGTGGCATGCAGCGCGAGCGGCGGGTATGTCACGGCCGATGTGCACCTTGAGGTGCCCGTCCTCTTCCCGGGCTCGATCGGCTTCCCGGGCTCGGTGGATGGCCACGCGGGTGCCGTGCAGGAGGAGGACTGAGATGTCGTACCGACTCTTCTACGGCCGTAAAGACCGCGATCGCGACCGCGGCCAAGTCGCCATCGAATACCTCGGGTTCATCCCCATCCTGCTCCTCGTCGCACTGGCCGGGGTGCAGGTCGGGTTGATCGCCTACGCCGCCCAGCAGGCCGGTACGGCGGCGCGGGCGGGGGCGCGGGCGGCCTCGCTCGACTCCGGTGCTGCCCAGACCGGCTGTGGGAACGCGATCAGCGACTGGTTGTCCGTCTCCTGTTCTGAAGCGCGCGGTGGCGACGAGGTCACCGTCACCGCCACGGTCCAGATCCCGTCGATCGTCCCCGGCTGGGACTTCGACCCGGCCACCAAGACCGCCACCATGCCGGTCGACCACTGAACGAGGTATCCCATGAGCCTGCGGTCCCGCATCAACACCCCGGAGGAGAACGGCAGCCGGGGCGAGGACGGGCACCTCGTCGCCTCGTACCGGGCCAAGCTCCTGGAGGAGATCGACCTCGCGGAGATGAGCTCGCTGGCGGCGGCCGAGCGCCGGGCCCGCCTGGAACGCGTCCTCGGGCACATCATCAGCCGCGAGGGCCCGGTGCTGTCGACGGTCGAGCGCTCGCAGCTGATCCGGCGGGTGGTCGACGAGGCGCTCGGGCTCGGCATCCTGGAGCCGCTCCTGGAGGACGCGTCGATCACCGAGATCATGGTGAACGGCCCGGACGCGATCTTCGTAGAACGCGGCGGCCGGGTCGAGCAGTTGCCCCTGCGCTTCCCTTCCCACGACCAGCTGATGCAGACGATCGAGCGGATCGTGTCCACGGTCAACCGGCGCGTGGACGAGTCGAATCCGATGGTCGACGCCCGCCTGCCGTCCGGCGAGCGCGTGAACGTGATCATCCCGCCGCTGTCGCTGACCGGCGCCACGCTCACCATCCGCCGCTTCCCGCGCTCCTTCACGCTCCGGGAACTGGTCGGCTTCGGCTCGCTGGACGAGCACATGGTGTATCTGCTGGCGGGGCTGGTGCAGGCCCGGTGCAACATCATCGTGTCGGGTGCGACGGGCACCGGAAAGACGACGCTGCTGAACGCCCTGTCGGGGCTCATCCCCGAGAGCGAGCGCATCATCACCATCGAGGACTCGGCGGAGCTCCAGCTCCAGCAGTCGCATGTGATCCGCCTGGAGTCCCGCCCGCCGAACGTGGAGGGCCAGGGCCAGGTCACCATCCGCGATCTGGTGCGCAACTCGCTCCGTATGCGCCCGGACCGCATCGTCGTCGGTGAGGTCCGCGGCGGCGAGTCCCTGGACATGCTCCAGGCGATGTCGACGGGCCACGACGGCTCGCTCGCGACGGTCCACGCCAACAGCGCGGAGGACGCGCTGATGCGGCTGCAGACCCTCGCCTCCATGTCGGACGTGGAGGTCCCGTTCGTGGCGCTGCACGACCAGATCAACAGCGCCGTGGACGTCATCATCCAGCTCACCCGCTTCGCGGACGGCGCCCGCCGCGTCACCGAGATCGCGATCCTCGACAGCCACGGGGGCGAGCCGTACCGCATCGCGACCGTGGCCCGCTTCGACGCCCAGCCGATGACCCACGACGGCCGGGTCCACGGCAGCTACGCCCACTTCCCGCTCCCGCGCCGCACCGCCGACCGCCTCTACATGGCGAGCCAGCCCATCCCGCAGGCCTACGGCGTCGCCCACACCCCAGCCCAGCTGTCCACCCGAGAAGCCAGGTAGGACCACCCCGATGGAACTCGACAACCTCGTCACGCTCACCACCGGCATCACCCTGCTGACCTGCGTCCTCTTCGTGGTGGGCCTGCACTCCTACGCGGCGGGCAGGGCGCAGCGGGCGGCCCTCGTGGAGCGCCTGTCGGCCGCCGGTCAGGTCCCCGTCGGCCGCCGGCGCCGCTTCCGCAACCTGGACCGCCGGCTGCGCGGGACGAAGGTGGGCAAGGATCTGGAACTCCGGCTGGCGGCGACGGGCCTGGACGTCACCCCGGGCGAGTTCTTCGCCTACATGCTTGCGACGGTCGCGGGCCTGTGGCTGATCGGCCAGGCCACCCTCGCGCCCTTCTTCGGCCCGCTCGCCGGTGCGCTGGGCATATGGGTCGCGATCCAGTTCCTCAACTGGCAGCGGCAGAAGCGGATCGAGAAGTTCATCAACCAACTGCCCGAGCTGGCCCGCATCCTGGCGAACGCGACGCACGCGGGACTCGCCCTGCGTACGGCCATCGGGATGGCGGCGGAGGAGCTGGAGGCACCGGCCGGGGAGGAACTGGCCAAGGTGGCCAACCAGTTGGCGGTGGGCGCGTCGATGGACGACGCGCTGGGAGAGCTGGCGGACCGGTTGCCGTCGCGGGAGCTGGTGGTGCTGGTGACGACCCTGGTGCTGTCGAACCGGGCGGGCGGACAGGTGGTGACCGCGTTGCGGAATCTGACGGAGACGCTGGAGGAGCGGAAGGAGACCCGCCGCGAGATCCGCACCCAGCTGTCCCAGGTCACCATGACGTCGTACGCCGTCCCCGTGCTCGGCGTGGGCTCGCTGCTCCTGATGAACGGGGTGCAGGAAGGCTCCCTGGACCGCATGACGGGCTCGCCGGTGGGGCAGGGGGCGGTGATCCTCGCGTTCGCGCTGTACGCGATCGGCTTCATCATGATCCGCCGGTTGTCCCGGATCGACGTCTGAGGCGGGGGAGAGACGGACATGGCACTCCTCCTGGCCTTGGTGATGGCCCTCAGCGTCTGGGGCATCTTCGCCGGCATCCGCATGTACCGCGCGGACGCCAAGCTCCCCAGCGACCTGGTGCTGGCCCTGGAGGTCGGCGCGACCCGGACGGGCGCGGTCGACTCCCTGATCGACCGCATGGGCATGCGGTACGCGCCCGCGGTCCTCCGGCTGATGGGCCCGAAGCAGGTCGCCAAGTACCGCCGCAAGATAGACCTGGCGGGCAACCCGGGCGGCCTGACGATCGACCGCTATGCCGCACGCCGGGCGGTGTACGGCGCGCTGGGCGGCGTGGGCTGCCTGGTGTTCGTGCTGCGCGGCCAGTACCTGGTGGCGCTGCTGCTGCTCGCCTTCGGGGCGTTCTGGACGGAGGTGGGCATCTGGTCGGCGATCCGCATCCGCAAGGACGTGATCGAGCGGACCCTGCCCGACTTCCTGGACGTACTGGCCGTGGTGGTCAGCGCGGGCCTGGGCTTCCGGCAGGCCCTGGACCGGGTCGCCTCGAAGTACGAAGGCCCCTGGGCCGACGAACTGCGCATCACGCTGCGCCAGATGGACCTCGGCATGAGCCGCCGCCAGGCCTTCGCGGAACTGCGGCGGCGCAACGACTCCGAGCAGGTCGCGATGTTCGTGACGGCCTTGCAGCAGGGGGAGGAGCTGGGCGCCCCCATCGTCGACACGCTGGTCGCCCTGGCCAAGGACATGCGCCGGACCGACGCGCAGAACGCCCGCCGCAAGGCCGCGCGGGCCGTCCCCAAGGCCACGCTGATGATCACCACCTTCATGGTGCCGGCCACGATGATCCTGCTCGTCGCCGGGCTGCTGCTGGGGTCGGGGACGGACTTCGGGACCCTCACGGGGGAGTAGGGGGGAGGGAACAGCGATGGCGATGACCAGGGCGGGCAGGCCGGGCCTGGCGTACAGGCTGCGGCGACGTTCGGTGGGCGAAGTCGGTGAGCTGCCGGTTGGAGAAGCCGGTGAGCTGCGTCCTCAGGGGCGCCGACTCTCGGCCCCCGCACTCCCGCTCCAGGTGAACGCCCTTCAGGCGATGTGCCGCCAGGTCTTCGGCTTCCGCCTCGCCATGATCGCCCTGGCCGCCCCCTCAGCACTCCTCAACGCCAACCCGGGCTGGGGCACCCGCCTGGTCGGCATCGCCGTGGTCGTCACCTTCATGGTCTCGTACGTCCTCTTCCGGGACTGGGAACGCTTCGGCCCCCTCCTCCTGCGCCACCCCACCCTCCTGGCCCTGGACACCCTCTTCGGCTCGCTCCTCCTGATCTCCGCGGGCCCGGACACCACCCTCGCCTACGTCAGCGTCTGCACGCCCCTCCTCGCGGGCATCGTCTACGGCTGGCGCGGCGCCGCCGTGTTCGCATCGCTCCAGTCCCTGATCCTCCTGCTGGCCCACACAACCCTGCAGAAGGGCCAAGCGGACCTCGCGGAGTCCCTGCTCCTGCCCGGTTTCTGCGTCATCAACGGTGCGCTCGGCTCCGCCCTGCGCAACCTGATGCTCCGCTTCGGCACCGCCACCCAGGCCCTGACCACGGTGAAGGCCCGCCTCGCCGTCACGGAGGCGGTCGACGCGGAACGCGCCCGGCTGGCACGGGAGATGCACGACTCGGTGGCCAAGACCCTGCACGGCGTGGCCCTGGCGGCGGACGGCCTGGCGAACTCGGCGAGCGCACGGGACACGGACCCCGCCCTGATCAAACAACAGGCGGAACTGATCGCCCGAGCGGCACGCAGGGCAGCGGCCGAGTCCCGCGAGCTCCTGGAGGACCTGCGCCAGGAATCCGACCCGAGCCCGACGACGGAAATCCTCACCGAACTGGCGGCCTACACCCGCGACTTCACGAGGCGTACGACTCTCCCGGCGACGTTCCATCCGACGGCCGGTGCCGACGATCAGCCACTTCTCACTGCGCACGCAGTGTCCCGCCAGCTCCTCACGATCGTCGGCGAGGCCATGGAGAACGCCCACCGCCACGCGTCCGCGACCCAGGTGACCGTACGCGCGGGCGTCCACGATGGCGTGCTGCGCATCAGCGTGTACGACGACGGACGCGGCCTGCCGCCCGGCTCCACCGTCGAACAGCTCCGCGGCTCCGGCCACTTCGGCCTGCTCGGCATGGTCGAACGCGCGGAGTCGATGGGAGCGCGTCTCCACATCGGCCGAGGCGACCACGCACGAGGCACAGAGATCCGCCTCGAACTCCCCTTGGCGGCCCTGAAGCCACACAGCAGCAACAGCAGCAAACGAAAGGAGGCCGCCTGATGCCCCAAGACCTCCCGCAGGTACGGGTATTGGTCGCGGACGACAACCCAGTGGTCCGAGCAGGCCTCACCGCGCTGCTGTCCGGCCGCGAGGACATCACCGTGGTCGCGCAGGCCGCCGACGGGCGCGAGGCCTGCGAGGCGGCGTCTCGGCACCGCCCCGACGTGATCCTCCTGGACGTCCGCATGCCCGAACTGGACGGCATCTCGGCACTGCCGCACCTGGCCTCCATCGCCCCGGTCATGATGCTGACGTACAGCACGGAACCGGCGACCGTCCGGGAGGCCCTGCGCCAAGGAGCGGCCGGTTATCTGGTCCACGGCGAGTTCACGGCGGACGAGCTGGTCACCGCCGTGCGGGACATCCGGGAAGGCCGACGGCACTTCACCCGCACGGCGGCGAATGCGACTGCATACGGTGAGAGTTCACCTGCCCGTCGCCCGAAGCTACCGGAACAACTCGCTCCACCAGGCCAGTTAGCCAAGGCGGGCAGCCCGCCCGCGCCCACTTTCGGGAAAGGGCTTTCGCAACTGCAATCGTATATGGGACAGTCGATGGACCGGTCGCGGTTCCGACTGAGCATGAGGGAGGCGGAGATCATGGACCTCATCGCAACTGGCCTGAACAACCAGCAGATCGCCGCCGCCTGCTTCATCAGCGAGAAGACCGTCAAGAACCACATCAACCGCATTTTCGCCAAACTCCACAGCACCAGCCGCGCCCAAGCCGCCGCGAAGTGGCTGGGCACGGCACCGAGTTCCGCGACAGGACTGGGGTGACCTGCGGTGACGTCTGGGCGGAACGACAAGACGAGTGGCCGGCTCCCCAGCCAGGTCCGGATTTGGGCCCTGGGGCCCTCGGCAACCCGGGGTGTTCCTGCATACACTCCGCGTGCCGAAGGCGACGACACCGGAGGGGTGCGGCATGCGGATGCGCGACAACGACAAGGGGCAGACTGCGGTCGAGTACCTGGGGATCATCGCGGTGGTTGTGGCGATTGTGTTGGCGATCACCGGGACGGACATCGGTACCACCATCTACGACGCCATCACCGCGCAGATTGCAAATCTCACCGGCTGAGGTCGGCGTACAGGTTCCGCGACGCAGGGCAGGCTTTCCCCATCTACATCACGGTGGTGGGAGGTCTGCTCTTCCTTGCGTTCGTTTACCTGGCGGTAGGCCAGGCCGCCGCGAACCGTAACGGCGCCCAGACGGCAGCGGACGCGGCAGCACTAGCGGCTGCCCTCGACACCCGTGACAAGCTCACGGACGAGTGGGTCGACAACGTTCTCGACCCGACGAAGTGGCAGGACATCTTCAACGGCGAGGTCGAAGTCTTCGGCGGGTGCGAGCGGGCCAACCAGTTGGCAGCGCAGAACGACGCAACGGTGACGGCTTGCGGGGGACCGGGCGGGTTCCCTCTTGGCTACGACGTCACTGTCCAGAGCACGGAGTCCGTCGGCGACTCCATCGTGCCCGGTACAGAGGACACATACTCAGAAGCCTCCGCCACCGCCGTGATCGATCGGCTGTGTGAGTTCGAGCTCCCGGGTGAGGATGCCGGGGACGACGTGCTGCCGGAGCTCAAGTGTGAGGGTGGCATCAGCTGGCCTCTGAACCCGGACGATCTCGACGATCTCCCGGGCCCCGAGGATCTCTTCGACGTCCATCTGGCCGACGGGCAAGCGAATGACGAGTGACGAAGGAAGCAGAGCGATGAGCATTCGGTTCACTGCGAAGGCCCGCAGGAGGATGGTCGCGTTGACGCTGGCGGCCGGTCTGGCCGTCGGTGTGGCCGGTTGCGGCGGCGGAGGTGGCGGCGACGACGAGAAGCCGCAGGCGTCCGCGTCGGCCTCCAAGGACGGCGGATCCGACCCGAGTACTCAGGAGGGGCAATCGGAGACGCCTCTGGCCGAGATGAAGGGCTCGGACGGGCTGCTCCTCCAGATCACCTCTGCTCAGCGTGACTCCGGCGGCTTCCTCACGGTGAACGGGAACCTGAAGAACGACGCCGACAAGAGCGTCCAGGTGCCCGGGGCGGTGCGGGGTGACGAGACGGAGATCATCCAGCACGGCAGGTCGCTCGGCGGCGCCACCCTCATCGACTCGAAGAGCAAGAAGCGGTACTACGTGCTGCGCGACACAGATGGCCGTCCGCTGACGACCACAGGCTTCTCGATCCTCAAGGCCGGCGACAGCCTGGCAGTGTTCATGCAGTTCCCGGCACCCCCCGCCGACACGACCGAAGTGGCGTTCCAGTTGCCGACGTTCGCCTCAGCCACCATCCAGATCTCCGGGTGAGGCCGACGATGACCGCCACCTCGACCTGGAGCGTGCCTCCCCGTCTGGCCCTGACCCTCGGCGCCACGTCCGTCATGGTCGCGGCCACCCTGCTGGCCCCGACCCATGCCCGTGCCGCCGACGGCCCCAGCGTCCCTCCGGGCACCGAACCCTCCGCTTCCGCCCCCGTCGAGGTCGACCCCAACGACCCCGACCTCAAGCTCCCCGAAGGGGCCACGCTCGCCGCACCCAAGGTGCTGGACATCAAGCAGGTCGTCGAGGACCAGAGCGGCGACGAACGCCGGGAAGACACCAACGCGGACGTGAAGTTCGCGCTCCAGGCGGAGGTCCTGTTCCCGAAGGACAGCGCGAGACTGACGGGCGAGGCAAGGTCACGCCTCTCGGCGATCGCGGACGAGATCAAGACCCAGAACGCGACACGCATCCGTGTCTTCGGCTTCACGGACAACCTCGGTTCCTCCGCCCACGGCGACGTCCTCTCCAAACAGCGTGCCAACGCCGTACAGAAAGTCCTGGACGAGGAACTGAACGACCCCAACATCACCTTCGAGGTCCGCGGCTACGGCGAGCAGTACCCGATCGCCTCGAACGCCACGGAAGAGAGCCGCAGGAAGAACCGAAGGGTGGAGGTCACTTTCCCGCGCTCCGAGAACTGACCGTGACGAGAAGCGTGAGGCGTATACGTCACGTATACTTGCCCCATGTCTGACGTCATGATCCGCGTGCCCGCCGAAGTCCGTGACCAGCTTGCCGCAGTGGCGGAGGCACGTGGGACCAGTCTCCGTGCCCTGATGCAGGAAATAGCGGCTCAGACGCTGACCCCCGAGCAGATCAATGAGCGGGCCGATCGCACCCGCGCCCTGCTCGCCGAGCGGTTCGGCCATTACGTGACGGACGAGGAATCCGCGGACATGCGGCGCAAGATGCGGGAAGCCGCGGCCGCGCACCGGGCTTCTCTCGCCGGGGCGGAGTCGTCCGGTTGAACCAGCTCGAGCACTATGTCCTCGACAGCCCTACCCTGCTGGCGATGGGAGGCAACAAGCAGGTCTCCGGCCTCATCCATGCCGCGGCGTCCAGCGATGACGTGCGCCTCTGGCTGCCTGTCCTGTGCCTCGTGGAGGCTGAGCGCGAGCGTGCGGGGATCGTGGCCCACGCGGGTGTACTGCTGGACGTCTTCCGCGTCATCGACGACGACTACGCGATGGCCATGACCGTCGCCGACCTGCTGCGCGACGGTGTCGCTGCCGGTGTCGCCGCAGCCGTACACGTGGCGCGGCCGAACCCGATGCTTCCCGACGGAGCACTGGTTGCCACGGTCGCACCGGAGGTCTACGCCGGGCTGGGAGTCGCGGTCATGGACCTGAACCGCTGACAGGCCCTACTCCGGTCGCGGGGGAGGAGCACTTCTGTTCCTCCTTGGATTGCGCACGCGTGAATCCGGTGAGCGTGACGGCGCATACCGCGAGCACCGCTGTCGCCGGATTGACGTACGAGGGGACGACCGCCGCTTCGACAACATGGCCGTCGCTGGTGCGGCATCCGAACTGCAGTGGAACGAACGACGTGTCGTATGCGGTGAGTTGTCGTGTGCCGACGGCCCTGATGCACGCACGGGACTGGTCGGTGTCGTCGAGGAAGAACAGGTGCAGAACGCCCCAGGAGTACATACCGATCAAGACGGCCCACGCCAGGGTGGCGAGCGCCTTGACTGTCGCTCTCGTCGCTCCGGCTCGCCGGGCACGGATCAGCAGCCTGGTCCCGCGGAAGGTGAGCCATGGCGTGGTGATGACGCCGATGAGAATCAGCAGGAGGACAACAACGGGATTGTGTCCTTCGTAGGGTGCGTCGCCTGACACCTGTGCTCCTGTCACATGTTCCGGGATACGGAGAGTTGTACTTCTCCATCACGTAGTACAGGCCGAGTCGCTTCTTCGCCTCCCAGAACCGAGTTCCGGCAACGCCGAGGAACTGGCGAACTTACGACCGTGCGGGTTGGTTTGCGATCAGAAGAGTGGTGTCGGCAGGGCGGAAGCCCAGGCGGGCATAGATGCGGGCGACGGCGTCCTCGGCGTAGGCGAGAAAGACGGTACGCACCCCGTGAGCGCGGGCGTGGGTGGCCAGGGCGGCCGTAACGGCGGCGGCCAGGCCCTGGCGCCGAGCGGTGGGGAGGGTGCCGACGCCGCCGATCTCGGTGGTGCCGCTCGCCGGGTGGTAGTGGCCGACAGCAATCGGAGTGCTGTCAGGGGCGAGGGCAGCGATGAGTACCTTGTGCCCGGCGCGGATGGCGGGCCGGGTCATCTCGACTGTCCCGTCTTCGGTCAGCTCCTCAGCCACCGCCGACAGTTCCGCGCGGCCCGCCGGGCCCACTGCGGTGCCCGCCTCGGCGAAGGCCAGGCGGGGAAGGGCAAGGGCTCCAGGCAGAGCCCGGTCGTCAGCTGTCAGCCTGCGGATCGTGACGCCATCCGGCAGGGGCGGCGGAGGCACCGGGTGGTGGGGGTCGAGGACCATCAGCGGGCGTTCTTCCATCGGCAGGCCGGCGGCCTCAATGCGGGAACGCAGCGTCGGCGCCGCCTCGGCCAGCCACTCGAAGGCCTCCGGCACGCCGAGTTCGCGCTGCCTGGCGCGCACCCGGGCGATGTCAGCGGCGGTGACTGCCGCAGCACCTTCGGCGGTGGGCTGAGCATGGCTCGGACCACCGTAGTACGGGGCTCCTGGCTCTCTCCGTACGAACAGCCGCAATGGGCCGAACTCTTCTGCGTCCGCGAACAGTCGGGGCACGACGGCGTAGTACTGCTCAATCCGGGCACGCAGCAAGTCATTCATGCGGCGCATCCCACCACGCAGCAGCGGCAGGCCGCACCGGAAATTACGGCTCGGAACGGCGAACCACGATGCCCTACAGCAGGTGGTCGGCCTTCCCGGCCTTGATCTCGAGGATGAGGTTACGGAGTGCTTCGCGGCTGTCGGTGAGGTGGTGGTCCTCCTGTCCGGCAACGGCGATGTAGGCGTTGCCGTCGGAGTCGGTGCCTATGCGGAAGCAGTTGTTGCCCTCGCCGCAGTACGGGTCTTCCCAGTTGATATCGGTCACGGTGGCGTCCTTACAGATCGCGGGCGACGTTGCGGATGAGGTCGCGCGAGGCCGTCGGCGGCAGTGCCGCGCTGTCCATCCAGTCCAAGTGGGCACGGTACTTGGTGAGCTGGGCATCAGCGCCGGTGAATTCCGGCCCGTGTGCGGAGTCCAACTGCACCGTGTCAAGTTGTGGCACAGCACCGTCCGCGTACAGCAGTGCGTGACCGGCTCCCGGAAAGTCACGTACGCCCATGGGGATCACCCGTACGTCGATCGACTCGCGCTCGGACTGCTCGGCCAGGTGCGCGAGTTGCCGCCGGGGCACGTCGCCATCGCCGTACGTCATGCGTAGCGCGGCCTCGTGGACGTAGGCGACGTACGGAAGCGGGGCGGGTCGTTCGAAGACCTGCTGCCGCTCCATGCGATGGGCCACGCGCAGCTCGACCTCCAGTCGGCTCAGCGCGGGCAGTACGGCGGCGAACACCGCACGGGCGTACGCCTCTGTCTGGAGCAGCCCGGGTACGTGCATGACCTGCGTGGTCCGCACGCGTGCGGCGTGCCACTCCAATTCGGCGATATCCAGCAGCCCGGCGGGCAGTGTGCCCCGGTGCCGCTCCCACCATCCTCGTTCCTTGGCCTCGGTCATGGCGACCAGGGCGTCGACGTAACTTCCTTCGGCGCAGGCGTAGTTGCAGGCGAGTGTGCGGACGCGTTCGGCGGAGAAGGGGCGGATGCCCGACTCCATGTTGGACAGGCGCGTCCGGTCGATACCGAGCAGTCCGGCGGCGTACTCCGTCGTGGCCCCGGCGGCGAGCCGCATCTTCCGCAACTCGGCACCCAGCCGTTTCTGCCGCTCCGTCGGCGTAGTTCTCGTGGCCATGCCGTCCCTTCTCGCACTGTGGTCGGCATCAGTTTGCCGGTACACCCTGCCCCGGTCCATCACTGGTAGGGGTAATTATCTCTGAACTGATGGACACAGTGACCCTGTCGCCCATACATTCAGTGACGGGTCGACTACAGAACGAGCCGACCTCTCCGTCGAACCGGAAGCGCATCGCGCGAGCCCGCCCGTAACCTCCTGCCCTGGGAGGGGTGGGCCCGCGCCAGGGAGACAGGCCACCGGCAGGAGTCGAACTCACCCCCTACCGAAGCGAGTTGCCATGCCCGATCACATGACGACGACGTGCTCGAGCCCCACTGACCTGCCCTCCACTCCACCGATCCCCGAAACCCTCACCTACAGCCTCACTCTCCCCGCCGCCCTCCAGAGCCCGGCGACCGCCCGCGCAGCAACCCGCACGATCCTGCAGGCCCACGGCCTGGACGACGTAGCCGAAGCAGCCGTACAGGCGGTGAGCGAACTCGCGGCCTGTGCCTGCCGTTTCACCTCGGCCACGGAGGTGTACATCTCCCTCCGCTACCGCGAGGGTGCCCTCCGCGTGATCCTCTACGACGCCCACCCCCGCCACGCCAACCCCCACCTCTCTGCAGCCTGCGACGCCCGCCGCCGCGCAGCCCTCCGCCTGCTGGCCTGCGTAGTCCGCACCTGCGACGGCGACTGGGGTTTCGGTGAGGCCTATGAACCGACCGGCGGCACGCGGATGTGGGCGGTCCTGCCGCGGCAGGGAGCCCGCACGTATCTGGGCGACGGTCGCACGAATGGGTGACGCGGCTCGCGAAACGGGAGGCATGCCTCGCGACAGCGCCTACGTTCGCGGAGTGACTGAGCCGTACGTGATCGAACTGGAGCCGGAAGTGAGGTGCTGGCTGGAGGGCCTGCCCCCTTCTGGGCGGGAATGCCACGCGGGTGGCTTACGGGCTGGCGCCTGGGCGGCGGATCGTACTGCTCACCGTCTTCCGAACGACCAGAATGCGAGAGGAAGCCAAGGACCCGCTCATGACGAGTTCACCCGCGAGGTCCGGGAGGAGCTGTGAACCACACACGCTGGAAGCTGTCGCGTGAACGAAGGGCCGCCAAGGGTTACGTCGAACCGCCCGAGGTGATCGCCGAGCGTGAGCAGATTCGGCTGGCTCATGAACTGGGACAGCTGGTGCACGACCGGCGTGCGGCTCTGAGGCTGACGCAGTCCGCTCTGGGGGAGCGACTGGGCGTGACCGCCGATGAGGTGGAGGCCATCGAGCTGGGCGGAATGCTTCCCATCACCGCAGACCTGCTGGTCAGGCTTGCGGTAGCGCTGGAGGTCGCGGTGGACCTGCATGTCGTCGCCGACGGGCGTAACACCGTGGTGTTCGAAGAGCGCGCTGCGTAGCAGCACGGTCCACGCTGGACGTGATCGATGGCCGCGGAGCCGACCCACCGGAAGGGCCGGTGAGGCGATTGCCCGCGCCGCAGACGGCCTCAAGCTCCCCGAGGGGGCCACGCTCGCCGAGCCCAAGGTGCTGGACATCAAGCAGGTCGTCGAGGACCAGAGCGGCGACGAACGCCGGGAGGACACCAACGCGGACGTGAAGTTCGCGCTCCAGGCGGAGGTCCTGTTCCCGAAGGACAGCGCGAGACTGACGGGCGAGGCGAGGTCACGCCTCTCGGCCATCGCGGACGAGATCAAGACCCAGAACGCGACACGGATCCGCGTCTTCGGCTTCACGGACAACCTCGGTTCCTCCGCCCACGGCGACGTCCTCTCCAAACAGCGCGCCAACGCCGTACAGGAAGTCCTGGACGACGAACTGAACGACCCGAACGTCACCTTCGAGGTCCGCGGCTACGGCGAGCAGTACCCGATCGCCTCGAACGCCACGGAGGAGAGCCGCGGGAAGAACCGAAGGGTGGAGGTGACCCTCCCGCGCTCGGAGGGCTGATTGCAGGGGCTGCCCTCCCTCTTTGGAGTGATGGCGCCAGGGCTGGTTTCGAAGTAGTTTCAAAGTCATGGGTACCGAGAATGCAGCCGTGAACTTCTCCGAGCTGGTGAACAAGAACAAGCAGACGCTTGCCCGGCTCCAGGAATCGCCGCGACTGCTCCTGCACCGCAGAGACGGCGAGGACCTGGTCCTCACCACCGCGGCGCGGGCCGAGCAGGACCAGACCGTGGTGTCGGCAGCCACCCGAATGCTCGCCGCGATCGCGCGCCGGGAACCAGGCAGCACGGAACTGCTCCTCGACATACTGCCGGACGCCTTCCCGTGGGTCCGTTTCCTGCCCGAGCCGGATCTCCACGCCTTCGCTGTCGAACTGGTCGACACCATGCGTGCCGCCGACTCGCTCGGCAACAGCGCGTCCGTCGCCCAACTGCTCATCGCCTGGCAGCACACCGCCGAGGTCCACTCCGACCCCGAACTGCTGGCCGCGTTGACCAGGGACCACGGCGAAGACTACGGCCCGGTTCCGGATCCGCGGGGTGCCGCATGACCGCGGGCCGCGGCGACCGCGCCGCACCACCGGCCCCAGACGGGCACTGGGAAGTCCGCTTCGCGGACGCGGCCTCGGCCAAGGGCTGGGAGAGCCTCGCCCAACAGGCCCGGGAGAACACCTACCGCGCCTGGGGCACCATGCGCACGAACCCCAGACCGACCACCGAGACGCCCCGGCATCACCGGCTCAAGGGCGGTCTGGCGCATGGCACCCACCGCGGGCAGACCTGCGAGCAGTGGCAGATCGAGGTGACCGGCGGCGGTCGCATCTGGTATCTCGTGGACACATCCCGCGAAACCTGCTGGATCACCTTCGCAGGCACCGGGCACCCGCGAGCCACAGACCGACGCTGAGCCAGTGCTGCCGGGCTGAGTGCCTTCCTGTTACCGCAGACCTGCTGGTCAGGCTGGCGGTAGCGCTGGAGGTCGCGGTGGACCTGCATGTCGTCGCCGATGGACGTAACACCGTGGTGTTCGAAGAGCGCGCTGCCTAGCAGCACGGTCACACCGGACTGCATCAGCATCATCCGTCACCGGATGTCGTGGCCAGGGTGGGTCTCGTCGTACTCGTGCCGTGCCTCGGCGATGACGGCGCGATGGTTGAGGGACCAGTCGGCGAGTGCCTTGACCAGGTGGGTCAGGCCGGTTCCGGTTTCGGTCAGGCGGTAGTCCACGTGGGCCGGGACGGTGGGGTAGACGGTGCGCAGGACGAGTCCGTCGCGTTCGAGCCTGCGCACGGTGAGGGTGAGCATGCGCTGGGAGATGCCGTCGATGGCGCGCTGCAGTTCTCGGAAGCGGCGCGGTCCGCCGGCGAGTTCGACGATCACGAGTACCGACCATTTGTCGCCGATCCGGTCCAGGACATCGCGGATCCCGCAGTCCGGGTGGTCTTCGCGCCCGCAGGGATCGAGGTCGGCGGGTGCGGTGGTTACCTCGGTGTGCGTGGGTGACATCAAACTGCCTTCTTGTGGCCGGTATGTGGGCGGTTCAGGATCAAGCGTAGTTACCGAAGAGAACCACCGACGGAAGACTACGGCTGACATGATTCTGGTGACCGGAGCGAACGGGAACCTCGGCTCTGCCACTCTCGCGGCGCTGCATGCCCGAGACGCGCCAGCGACAGGAGGCAGCCGCACTCCGAACGGCGAGTTGCGGCGGCTCGACTTCGACGATCCCTCCGGCATGAACCTCGCCGGTGTGTCCACCCTGGTGCTGATCTCCGCCGGGTACGCCGAAGACGACCAGGTCATCGGGCGGCACGCGGCCGTGCTGGACGCTGCCGTCCGCGACGGCGTCCGGCATGTCGTCTACACGAGCCTGACCGGTGCCGGTGAGCACCTCGGTTTCGCGCTGGCGCACCGCGCGACCGAACGGCTCGTGCGCGCTTGCGGCTTGCCATGGACGGTCCTTCGCAACGGCCTCTACGCCGAACTCTTCGGCGGCCTGCTGATGTGGGCCGACGGCGGGATGGAGTCCGCGTTCGGCGACGGCGCCCTGGCCGCGGTCGCCCGTGCCGACCTCGCCGAGGCCGCCGCGGTCATCGCGGCGGATCCGGCCCCGCACAGCGGACGCACCTACGACCTCGTCGGCACGCCCATCACGGCAGCGCACGTAGCCGACCGCCTCGGCGTCCCCCACCGCACCATCGGCCTGGCCGAGTACCGGCGCAGGCTCCTCAGCCAGGTGCCGGAACTCCTGCCGTTCCAGCCACCCATGCTCGCCTCGATCGCGACCGGCGTCCGGCACGGCTTTCTGGACAGCACCGGCCCCGACCTGGCCGACATCCTTGGCCGTCCAGCCTCCGACCCACTGGCCAGGGCTGTCTCGACCGCGGCGGCCACGAGACCGTCGGCAGGTGGATGACGCCGGTGTGTGGGTGTCGGTAGGTGCACCATCCGCCGGGTGGGCAGAGCCATGGTGGGGCGCAGAGCGCGTTCATAGCCTCTTAGCCATGGCTGACAAAGAGAGCAAAGAGAGCACTGAGAAGGCCGCGACCTCCCGGCGGCAGGCATTACGACGTCTCGCCGCAGGCGCCGGTGGGGCCGCGCTCGCCGTCGGTGTGGGTGCGGGAACCGCGCGGGCGAGCGACGCCGAACGGGCCACGGCACGGACCCGGCACGGCATCCGTACGTACGTCCTGGTCCATGGCACCCATAGCGCCGGCGTCTTCTGGACGGCGGTCGGCAGGGAGCTGGCGCTGCGCGGGCACCGCGTGGTCACGGTGGACCAACCGCTGCACGGGACCGAGAAGTTCATCCCGAAGGCGTATCAGACGCAGGACTTGAGCGCCCTCGCGACGGAGCCCTCGCCGGTCGCCGCGCTCACCCTGGACAACTTCGAGCGGCGGGTCACCGGTGTCGTACGACGCGCCGCGCGGCTCGGTGGGCCCGTGGTGCTGGTCGGGCACAGCATGGGCGGGCTCTCGGTGAGCAGGGTGGCGAACGCCGTGCCTGAGCTGCTGGCCCACATCTGCTACATGGCGGCGTTCTGCCCGAGCCGCAGCATGCCGTCACTGAACGACTGCGCGGGCTCGCCGGAAGGGCAGCTCGCCATCAGCCCGCTGGAGCAGATCGTCGGCGACCCGGGGAAGCTGGGTGTGCTGCGCCTCAACTGGCGTACCTCCAGCCGCCGTGACCTCGCCGTCTTCAAGGAGATGACCTGCGCGGAGTACACGGACGCCGAGTTCCTGCGGGTGCTGGAGGGATTGCAGGCGGACGAGTCGATGACGGCGTACGCGGGCCGGGCCGTCGGGCGCGCGGAGACATGGGGGCGGATTCCGCGGACGTATCTGCGGTTCGGCAAGGACAGGACCGTCGCCACGGAACTCCAAGACCGCATGATCGCCGAAGCCGATGAACTCACCCCGCACAACCGCTTCACGGTCCACAACTTCCCCGGCTCCGGCCACATGGGCCCGACGGACCCGGCCCGCGTGACGGATCTCCTGCACGGCCTGCCGACCGCGCGTCGCGCCGGTGGGTGACGCGGCCCGGCGACACCGACGTCAGCTCCCTGGCACGTCAGCCCTCGTCAGTCCTCGTCAGTCCTCGTCCGAGCCGGACAGCGCCTCGCTGATCAGGCGGGTCGCGAAGTCGGGGTCGTCGGTGATGCGGTTGATGTGCTCCGCGAGCAGAAAGGCGGTGACCTCGAGGGGATTCATCTCCTCCTCGGTCCAGTCTCCGTACTGTTTGCGCCACAGGTTGGGGCTCAGACCGGTGCCCGCGGCGATGACGAGACCGGCCATGGTGGGGACGGCCTCGGGACGGACACTCCTGGGCATCATGTGCATCGTGGCCACGAGGTTGGGCACCACGTACTCGATGACGTCCTTGTCCTGGCTCTCGTGGGCCTTCCGCAGCCACGTCATGAACATGAAGATGAGCGTGCACGTGCCGTCCAGCAGGGCATCGGCTCCCTCGGGGCCCAGCGACGCGGTGAACTGCTCGATCAACGCCTGCTGTTCGGGGTCGGTCTCGGTCCTGCCGTCGTGGACGCTCTTGAGGCGAGAGTCGATCATCATGAGCGCTGCACCCACATCACCGACGGGAGCGTGCTGAGGGTCGCAGGGCGATGACACCGAATTCCTCCTTCACGGCACCTACTTGGTACTGAACTTCAGCACGGCGCCGTCCTTGTTGACCGCCGTGGCATCGACGTGGGTCTTCTTGCCGCCCGCTGTGGAGAACGCGCCTCCCCCGCCGCCGCCGAACGACATCTTGCCCACGTATCCCGAGGGATCGCTGTTCGTGACGGTGACCGTGGAGTCCTCCACGCTCACGTGCAGATTCCAGTCGCCGACGACGAAGTCCACCGGCTTGGTGACGAGGATTTCACAGTTCCCGTCCTTGCAGGCGCCGGTGTCCCTGCCGTTCTCGGCCTTGGGCAGCGGGCCGGTCGAAGCCGGGCTCGGGGACGGGGACTTGGAGGCGCTGGGGGACGGCTTGGCGGGCGGGACGCAGCGGGGCGCGAGCCCGTGGGCGGCCTTGAGCCTCGGCTCCCCGGCAACCACGGCCGGCAGTCCGGGTTCCGGCATCTTCAGGGCCTCGACCAGCCCGGCCATGCGCTTGGCCCGGCCGACCTTCTCCTTCTCGGACAGGTTGAAGACGGCCATGACATCGGACAGCTTTTCGGCCTCCTTGGCGGCCTTGCCGACGTCCTCGGCCAGCCGGTCGTGCAGCCGGTCCGCGGCGGCGATGCCCGTCTTCCGTACGCTGTCGAGCTCCTCCGCGAACGTGTCGAGGTCCGTCGCGGTGCCCGACAGATAGCGTTCCGCCTCGAAGTCGACCGGCAGCATCGCGTCTTCGGCGGGATCGGTGACGTCCTTGATGTCCTCGGCGCTGTCCTTCTTCAACGTCTCGAATCCGTCGACGGACTCACACATCCCGTCGGCCCAGACGACGAGCGCCCGGCTCGGCACCGGGCTCGCCGACTCCTTGGCCCCCGAGCTGTCCGTGCCCTCCTGCGACGAACAGCCGCCGACGGCCAGTACGGCCCCGACCACCACCACCGCGACGCGCTTCACCGATACGGCCATGTCCATCCCCCTGCCTCTCACCAATTCACCTTCGTGCCAGGCGGCAGGCCGTACTTGTTGCGCCGCGGGTCGCCGGGTTCGCAGAGAAACCCGAGGAGCACGATGAGCCCGACCAGCGGGATCAAGGACCAGAACCAAGCCCAGCCGCTCCGGCCGCAGTCGTGCATCCTGCGTACGAAGACGCCCAGCGTCGGCACGACCAGGAACATCCACACGAAGGCGACGACCGGGAACTCGAATTCGACGGTCAGGGCGATGCTGGGTATGTAGCAGATGAAGCCGAAGAGGATGAACCACCAGTACTCGGACCGGGCGGCCCGGCCCTTCCAGGAGAAGGTCTGTGTCAGGCCGCTCCTGACCGCTTCCGAGAAACTCACCATGCCCCACCTCCGTCGTCGACGCCGACGAGCACGGTAGGCAGTCCCCGCGGGGACCCCTCCCGACATCGGGTGGGTCAACGGCCACGTGGCCTGCACCACACAGGGATTGCCCTGCCCACGGACCCGGGAAGAGATCACGGCGCTGTCTCCATGAGACTCTGCGAAGGGAACCCGCCCCGTGACCACCGCGTCTCCCCCCATGCCCAAGGCGCCCGGCTCATGGCCCCTGCTGGGCCACGCGATACCCCTCCTGCGCGACAACCTCGCCTTCATCGCCTCGCTCCGCGCCTACGGTCCGCTCGTAGAGATCCGCCTCCAGCCGCAGCAGCCCACCGTCGTCGTCAACGATCCCGCCCTGATCCGAACGATGCTGGTCGACGCCGCCCCCACCCTCGACAAGGGCCGCTTCTTCGAGAAGATGGGCCAGCTCCTCGGCGACAGCGTCGTCACCGCCGCGGGCACGGAACACGTCCGCAAACGCCGCCAACTCCAGCCCGCCTTCCGCCAGACCGAGATCACGCGTTACGTCGACCTGATGCGCGAGCAGGTCACCGCGGCCCTGGCCGACTGGCGCCCCGGGCAGGTCCTGGACGTCCGCGAGGCGATGGTCAAACTCTCCCTCGACATGCTCGCCTCGACCGTCTTCTCCGGCAGCATCGACGAACACGCCTTCCAGCAGTTGCGCCGCGACCTCAGCGTCGTCATGAACGGCGTGGGCACCCGCATCATGCTCCCCGACTGGGCGGAAAAACTCCCGCTCCCCGCCAACCGCCGCTTCACCGCGGCCCGGGACGCCGTGCGCGCCACGATCGACGCCGCGGTGGCCGAGCTGCGCGCCTCCGAACGCGACACGGGAGACATGCTCTCCCTGCTGCTCCGGGCCACCGACGAGGACACCGGCCGCCCCCTGACGTCGTACCAGATCTGCTCGGAGATCCTCACCCTCGCGGTCGCCGGTACGGAGACCACGGCCTCCGTCCTCTCCTGGATCCTGTACGAACTCGCCCGCGCCCCGGAGATCGACGCACGCCTCCAGACGGAACTCACCGACGTCCTCGGCGAACGCCCGGTCACCTTCGACGACTTGCCCCGCCTGCCCTACCTGAACCGCGTCATCCAGGAGGCCACCAGGCTGCACCACACCGGCTGGCTCGTCACACGCCGCACCCTGGAACCGCTCCGCCTCGGCGACTGGGACATCCCGGCCGGCACCGAACTGGCCTACTGCCAGCACGCCCTCCACCGCGACCCGTCCCTCTTCCCCGACCCGCTCACCTTCGACCCCGACCGCTGGCTGGACACCGCCCAGCCCCCACCGACCGGCGCGTTCCTCCCCTTCGGCGCCGGCAAGCACAAGTGCATCGGCGACCGCTTCGCCCTCACGGAACTGGCCACCGCCATCGCGACGATCACCCGAGAGGTCCGCCTCGAACTCCCCCCGGGCCGGACGGTGCAGCCGGTGGCCCGCGCGACGGTACGGCCGCGGACGCTGCTGATGACGGTCCGGCGGCGCGAGCGGGCAGGGGCGGCGGCGGGAGCGTAGGGACTACCCCCAGGGACTACTCCGCCCCCTCGATCTCCACCCGAACCCCGACCCGCAACCCCCACCCGCTCATAACCCCCGCCTCCGCCTCCACCACATGCCGGGCACGAAGCCGGGGCATCCCAAGTCGCCCCGGCTTCATGGTCGTCACGGCGATGACCTTGAGGTGGCGGTCGAGGTAGGCGACGTCGATGGGGATCCGCATCCGGAAGGTGTGCACGCTGTTGGCGGGGGAGAGCACCATCGCCCCGTCAATGGCGTCCCGCCCCAACAGCCCTTTGGTACGGGCGCGATACGAGGCGGCGATCTCCAGAGGTACGGAGACGGCATCCGCACGGCCGCCGCCTCCGGGCACGACCAACGTCCCCTGTCCGTCCCGCCAACCACGCCGCATCCCAGCAGGGTGACACAACGGTGTAGACGCGCGGGAAAAGATGTTGTCCATCGCGTCGCGGCCCGGGTAGGAAGGCCGTATGACGATTGGACTCGGTGCCGTGTTCCGCCCTCAGCTGCCGCCCGAGCGACTGCGGGAGGTGGCCCGGCTCGCGGACGAGACGGGACTTGAAGAGCTCTGGCTGTGGGAGGACTGCTTCCGGGAGGGCGGGTTGTCGACCGCGGCCGCCGCTCTCGCCTGGACGGAGCGGGTGCGCGTCGGGGTCGGGCTGCTGCCCGTGCCGCTGCGGAACGTGGCCATCACCGCGATGGAGGTCGCCTCGCTGCACCGGATGTTCCCGGGGCGCCCCATTGTCGGCGTCGGGCACGGCGTGCAGGACTGGATGGGGCAGGTGGGCGCCCGGGTCGAGTCACCCGTGACGCTGCTGCGCGAGCACCTGCTCGCCCTGCGAACCCTGCTGCGCGGCGAGCGGATCACGACCGACGGGCGGTACGTCAAGCTCGACGACGTCGCGCTCGACTGGCCCCCCGCCGATCCCGCGCCGCCCGTCCTCGCCGGTGCCACCGGGCCCCGCTCGCTGCGGCTGGCCGGTGAGGCGGCCGACGGGACCATCCTCACCGCGAGTACGCCCCCCGACGGCGTCCGGCGTGCCCGGCAACTCATCGACGAGGGACGGGAGTCGGCCGGTCGTACCGAACCGCACAAGGTCGTCGTCTATCTCCTCACCGCCACCGGTCCCGGCGCCGCCGCACGGCTCCGCGCCGAGCTCGACGCCGAAGGCGTGGCATCCGTCCCGGACCTCGGTGTCGCGGGAGACGCCGGAGCCGTCGCCAAGGCCGTCCAGCGCCTCGCCGACGCCGGCGCCGACACGGTCGTCCTGCAGCCGACCGGCGACGAACCCGACCCGGAGGGGTTCGTGCGGTTCGCGGCGGAAGACGTACGGCCCCTGGTCCCGTGAGCCGCCCGGCGCCCGGTGCCTCCCGCACCCACGAAGGCCGCACCTACGAAGACCTCGTCGAGGAAGCTGTGACCCACCCCACCGACGGCTGGGACTTCTCCTGGTTCGAGGGCAGGGCCACGGAGGCGCGGCCCTCGTGGCGTTACGCGGAGTCCATGGCCGCCCGCCTCCGCGGCACCACCGCCGTGCTCGACATCCAGACCGGCGGGGGAGAGGTCCTCGACTTCGCCCTGGAGCGCGCCCAGCCGGATCCACCGCTCCTCACCGTCGCCACCGAGGGCTGGCCCCCCAACGTCGCCAAGGCCACCGCCCTCCTCCGCCCCCGCGGCGTCGCCGTCGTCGCCTCGCCCGAGGACGCCGCGCTTCCCTTCGCGGACGCGACGTTCGACCTCGTCGTCAGCCGGCACCCCGTACGCCCCCACTGGCCGGAGATCGCCCGCGTTCTCCGCCCCGGCGGCACCTACTTCGCCCAGCACGTCGGCCCCAGCAGCGTCTTCGAACTCGTCGAGTACTTCCTCGGCCCGTTGTCCGACGAGCAGCGCAACGGCCGCCACCCCGACCGCGAGCGCGCCGACGCCCAGGCCGCCGGGCTCGAAGTCGTCGACGTACGGGCGGAACGCCTCCGTATGGAGTTCTACGACATCGGAGCCGTCGTCCATTTCCTGCGCAAGGTGATCTGGATGGTCCCCGACTTCACCGTCGAGGCCTACGAACCCCGACTCCGCGCCCTGCACGCCGAGATCGAGGCACACGGCCCCTTCGTCGCCCACAGCACCCGCCACCTCTTCGAACTGCGCAGGCCGCCGGGCTGAGTCCCTACGCGTGCGGCCCCGCCGTCACCGTCCCGATCACCAACTCCGGCCGCGCCTGCAGCACTTCCCCGACCCGCTCCACCTGTCGCCCCAACTCCCGTTCCTGCCGCGCCGTCAGCCGCCCTAGCGGCTCCACCGTGACGGTCGTACGACGTCCCTGGCGCCGTTGGTGCCACACGCCCGCCGCCACGCCGTCGACCAGCAGCACCGGGTAATTGCCGGCCTGACCACCCGCCAGCGCCCTCTCGTACGCCGGACCCCGGAAGAGTCGCTCACGCGGCTGGGCGGCGATGCCATACGCGTCGAAGTACGGCAGCAGCCGGACACCACGGGCCCCGCGGCCAGCCTCCGGAAACTCGGTGTCCCCCGCCACCACCCAAGCCGGCACGCCCTCGAAGTCGACCTCCTCGATCTCCCCGGCCTCCGCAAGCGTGCCGAACAGCCCGCCCGCCCAACTACCTGGCGCCGCAAGCCATTTCGCGAAGTGCCGCGGCGTCGCGGGACCGTACGCCCGCAGATACCGGCGCACGAGCATCCCCAGCGCCTGCTCCGGCGGCAGCGGATCGAAGGCAGGCGGACGGGTGTACGTCACCTTGCGACCGCGGTTCGGGCCGAAGCACAGGGCACCCGACTGCCCTGCCCGGTGCATCACCTGACGCCAGCGCGGCCACATGTCCTGGAACGCCGGCATCACCCGGTCCCCGGCCCACGGCCCCGTCCGCGCCACGACCTCCTCGCTCAGCTCGTCCACCGTCAGGCATACGCCGTCCAGCGCGTCGCCGATCGCGGCCACGACCTGCGCCACCTGCTCGTCCGTCATACGGGCGGCGGGGGCGAAAGGGCTCGGCCCCGACGGGACCGCCGTCAACGCGGCGCTCCACAGGGGGAGTTCGTCAGCCGGGAGGAGATGCACCGTTCCGCGCGGGCCGTGCGTCTTCACGAGCGAGCGGTCCTCCCAGAGCGCGGCCCGCACGTCCGTCCGGGTCACGCCGACCGTCCGCACCCCCACCGACAGCTCCGCCGCGGACAGCACCTGCGCATGCGCGCCGAGCATGGCGGAGACCACGGCGGCCACGTTCCCGCCCGCCTCCGCAGGGTTGGCCAGGAATTGCCGTTCCAGCCGACGTGCGCTCGCCGCGTCCCAACTGATCCTCAGGGTCATGGGACGACGGTAGGACGGAAGTAGGCCGGAAGCTGTCCGCTATGCCGAGGAGGCAGGGCGCGCATGTATGTGCAAATCGGGCTATTGGTGCTTTGCCGGTGATTCGCCCTTCGTATTCATCGATCATGCACGGTTTCCACATTGTTATCGCAGGTGGCTCGCACCCGGCCAATGCTTCACGTAAGTTCGGACCAAGGTAATTCGCGCCAGCAAAGCTGCGCGGCCGGTACCGCGCAGAGGAGGGGGCTGCGCGGTACCTCTCACCGTCAAGCGGACGTTCGCTGACGGGGTCACCCGCCCGGGGGATGCGCACCGACTCGCCGAGCCGTCCACATCGCTGCAATCCGGCCACGACCCCGCCCGGAACGAGGCTATTTGCGGCCATCGTGCCGTCGCCACCCGACTCCGGAGAGTAGTTGTGGCACGCCGATGCACCCAGCATCACTTACAAAGGGTTATGGTGGAAACCCCCCCTCGGGCCGGTCCGTCTCCCCCCCACGGACCGGCCCGTTTTTTTGCCCGAGAGTGGGGCGCCTTCCAAACGTGAGTCACAGCAACGCCGGTAAGGGGCGCGGGGAACTGCGCGACCAGCCCCCACAACCCGCACCCGGAATACGCGCCTCACCCCCACGGCGGTACCCTCGCTCCGCGGGGACCGCATCCGCACGGAGGGGCTGACAATCACGTGAACCTGCGCGACAAGCTGCGCAGCCTGCTCGTCAGGCTGTACGCACGCCGGGTGGAAGGCCACCTGGACCACGCTCAGGTGCCCAAGCACATCGGCGTCATCATGGACGGCAACCGACGCTGGGCAAAGGCAGCTGGCTCCACCACCGTGCACGGTCACCGCGCCGGCGCGGAGAAGATCGAGGAGTTCCTCGGCTGGTGCTCCGAGACGGACGTCGAGGTCGTCACCCTCTGGCTGCTGTCGACGGACAACTTCGACCGCCCGCAGGAGGAACTCGTCCCGCTCCTCGGCATCATCGAGGACGTCGTACGGACCCTCGCCACCGACGGCCGCTGGCGCGTCCACCACGTCGGCACGCTCGACCTGCTGCCGCAGCAGATGCAGACCACCCTCAAGGAAGCCGAGGAGACCACGGCCGGCGTCGACGGCATAGTCGTCAACGTCGCCATCGGCTACGGCGGTCGCCAGGAGATCGCCGACGCGGTGCGCTCGATGCTGCTGGAGGCCTCCGACAAGGGCACCTCGCTGGAGAAGCTGGCCGACACCGTCGACGTCGAGACCATCGGCCGGCATCTCTACACCGGCGCCCAGCCCGACCCGGACCTCGTCATCCGCACCAGCGGCGAGCAGCGGTTGTCCGGATTCATGCTCTGGCAGACGGCCCACTCCGAGTACTACTTCTGTGAGGTCTTCTGGCCGGCCTTCCGCAAGGTCGACTTCCTGCGTGCCCTGCGCGACTACGCCGCGCGCCACCGCCGTTACGGCGGCTGAACCGCCGTACCCCATGCAGTAAAAGTCACCCTCTCTGGGGCGGAAGTAACAAAGAGTTCACCAGCGCGCCGTCATATGCCGTGGCATGGCATCGCACGTTCGAGGGCATAAGCCAGACAGGTCGACACCCGAACCACGGGTGTCGGATCTCAGCGGACGGCACGGGGCCGTCCGCCCGGGAGGCCCTTTGCACCAGCCCGATCGTGCGTTCACCGCGCGGACGAAGCAGCGGAGGGCCGGTTCTCGGCCCGTGCAATGCGGCCGTCGACCGGTCCAGCTCCTCTCCGTCGCTCCCCGACCTCTTCCGAGGGGGTACGTCCTTCCGTGGTGACCAGCACAAAGCGCCGCAAGCCCGACCGGCGCACTTATGTTCTCGACACCAGCGTCCTGCTGGCCGACCCGAACGCCCTGAACCGCTTCGACGAGCACGAAGTCGTGCTGCCGATCGTCGTGGTGACGGAGTTGGAGGCCAAGCGGCACCATCCCGAACTCGGGTACTTCGCCCGGCAGGCGCTGCGCCTGCTGGACGACTTCCGGGTGCGGCACGGCCGTCTTGATGCTCCCATCCCGATCGGGGACCTCGGCGGCACCGTCCGTGTCGAGCTCAACCACTCGGACCCCAGCGTTCTGCCGACCGGCTACCGCCTGGGGGACAACGACTCCCGCATCCTCGCGGTCGCCCGCAATCTGCAGGCCGAGGGGTTCGACGTCACCGTCGTGTCCAAGGACCTCCCGCTCAGGATCAAGGCGTCCTCGGTCGGTCTCCTCGCCGAGGAGTACCGCGCCGAGCTCGCCATCACGGACGCCTCCGGCTGGACCGGAATGTCCGAACTGACCCTGCCCGGCGAGCAGGTGGACATCCTCTTCGAGGAGGGGACGGTCTATGTCCCCGAGGCGTCCGAGCTTCCCGTCCACACCGGTCTGACCATCCAGTCCGAGCGCGGCAAGGCGCTGGGGCGGATGACGCCCGAGGGCAACATCCGGCTGGTGCGCGGGGATCGTGAGGCGTTCGGCATCAAGGGCAGGAGCGCGGAGCAGCGGATCGCGCTGGATCTGCTCCTCGACCCGGACGTCGGGATCGTCTCGATGGGCGGCCGGGCCGGCACCGGTAAGTCGGCGCTGGCGCTGTGCGCGGGCCTGGAAGCGGTGCTGGAGCGCCGTCAGCACGAGAAGATCATGGTCTTCCGTCCGCTGTACGCGGTGGGCGGGCAGGAGCTCGGCTATCTGCCGGGCTCCGAGTCCGAGAAGATGAGCCCCTGGGCTCAGGCGGTCTTCGACACGCTGTCCGCGGTCACCAGCCGCGAGGTCATCGAGGAGGTCAGCGCGCGCGGGATGCTGGAGATCCTGCCGCTCACCCACATCCGCGGACGCTCGCTGCACGACGTGTTCGTGATCGTGGACGAGGCGCAGTCCCTCGAGCGGAACGTACTGCTGACCGTTCTGTCCCGGATCGGCGCCAATTCGCGGGTGATTCTCACTCATGACGTGGCCCAGCGGGACAATCTGCGCGTCGGCCGGTACGACGGTGTCGTCGCCGTCGTCGAGAAGCTGAAGGGGCATCCGCTCTTCGCGCATGTCACGCTGACGCGGTCCGAGAGGTCCCAGATCGCTGCGCTTGTGACCGAAATGCTCGAAGACGGGGCGATCTGAGAGGTCTGCCGACCGATGCCCAATTAGGGCCGGTTACCTGGCAGTTGGCGCCGTCCAACAAAGGCTCAGAGCCTAGTTGGGCGGCGCCTTCGCGTGTTGCGGTTTCTCAGAATCCCCTGGGTCAAACGGGATGTGAGCTTTCACACGCAACTCAGAATTGCCACCCGGCGTCCGGTTACGGCAGAGTCTCAGTCCTGTCAGGCCCCGCATACGACACACCTGTACCCCCAGCGGTACGGCACCACAGCTACACCAGGTCAACTCCATAGTCGACGTCGTATGCCGCCCGCGCACCACGCGGCGCTCCCCTCGCGGGAGTTGCCCACCGGGCCCGTGCCTCCCGTGACCCCGCAGTTGGGAGGCCAGCGTTCAGGGGCACGATTGCGTCCGCCAGGGTCACCGAAGCGGGCGATGCTGGAAGGAAACCGTGTGAGCCGGATTTCGGTCCGGGGATTCGCAGTGGCCTCGGCCACCGCGGTCACCGCTGTCGGAAGTGTCGTCGGCGTTGCCTCGGGCAGCACCGCGCAGAACAACGACGCCGAAGCGGCGGCAGCCGACCTGACGCTGCTCGCGGACATACCCGCGGGCCAGCAGGCCCAGGTCCAGACCGCATCCCTGACTCAGCAGGCCGAGACCCAGGCCATCGCCGCGGACGCGACCGCCAAGAAGGACGCCGAGGAGGCTGCCCGCAAGGCCGCCGCCCAGTCCGCGGTCGAGAAGAAGGAAGCCGCCGAGAAGGCGGCGCAGGAGGCCAAGGAGCGCGAAGAGGCGGAAAAGGCCGCGAGCCGCAGCGCTTCGCGTGACGCCTCCGACTTCGCCCCCCAGAGCTCGTACTCCATCGCGGAGATCCAGTCGATGGCGCAGTCGATGGTGTCGAGCGACCAGTTCCAGTGCTTCAGCAACATCGTGGACCACGAGTCCGACTGGAACTACCAGGCCGTCAACCCCTCCTCCGGTGCCTACGGCCTCTTCCAGGCGCTGCCCGGTACGAAGATGGCGTCCGTCGGCTCCGACTGGCAGACCAACCCGGCCACCCAGATCAAGTGGGGCCTCAGCTACATGAACGACCGCTACGGCAGCCCGTGCGGCGCCTGGGACTTCTGGCAGGCCAACAACTGGTACTGAGCCCTTCTGTGCGCTCAACCTTTCCGAGCCCCTCACCGTCCTTCGGTGAGGGGCTTTCGGCTCTCTGCAACAGGCCATGTACGGTCGGACCGGACGACTCCGGGGGGAGTGGTGGGGACAGACGGGGCCAAGGGACGGATCATGTCGCGAGTACCAGGGTGGCTCAGTCGGCTGGGTGCCGGACTGACCGACATCGGAGAGCGGCTGGACGAGCGCCGCGCCGAGGTGGAGCGGGCCGACGTCGGGCCGATCGCCGCCGACAACCCGCCCAGGAAGACCCCGGAGAAGGTCCCGCCACCGCCCGACTACGCCCCTGAGGTCGCCACCCGCCCCGACCGTCCCGATCCCGCGCTCGCCGTGCCCTGGGGGGTACGGGTCGCCGCCGAGGCCGGCTGGCGGCTGCTGGTCCTCGCGGGCACGCTCTGGGTGCTGATGCGGGTCATCAGCGCCGTCCAGCTCGTCGTGCTGTCCTTCGTGGCCGCGCTGCTGATCACCGCGCTGCTGGAGCCCGCGGTGACCCGGCTGCGGCGGTACGGCGTACCACGCGGCATCGCCACCGCGCTCACCGCGATCCTCGGCTTCGTCGTGATCGGGCTCATCGGCTGGTTCGTGACCTGGCAGGTCATGGAGAACATCGACAACCTCTCCGACCAGATCCAGGACGGCATCGACGAGCTGCGCAACTGGCTGCTCAACAGCCCGTTCCACGTCACCGACAAGCAGATCAACGACATCGCCGAGAACCTGCGCGAGGCGATCGGCGCCAACACCGACGAGATCACCTCCGCTGGCCTGGAGGGCGTGACGGTCATCGTCGAGGCGCTCACCGGCATACTGCTGGCGGCCTTCTCGACGCTGTTCCTCCTCTACGACGGCAAGCGCATCTGGGAGTGGACGCTGAAGCTCGTTCCGGCTGCCGCCCGTCCCGGTGTCGCCGGGGCCGGCCCGCGCGCATGGCGGACGCTCACGGCGTACGTCCGCGGCACGGTGCTGGTGGCCCTGATCGACGCCGTCTTCATCGGCATCGGCATATATTTCCTGGACGTGCCGATGGCCGTGCCCCTGGCCGTCTTCATCTTCCTGTTCTCCTTCATCCCGCTGGTGGGCGCGGTGGCCTCGGGCGCTCTGGCGGTCGTGGTGGCCCTGGTGACCCAGGGCGTCTTCACCGCGGTGATGACCCTGGTGGTCGTGCTCGCGGTCCAGCAGATCGAGGGCCACATCCTGCAGCCGTTCATCCTCGGGCGGGCGGTCCGCGTCCATCCGCTGGCCGTGGTGCTGTCGGTGGCGGCGGGTGGCCTGGTCGCGGGCATCGGCGGTGCGATCGTCGCGGTGCCGCTGGTGGCGGTGACGAACACGGTGGGCAGCTATCTGAAGGCGTACTCCCAGGAGGCCGCGCTACGGCACTCTCCGCGTCCCCGGGGGGCCACCGCGGTGGATGTGGCGCCGGTGCAGCCCACGGACACGCCGCCGCAGCAGTCGTAGAACCGAAAGGGCCCCGCTCACCACTGAGGTGAACGGGGCCCCGGCAGCCGGGTGTTACTCGGCGAGCACCGCTTCCGCGTCCAGCGTCACGCCGACCGCCTGGACCACCGAGGCGATCTTGAAGGCCTCCTGGATCACCTCGCGGTCCACGCCAGCCTTGCGCAGGACCTGCTCGTGGGAGTCGAGGCACATGCCGCAGCCGTTGATGGCGGAGACGGCGAAGGACCACAGCTCGAAGTCGACCTTGTCGACACCGGGGTTGCCGATGACGTTCATCCGGAGGCCGGCCCGCAGGGTGCCGTACTCGTGGTCGGAGAGCAGATGGCGGGTGCGGTAGAAGACGTTGTTCATCGCCATGACCGCGGCGGCGGACTTGGCCGCCGTGTACGCCTCCGGCGAGAGGTTCGCCTTCGCCTCGGGGGCCAGCTCGCGCAGGACGATCGGGGAGCGCGAGGCGATGGCGGTCGCCAGGACGGTGCCCCAGAGCTGCTGAGCGGGGAGGTCGGAGTTGCCGATGACCGAACTCAGGTTGAGCTTCAGGTCCTTGGCGTAGTCCGGGAGCGCGGACTTCAGAGTGTCATGTGACATATTACTCACTCACCGGCCAGCAGCTTGACCGGGTCCAGCGTCTCGTCGCCCTTGCTCCAGTTGCACGGGCACAGCTCGTCGGTCTGCAGGGCGTCCAGGACCCGCAGGACCTCCTTGGGGTTACGGCCGACGGAGCCGGCGGTCACCATGGAGAACTGGATCTCGTTGTTGTGGTCGACGATGAAGACCGCGCGCTTGGCGAAGCCGTCCTCGCCCTCGATGCCGAGGTCGCGCATCAGCTCGTGCTTGGAGTCGGCCATCATCGGGAACGGCAGGTCACGCAGGTCGTCGTGGTCCTTGCGCCAGGCGTGGTGGACGAACTCCGAGTCACCGGAGAAGCCGAGGACCTGCGCGTCGCGGTCGGCGAACTCCTCGTTCAGCTTGCCGAAGGCCGCGATCTCGGTCGGGCAGACGAAGGTGAAGTCCTTCGGCCAGGCGAACACGATCTTCCACTTGCCCTCGTAGGTCTTGTGGTTGATCGTCTCGAACTCCTTGCCCTTCTCCAGCGAGACACAGGCGGTCAGTTCGAACTCGGGGAACTTGTCACCGACAGTGAGCACTAGCTCTCCTTGCAGCGAGGAAACGCCCATTGTGTAGGCGTTTCCCATGGGTTGGACGTGCTCGATGCTTACACAGGCTGCATTGATTACGGAAATAGCTACACTGGGTCGAGTTGATCGGAGGCAGTTATCAGTGACCGTGAGTAAGAGGAGGCAGCCCAGCCTCGCCCAGCTGCGTGCCTTCGCCGCCGTCGCCGACCACCTCCACTTCCGGGACGCCGCCGCCGCGATCGGCATGAGCCAGCCCGCCCTGTCCGGCGCGGTCTCCGCGCTGGAGGAGACCCTCGGCGTGACGCTGCTGGAGCGGACGACCCGCAAGGTGCTGCTGTCGCCCGCCGGTGAGCGTCTCGCCGTACGCGCGCGGGCGGTGCTTGAGGAGGTGTCGGCGCTGCTGGAGGAGGCGGAGGCGGTGCGGGCACCGTTCACCGGGGTGCTGCGCCTCGGCGTCATCCCGACCGTCGCGCCGTACGTCCTGCCGACCGTGCTGCGGCTCATCCACGACCGGTATCCGGACCTCGACCTCCAGGTGCACGAGGAGCAGACCGCGAACCTGATCGAGGGCCTCACCGGCGGACGGCTCGATCTGCTGCTGCTCGCCGTGCCGCTCGGGGTGCCGGGCGTCGCCGAACTCCCGCTGTTCGACGAGGACTTCGTGCTCGTCACGCCGCTCGATCACGCGCTCGGCGGCCGGGAGGGCATCGCGCGCGAGGTGCTGCGCGAACTCAACCTCCTGCTGCTCGACGAGGGGCACTGCCTGCGCGACCAGGCGCTCGACATCTGCCGGGAGGCCGGGCGGGCGGACGCGCCGGTGACCACCACGGCCGCCGGGCTGTCCACCCTCGTCCAACTCGTCGCGGGCGGACTCGGCGTGACCCTCCTGCCGCGCACCGCCGTCAAGGTCGAGACAACCCGCAGCAACCAACTCCTCACCGGCTACTTCGCCGACCCCGCCCCCACCCGCCGAATCGCCCTCGCCATGCGCACGGGCGCGGCACGCGGAGCCGAATACGAGGAACTGGCCGCAGCGCTCCGTGAGGCGCTGCGGCCGCTTCCTGTACGGGTGTTGAACTAGCAGGGCTGAGCTACTCCGTGCGCAGGCCGTCCGGTCGCATCAGCCGTAGCAGCGGTGGCAGGCTGAGGAGGGTGACGGCGACGACGACTGCCGCGCCGGCGCCGATCATGACCAGGACGCTCGGCCAGTCCACGGTGATCGAGGCCTGCGCCATTTTGAGCAGCACCGCGCCCAGCGTGAGACCGACCACCGACGCCAGCACCAGACCGAGGGCGATCGGGATCGCCGTCTGCCACAGCACCGACAGGCTCAGCGTGCGCCGGCGGGTGCCGAAGGCGACCAGCGCCGACAGCAGCTTCTTGCGCTCCCGCAACTGCTCCAGCTGGGACACCAGCAGGCTCGCGCCGATCAGTGCCAGGACACAGGCGGCGCCGACGAACAGGCCGGTGCGGATGGAGTCGTAGCGGTCGGAGCGCTCGGTGGAGGACCACATCATCGGCTCGTTGATCGGGTCGAACGTGGCCGTCGTGTTCCGGACCAGGTCGTAGACGTCCGGCACGGACTCGTCGAGGTTGAGGTAGATCTGACCGCTCATGCTGGGCACGGCCCCCGCGGGCAGCGCCTTGGGGGTGACCATGAGGCCGGCCCGCTGCGATCCGGTCATGTCGAGGCGCGCCTGAGCCTTCTTCATCGTCGACGGCAGGGTCCAGGGGATCGGTGTGGACTTGGGCCCGTCCGTGTACCCCGGGTCGAAGTACACCGTGCGGCCGGGCTTCACCAGCTCCTCCGTGTTCACGCCGCCGTTGTCGACGCTGTTCGCGCTGTCCTCCTTGACGCCCTGCACGGCGAAGACATCCCCGTCACGGCACGACGACAGGCTCGCCACCTCGCGCAGCGAGGCGCAGTCGCCCACGGTCACCGCGGAGCTGAGCTCGGCGTCCATCGGCTTCTCGCCGACGTATCCCTCGTCGTACGCATAGACCTTCCGTACCCCCTCGGTGTCCCGGAACTTCGCCGCGGACTGCGCGAGGGACACCCCCTCCGGCAGGCTCACCTGCATCTGCGCCCGGGTGACGTCCTTGCCCGTCGGCTTGGTGTAGTCGCCCTCGACCCCGGCGAACAGCATCTGCAGCGCGATCGCCCCGGCCACCGCGACCGCGATGCCGTTGACCATGCGGGCCGCCGTGCCGCTGCTCAACTGGAGCCTGCGCACGGCGAGTTGCCAGGCGATGCCGCCCGAGCCGAGCTTGCCGACGACCGTCTCGACGATCCACGGCAGCAGCGCCGTCACACCGACGAGCAGCAGCATCACACCGCCGATGACGAGGTACTGGTTGAAGTCCCCTTCGTCGCGACCCTGGCCGATCATCGGGTAGAGCATCCCCAGCCCGGCCAGCGGCAGCAGCAGCCGCCACCACAGCCGGCGCCGCGCGGGCTTCGCCGTACGGACCACTCCGAGCGGCTCGATCACCACTCCCCGCAGTGCGAGCAGCGTGACCAGCACCGCGGCCGCCGGCACGAGGATCGCGACCAGCAGGGCCAGCGCGGGCGAGGGGTTGAGGTAGCTCGGGAAGACGCTGACGTCGAACACCTCCATGGTGCCCGCGATCTCACGGCCGATCAGGAAGAAGCCCGTGCCGAGGACCAGCCCGAGGGCGGCCCCCGCGAGCGCCTCGCCCGCCGCCACCCGCTTGGTCATCCGGCTGTCGGAGCCGACCAGCCGCAGTGCCGCGAGCCGACGGTCCCGCCGCTCGCCGCCGAACCGCACGGCCGCGGCGATGAACACACCGACCGGCATCAGCAGCACCACGAAGACGACGAGGATCAGCAGGAGCAGGACGGGGTCCAGCGGCTCCGAGCCCTGGCTCTGTCGCCCGTACTCGTCGATCCGCACCACCCCGCCGTTGGTCAGCTGCGCCGCGAGGCCCTCGCCGCCCCGGTAGAAGGTGAGGTCGGTGGGGCCGATCAGCCCGCTGTCCCCGATGGTCCCGACGATCTTCTGCGGCAGCCGCTCCCGCAGCAGCTTCCCCTCGTCGGAGCCGAGCAGCTTCTTCAGCGCGGGGGAGACCACCATCTCGCCGACCGCCGGGAGCTTCTCGACGCCGGGCGGCAGCGGTGCCTTCGGGCCCTCGGGCTGCACGTCCCGCCCGCGGATGCTCTTGTCGCGGAAGGTCGTACCGCTGGCCGCGACCAGCATGGTGTTGTCCGCCTTCGGTATTTCCTCCCCGCCGTAGTTGATGTCCGACCGGGCGGCCTCCCGGTCGCTCCGGGCGTCCAGCGCGTTCGGCAGCGCCGTCGTCAGCAGCAACAGCGCCACCCCGAGCCCGACGCCGACCCCCGTCAGCAGGACCCGGACCCAGCCCTCGCGTCCCCCGGCGAACGCGAACCGGACCCCCATGCCCAGGTCCCTCGTCCACTTGGAATAAGAAGGGGCGGCGCGATGGGGGTCCCCCCAGGCTTTCGGCTCTGGGGGAGCCTCGGTTGGGGTGGTGGTGGGAGACGGGCGGGCGTTCATACGACGCGCTCCATGTCCCGGGACTTGCCGTCCCGTACGACGATCTCGCGGTCCGAGTACGCGGCCACCCGGGCCTCGTGCGTGACCAGCACGACGGCGGCGTTGGTGGACCGGGCGGCATCCGTGAGCAGATCCATCACCCGCTCGCCGTTGAGCGAGTCCAGCGCGCCGGTCGGCTCGTCGGCGAACAGCACGCGCGGGTTGGTCACCAGCGCGCGGGCGACGGCGACCCGCTGCCCCTGACCACCGGAGACCTCGCCGGGCCGCTTCTTGCGCAGCTCGTCGACCTCCAGCCGCTCCATCCAGGACAGGGCGGCCTTCTCGGCCTCCTTGCGGCTCGTCCCGTTGAGCCGCAGCGGCAGGGCGACGTTCTCGACGCAGGTGAGTTCGGGCACCAACTGGCCGAACTGGAACACGAACCCGAACTCGCTCCGCCGCAGCGCACTGCGCTCGGCATCGCCCATGGTGGCCATCTCGCGGCCGTTGTAGGTGATCGACCCGGAATCCGGCGGCACGATGCCCGCGAGGCAGTGCAGCAGGGTCGACTTCCCGGAGCCCGAGGGGCCCATGACGGCGACGACCTCGCCGGGGTGGATGGAGAACTCGGCGCCGTCGAGCGCCGTGGTCGGACCGTACGCCTTGCGCAGATCGGTCGCGACGAGCAGGGAGCCTGCGGGGGTCATCGGGTCACCGCCTCAGCGAGCTTGTCCAGACGCGCGGCCGTCAGCTCCAGCCAGCGCAGATCTGCTTCGAGATGGAACAGGGCGTGGTCGCAGATCAGCTGGTCCGCGAGATCGCCCTTGCGCTTGCGGTCGGTGAGGATGCGCATCATCCGCAGATGCTCCGAACGCTGGGTGTCGAGGGTGTCGGCGGCGTTCCGGTGCGTCAGCAGCGCGAGAACGACCTTGGTGTACAGGGTCGACTGCAGATACGGTTCCGGCTTCTCCGGCGTCGCCAGCCACTGCTGTACGTCGGTGATGCCGGCTTCGGTGATCGCGTACCGCTTGCGTTCCGGACCGCCGCCGGGCTCGATCCCGTCGACTTCGACGAGCCCGTTCTTCAGCAGTCGGGACATCGTCGAGTAGACCTGGCCGTAGTGCAGCGGCCGGTCGTGACCGAACTTCTCGTCGAAGGCCCGCTTCAGGTCGTAACCGTGACGCGGGCCGGACTCCAGGAGCCCCAGGAGGGTGTG
Source organism: Streptomyces sp. NPDC050211 (assembly GCF_040656035.1). Classification (NCBI taxonomy): domain Bacteria; kingdom Bacillati; phylum Actinomycetota; class Actinomycetes; order Kitasatosporales; family Streptomycetaceae; genus Streptomyces; species Streptomyces sp. NPDC050211. The sequence continues at coordinate 139,114 of NZ_JBFALC010000009.1, forward strand.
ACCGATGGACATGAGGAGGACTGTACACAGTGCGTATACCCCGGGTGTATACGCCGAGTGTGTAGGGCGGCACGGGGCGTACGACGGTGCAGGTGAGGCGCGATTGTCACGGTTCCGCTACTGCTGCGAGGGCGGGCGTCCGCGACGCGGAATCGGCCCTGCCTCGCCCGGCAGCCGGCCCGCCTCCGCCAGCGCCTTGCGCAGCAGGAACTCGATCTGCGCATTGGCCGACCGCAGCTCGTCCCCGGCCCACCGCGCCAGCGCCTCGTACACCGACGGGTCCAGCCGCAGCAGCACCTGCTTGCGCTGCTGCGGCCGCCGCTTCTCCGAGGAGGCCTCATCCCTCGAGGAGGCCTCAGACGAATCCGTCACTGGTAAAGAGTCCCTGTGTTGAGCACCGGCTGCACCGAGCGGTCCCCGCACAGCACCACCATCAGGTTGGACACCATCGCCGCCTTCCGCTCCGAGTCGAGCTCCACGATGTCCTGCTCGGTGATCCGGGCGAGCGCCGCCTCGACCATGCCGACCGCCCCGTCCACGATCTGCCGCCGCGCGGCGACGACCGCGCCCGCCTGCTGCCGCTGGAGCATCGCCGAGGCGATCTCCGGCGCGTAGGCGAGGTGCGTGAAGCGGGACTCGATGATCTGGACGCCGGCCGCCTCCACGCGCGCGTGCAGCTCGACCGCGAGCTTCTCGGTGATCTCCTCGGCGTTGCCGCGCAGCGACAGCCCTTCCTCGTCATGGGCGTCGTACGGGTACTCGATGGCGATGTGCCGGACGGCCGCCTCGGTCTGTGTGGAGACGAACTCGAAGTAGTCGTCGACCTCGAAGGTGGCCTGGGCGGTGTCCTGCACCTTCCATACGACGACCGCGGCGAGCTCGATCGGGTTGCCGTAGGCGTCGTTGACCTTCAGGACCGCGGTCTCGTGATTGCGTACCCGGGTCGAGATCTTGGTGCGTGAGGTCAGCGGGTTCACCCAGCGCAGCCCGTCCTGCCGGATCGTCCCCCGGTACCGCCCGAAGAGCTGGACCACCCGGGCCTCGCCAGGCGCCACCATGTTCAGCCCGCACATCGCGAGGAACGCGGCGATGGCGACGACGATGCCGCCGACGATCAGCGCGGTCTTGCCGCCGGCCCCGGAGACCGCCGTCGCGGCCACGATCATCCCGATTCCGCCCAGCAGCCCGACCAGACCGAGCAGCAGCGCGAGCCCGCCGCCGATGCTGTGCGCGGTGAATTCACGAACGCGCGGTTCGGGCATGTCGGGGAGGTCGGGTGCGGTGTCGTGCGTGGTCATGGGTGTTCCCCCGGTTCTCGATGGAGCTGTTGCTCGCCTAGCTTCGTTCTAGCTAAGTGATATCAGATTACCCCACGGCAGCAACCCTAACCCCCTCTCAGCCGTCGGTTCTGTTGGGGCAGGTGCTGATTGTCACGTCCGTAAAAGACCGGATCGCACGCCCTTTGTCACATACAGCGGTGTTAGCTTTCTGAGCTGACCTGAGCGCGCAACCTGTGTGACAGCCGACGACGGAAGCGGAGCAGACGGAGCCATGGGACGAGCGGAAGAGAGACGAGCGCGGCAGCGCGGTGGCCACCGCGCCGCGCCCAGGCGCCGCTCGCGACGAGCGCCGGGGAAGAACGACGGCAAGAGCTTCATACGCCGGCTGTTCACCTGGAAGAAGCTCCTCGGCACGTTCCTCGGCGTCTGCCTGCTCGGCATCGGCGGCTTCATCGTGCTGTACCTGGTCGTCGACGTCCCCGACGGCAACGCGGCGGCGCAGGCCGCGAAGATGCAGAGCAACGTCTACAAGTACAGCGACGGCTCGGTCCTGGCACGCGACGGCAAGGTCAACCGCGAGATCGTGGACCTGTCCAAGGTGCCCAAGGACGTCCGGAACACCTTCGTCGCCGCCGAGAACAAGACCTTCTACAAGGACGCCGGCATCGACCTCAAGGGCACGGCCCGCGGTGTGTTCAACACGCTGTCCGGCAAGGGCGCCCAGGGTGGTTCGACGATCACCCAGCAGTACGTCAAGAACTACTACCTCAGCCAGGAGCAGACGGTCTCCCGCAAGCTGCAGGAGATCGTCATCTCCTTGAAGGTGGACCGCCAGATGTCCAAGGACGACATCCTCGCGGGCTACCTCAACACCAGCTACTTCGGCCGCAACGCCTACGGCATCCAGGCCGCCGCGCAGGCCTACTACCGCGTCGACGCCGACAAGCTCTCGGTCCAGCAGGGCGCCTACCTCGCCGCCCTCCTGCAGGCGCCCAGCTCGTATGACTGGGCGGTCGCTTCCGAAACCGGCAAGGAACTGGTGCAGGAGCGCTGGAACTACGTCCTGGACAACATGGTCGAGATGGGCTGGCTGGACTCCGGCAAGCGCCAGGCCATGAAGTTCGAGGTGCCCAAGGAGCCGAAGGCCGCCGCCGGTCTGGAAGGCCAGAAGGGCTATCTGGTCGAACTCGCCAACACCCAGCTGGAGAACCAGCTGATGAAGCAGGAGGGCCTCTCCCGCTCCGAGGCGGAGGCCCAGGTCAAGGGTCAGGGCTGGACCATCACCCTGAACATCGACAAGAAGAAGCAGGCGCAACTGGAGAAGGCCGCCAAGACCCAGCTGACCAGCAAGCTGGACCCCAAAAAGCGGCCCGTCGACGGGGACATCCAGGCGGGCGCCGTCTCCGTCGACCCCAAGACGGGCAAGATCGTCGCCCTCTACGGCGGTGCGGACTACTTCAAGCACTACCGCTCCAACGCGACGAGGACCGACTACCAGCCCGCGTCGACGTTCAAGCCGGTGATCCTCGCCGCCGCCCTGGAGAACAAGGCCAAGACGCAGGACGGCACGACGATCGGCGCGCGCACGGTCTACGACGGCACGAGCAAGCGGCCCGTCGTGGAAGACGGCAAGAAGATCGGCTTCGCCCCGCCGAACGAGGACGACGTCGACTACGGCGACGTCACCGTTCAGACGGCGACGAACAAGTCCATCAACTCGGTGTTCGCGCAGATGGGCATCGACGTCGGCTTGGACAAGATGATGGAGACGGCCACCAAGCTCGGCATGGACACCGCGGATCTGACACCGCGGGCCGCACACACCCTCGGCACCATGGGCGCCAGCCCGCTGCAGATGGCCGGGGTCTATGCCACCCTCGACAACCACGGCAAGAAGGTCACCCCGACCCTCATCGCATCGGCCGAGCAGAACGACCGGACGATCAAGATGCCGGACCCGATCGGCGAGCAGGTGATCAGCCGTGAGGCGGCGGACACGGTGACCTCGGTGCTGACCGGCGTGGTCGACGACGGTACGGCCCGCACATCGGTGCGCGACAACCCGGCCCGCGACGGCCAGGAGGTCGCCGGCAAGACGGGTACCTCCGACTTCGGCAGGTCGGCCTGGTTCACCGGGTACACGCCGGACATGGTGACCTCGGTCGGCATGTTCGGCGAGGACCTCAAGACCGGCAAGCAGGTCGACATGAAGGGCGCGACCGGCACCCTGCCGGGCAAGGGCAGGGTCAACGGCGGCGGCCTCCCGGCCCAGATCTGGGCGGCGTACATGTTCGGCGTGACAAAGACGGACGCCAAGTTCGACCTGGACACCACCCAGGGCGCGGGCGTCGAGCCGAGTTGGACACCGACGCCCACCCAGCAGCCCACCGAGACCCCGAGCAACGAGCCGACATCCGAGGAGCCGACCAGCGAGGCCCCGACGACATCGCGGCCGCCGAGCCAAACGCCCTCTCAGACTCCGAGCCAGACGCCCTCTCAAACTCCGAGCCAGACGCCTACGACGTCACCACCACCGGCGGACGGCAATCCGGAGGATCCGATAGATCCGGATCCGGGACTGTAGAAAAGGGGCGCCCGGCCAACGCTGGGCGCCCTGAGTGACTTAGGGGCGCGGGGAACTGCGCGACCAGCCCCCACCGCCGCGCAGCCGCACAACGACACTGAGCTCCCCGAACGGAGCGCCTACCGTCCATTCACCTCGTGGGCGATCCGATCCCCGATCTCCTTGTCGATATTGCGCCAGTACTGCAGAGCGCGGTCCACGACCGGCCGCGTAACCCCCTGCTTCAGATGCCCGCTGACATTGGAGACCAGCCGCGCGCGAGCGGCGTCATCAAGCACCTGCCGAACCATCGTCCCCGGCTGGCCAAAATCGTCGTCCTCACGGTGCAGCTTGTACGCCTCCCGCACCATCTCCCCCGCCGCCTGCCAGCCGGCGACATCACCGAACTGCTGAACCGCCGCGGCCGGACCCCCGTACGAGTTGGGCGCGTACGGCGCACCGGTGCGGGCGGCCTCGTACCGCATCGGCCCGTCCTTGGCGTACGAGTTGACCGCCGACCGGGGCCGGTTCGGCGGCAGCTGCGCATAGTTCGGACCGATGCGATAACGGTGCGTGTCCGGGTACGAGAAGAGCCGGCCGAGCAGCATCTTGTCCGGGGACGGGCCGATGCCCGGCACCAGGTTGGACGGCTCGAACGCGGCCTGCTCGATGTGGATGAAGTAGTCCTCGGGGTTCTGGTTGAGGGTCATCCGGCCGACCTCGATCAGCGGATAGTCGCCGTGCGGCCACACCTTGGTCAGGTCGAACGGGTTGAACCGGTAGTCGGGGGCGTCCTCGAACGGCATCACCTGCACATGGACCGTCCAGGACGGGTGCTCGCCGCGCTGGATCGCCTCGAACAGATCGCGGCGGTGGCAGTCGGCGTCCTCACCCGCGAGCCGGTCGGCGTCCGCCTGGGTGAGGAAGTCGATGCCCTGGTCGGTCTTGATGTGGTACTTGACCCAGAACTTCTCGCCGCCGCCGTTGACCCACATATAGGTGTGGGAGGAGTACCCGTTCATGTTGCGGTACGTCTTCGGGATGCCCCGGTCGCCCATCAGCCACGTCACCATGTGCGCGCTTTCGGGGGAGAGGGTCCAGAAGTCCCACTGCATGTTGTTGTCGCGCAGCCCGTTGTCCGGGCGGCGCTTCTGGGAGCGGATGAAGTCCTGGAACTTCTGTGGATCACGGACGAAGAAGACCGGCGTGTTGTTGCCGACCAGGTCGTAGTTGCCGTGCTCCGTGTAGAACTTCAGCGCGAAGCCGCGGGGGTCGCGCCAGGTGTCGGGGGAGCCGAGCTCACCCGCGACGGTCGAGAAGCGCGCCAGCATCTCGGTGCGCTTGCCGGGCTGGAACAGGTCGGCCTTGGTGAACTGGCTGACGTCGTTGGTTACTTCGAAGGTGCCGTATGCGCCACTTCCCTTGGCGTGCACCACACGCTCCGGGACCCGCTCCCGGTTGAACTGGGCCATCTTCTCGATGAGGTAGTGGTCCTGGAGCAGGATGGGGCCGTTGGACCCGATGGTCAGCGAGTGCTCGTCGCTCTCCACCGGGATCCCGTGGATGTTCGTGGTGTACGGAACCTGCTGAGGTGTCTGCGTCACGAGCGTCCTCCCGTCGTGCATGGGGGATCGGTCAGGTCGCTTCGCTCACGCCAGCCAGTCAACTCCGTCGTCGGGACATCGGCAACATTTGGATCCGGTCTAAGTCCGGTTCAGCTCGAACCAGACCACCTTGCCCGTGCTCAGCCGCGTCGCTCCCCAGCGCCGGGCCAGCCGGTTCACCAGATACAGCCCGCGTCCGCCCTCGTCCGTGTGCCGCGCCTGCCGCAGCCGCGGCAGCTGCGGCACATCGTCACCGACCTCGCAGCGCAGTACGTCGGTGCGCAGCAGCCGGAGCGTGATCGGCCGGGTCGCATAGCGCACGGCATTGGTCACGACCTCGCTGACCAGCAGCTCCACCGAGTCGGTCAGCTCCTCCATGTCCCAGCGGGCGAGCGCGCGCCGGGCCAGCCGCCGGGCCTTGCCGGGCGCCATCTCCTCCGGCTCCAGGAACCAGTACGCCACATCGTTGGGCGCGATCCCGTCGAAGCGGGCGGCGAGCAGCGCGATGTCGTCGTCCCGGTCGCCCGGGCCGAGCATGTCGAGCACCTCGTCGCAGAGCGCCTCCAGCGGCGGCGGATGATCGGGCCCGGTCAGCTGCGCGGTCGCGGCGAGCTTCTCGCGCAGCTGCTCTATGCCGGTCCACACGTCCCGCAGCCGGGACTCGACCAGCCCGTCCGTATAGAGGAGCAGGGTCCCTCCGGCGGGCGCGTCCAGCTCTACGGCTTCGAAGTCGACGCCGCCGACACCGATGGGGGCGCCGGGCGGCACCCGCAGCACCTCCGCCCGACCGCCGAGATGCAGCAGCACGGGCGGCGGATGGCCGGCGTTGGCGATGGTGATGCGGTGCGACACCGGGTCGTAGACGGCGTACAGGCAGGTCGCCATGCGGTCGGTGCCGAGGCGCTGGGCCTGTTCGTCGAGGTGGTGCAGGACCTCCTGCGGCGGCAGGTCGAGCCCGGCGAGGGTCTGCGCCGTGGTGCGCAGCTGGCCCATGATCGCGGCGGAGGTCATGGAGTGCCCCATGACGTCGCCCACCACCAGCGCCACGCGGCTGCCCGGTAGCGGGATGGCGTCGTACCAGTCGCCGCCGACGCGTGCGGTCTCGGCGGCGGGGAGGTAGCGGGACGCCAGCCGTACGCCGGTGGCCCGGGGCAGGTTCTCGGGCAGCATCGTGCGCTGCAGCTCGTCGGCGATGTACGCCTCACGGCCGTACAGCACCGCCTTGTCGATGCCGAGTGCGCTGTGCGTGGCCAGCTGGGCGGCGACGAGGAGGTCGTCGGGCTCGAAGGCCATGCGTTCCGGGCGACGCAGGAAGAGCGCGGCGCCGATGACCCGGCGCCGGCCGCGCAGCGGGGCGAGGATGGCACGCTGGCCGCCGGGTACGGCCACGTCGTCGCCGAGGAGCTCGGGCAGCGCGGCGCGGGCGGCCGGGGCGTCGGCGAAGACCGGGCGCACTCCGCGCAGCACCTCGTTCAGCGCGCCGCCGGGCCGTACCTCGCACAGCTCAGCGCTGGCCGGCGTCAGATCCGTCGGCTCGGGCTGCGGCACGGGCGCGAAACCGCCCTCGGTGTCCCGCTCCTCCGGGATCCGGTCGGTACGGCGCAGCCGCAGCACCACCGGGCCGGTGGGCCGCTCGTCGCCGACCGGCAGCGGGTCGCGCAGATAGACCAGGATCGCGTCCGAGAACGTCGGTACGGTCGCCCGGCACAGCCCCATCACGATCTCGTCGAGGTCGATGCCGCGGGCGATCCGCCGGGTCGCGGCGCCGACGAAGCGCAGCCGGTCGCCGTCCCGCCGCATCGGCGTGGGCCGGCCGGGCGCCACGCCCTGGCCGGTACGGCGGTCCTCGCGGGACTTGTCGTCTTCGGTGCCGTGCTGAACAGCGACCCCCTCGGGAACGGGCCGCGGACGGTGGTGGTCCGGCTCGACGGCGGCGGGCTGGGAGTGCTCCGTGTCACCGGCAGGCGTGCCCGCGGGCGGCGTCTCGCCGGTGCGGGCCTGTGCCGGTAAGGCGGAGGCGCGCGCCCCCGCGCCGGGGGTACGCAGGAGCGCCCCGCGGGGGTCCGTGGGGTCGGCGCCGGTCTCAGGGCGCTCGAAGGAGGTCGGCTGCTCCGTCACGCGTGTCGAATCCGTCCGTCCGGGGCCATGACTGCGCGCCTGGCGCGCAATGCGTCCCGCCGAAATGCCGATACCCGGAATACGTGCCCCAGGAACGGAATTCCCGCGTGGTGAAAGGCTGTTCCTGTGCCACCGGCGAACGGATCGTGGTCCGTACCGGTGTTGCCCTCGTACCCCTCGCTCACGTCCTGCCGCCCCTCGGTGACGTATGGTCAGGCCCGGCACACGTGCCGGGAGTTACTGCTGTAATCACTTGTGGAGGACGATCCTACGGTTGTGGCCCGGGGGCGCATCAAGGGTCTCATGTGGACACGTGCGCGGGCGTGCAGTGCCAGTCCTCCGGCAGTGACGGTACAGCCCAGGACGGATCCGGGCGCCAGTGCTGCCAGCCGTCCGAGAACGGAGGCCCCCAGGCGCGGATCGTCTCCACCGCGGACCGGCCCGCCGCCCGTACCCGCTCGGCGACTTCGGCGTCCATCAGCCCGTCCCGCTGGGCCTGCGCGAACTCGTCCTCGTCGCGCCAGTGCCAACTGCGGTCCGGGTGGACGGAGATGTCCAGAAAGTGGTCCTCGGAGTCCACGCCGCCGTCCCAACGCGCCAGGGGCTCTTCGAGGTTGACGTACCAGTTCTTGAACCGCCAGCCCGGCTCCCAGAACAGCCACACCGACCAGGGCTCGCCCGGCCGCGCCAGCTTCAGCACACCGGTGCCGAACCAGCGGTCGCGCTGTACGGTCCGCGGCTTGGTGTAACGCGACCGCAGCGGCTCCTCGTGGACGGGAGTCCCGTCGGCGAGCACCGGCCTGACGCACTCGGTGCCGGGCGCCAGCCAGACGGCGAGGATGTCCGCGTCGTCCCGGACGACGGTCACGGGGCGGGCGATGTGGAAGCGGTCGCCGGCATTCTCCCGGTAGCGCCACAGGATCCGGCTCCCGGGCGCCCAGAAGGCCGTCGTACCGTCCGCTTCCACTCGTCTCACCGCTCCGTCGTCTGGCATGCACAGATATTAGGTGTCACAGGCATACGACGCTGCGGTGCGCGTCACGGTTCACGCGGGCGGAACCTTTGGTTACGGGTGCGTCATGCGCAGCACATCCAGCGCCTCGTCCAGCTGCTCCACGGTCAGGTCGCCCCGCTCCACATACCCGCTTTCCAGCACGACTTGACGGATCGTCTTCCGTTCCGCGAGCGCCTTCTTGGCGACCTTGGCGGCTTCCTCGTACCCGATGTACTTGTTCAGCGGGGTGACCACGGAGGGTGACGACTCGGCGTACTCGCGGGCCCGCTCCCGGTGCGCGACGATCCCGTCCACGGTCCGGTCGGCGAGCAGCCGGGAGGCGTTGGCGAGCAGCCGGATCGACTCCAGCACGTTCTTGGCGATGACCGGCAGCATGACGTTCAGCTCGAAGTTCCCGGCGGCCCCGGCGGTGGCGACGGTGGCGTCATTGCCGATGACCTGGGCGCTGACCATGAGGACGGCTTCCGGAATGACCGGGTTGACCTTGCCCGGCATGATCGAGGACCCGGGCTGCAGGTCGGGCAGGCTGATCTCCGCGAGCCCGGTCCGGGGCCCGGACGCCATCCACCGCAGATCGTTGGCGATCTTGGTGAGCCCCACGGCGATGGTCCGCAGCTGCCCGCTCGTCTCCACGATCCCGTCCCGCGCGCCCTGCGCCTCGAAGTGGTCGCGGGCCTCGGTGAGCGGAAGCCCGGTCGCGCTCGCCACTTCCTCGATGACGGCGGCGGAGAAACCGGGCGGGGTGTTGATGCCGGTGCCGACGGCGGTGCCGCCGAGGGGCAGTTCGGCGAGGCGGGGGAGGGAGGCGTACAGCCGCTCGACGCCGTACCGGATCTGGGCGGCGTACCCGCCGAACTCCTGCCCCAGGGTCACGGGCGTGGCATCCATGAGATGCGTCCGGCCCGACTTCACGACGTCGGCGAACTCCTCCGACTTGCGGGTGAGGGAGGCCGCGAGGTGTTCGAGGGCGGGGATGAGGTCACGGGTGACGGCGGCGGTGGCGGCGATGTGGATGGAGGACGGGAAGACGTCGTTGGACGACTGCGAGGCGTTGACGTGGTCGTTGGGATGCACGGCCTTGCCCAGCCGCTCACTCGCCAGCGTGGCGATGACCTCGTTGGTGTTCATGTTGGACGAGGTCCCCGAGCCGGTCTGGAACACGTCGACCGGGAAGTGCTCGTCCCACCGCCCCTCGGCGACCTCACGCGCCGCCTCCTGGACCGCCTCGGCGACGTCCTCGTCGAGCACCCCCAGCCGTGCGTTGACCTTCGCAGCGGCCCCCTTGATCCGCGCCAGCGCCTCGATGTGCGCGCGCTCGATGCGCTGCCCGGAGATGGGGAAGTTCTCGACGGCGCGCTGGGTCTGGGCCCGCCACTTGGCGTCCGCCGGGACGCGGACCTCTCCCATGGAGTCGTGCTCGATGCGGTAGTCGCTCATACCGGCTATAGCGATCGAGAGCGCCGCGATGTTCCGGGACTTGGGCCGGACGGAGACCCGGCTCACCGGGCGGGCACGGGGTGACGGTCGGACAATGAAAGGTCGAGGGGGGAGATCCACCACCCCACAGGAGGCAGGACATGCGCCCCAACCTCAGGCGACTCGCCACGCTCGGGACCTGCCTGGCCGCAGCTGTCGCCCTCGGTGCCTCACACCCCGTCTCCGCCACCGACGGTGACGAGGACTTCACGCTCTTCTCCAGGGAGGTCCCCGGCGACGAGGAAGGGGAGGGCGGACCGCCCGCCCTCGGAGACTCCTTCGCCTTCGCCGACGACCTCTATCGCACCAAGGGCGGCGAGAAGGTCGGCCGGGACGGCGTGACCTGCACCGTCGTCCGCCTCGGCAATCCGGGCGACCTGCAGTGCATCGGCACCTTCGCGCTGTCCGGCGGGTACATCACCGGTCAGACACTCATGCAGTTCGACCCGGCGGACGAGTCGGCGGAACTGCCCCCGTTCGACATCGCCATCACCGGCGGAACCGGCGACTACGAAGAGGCGCGCGGTTCCATCCGCTCGACCGACGACGGCGAGTACTCGAAGCTGGACTTCCGCGTCAGGGGCTGAACCGGAGTGCCGCGGGGGCGAAGGCGCTACGCCAGCCCCGGCCCCCGCACCGGAATCGACGTGAACGTAGGCGCCGGCGCCGGGTCCTGGAAGAAGTCGTTGCCCTTGTCGTCGACCACGATGAACGCCGGGAAGTCCTCGACCTCGATCTTCCAGACGGCCTCCATGCCGAGCTCCTCGTACTCGACGACCTCGACCTTCTTGATGCAGTCCTGGGCGAGCCGCGCGGCGGGCCCGCCGATCGACCCCAGGTAGAACCCGCCGTGGGTGCCGCACGCGTCCGTGACCTGCTTGCTCCGGTTGCCCTTCGCCAGCATCACCTTGGAGCCCCCCGCCGCCTGGAACTGCTCGACGTAGGAGTCCATGCGCCCGGCGGTCGTAGGCCCGAAGGACCCGGACGCGTACCCCTCGGGCGTCTTCGCCGGCCCCGCGTAGTACACCGGGTGGTCCTTCAGGTACTGCGGCATCTCCTCGCCCGCATCGAGCCGCTCCTTGATCTTGGCGTGCGCGATGTCACGGGCCACGACCAGGGGACCGGTGAGCGAAAGCCGGGTCTTCACCGGGTACTTGGTCAGCTCGGCGAGGATGTCGTCCATCGGCTGGTTGAGGTCGATGCGCACCACGTCGGAGGCCTCGTCGAGGTGCTCGTCCGTCGTCTCGGGCAGGAACCGCGCCGGATCCGTCTCCAGCTGCTCCAGGAAGACGCCCTCCGCGGTGATCTTCGCGACGGCCTGCCGGTCGGCCGAGCAGGACACGGCGATGGCGACCGGGCAGGACGCACCGTGCCGCGGCAGCCGCACCACGCGCACGTCGTGGCAGAAGTACTTGCCCCCGAACTGCGCCCCGATCCCGATCTTCTGCGTCAGCTCGAAGACCTTCTCCTCCAGCTCCTTGTCCCGGAACCCGTGCCCGAGCGGCGAGCCCTCGGCCGGGATCTCGTCCAGGTAGTGCGCGGAGGCGTACTTGGCGGTCTTGAGGGCGTACTCCGCGCTCGTACCGCCCACCACGATCGCCAGGTGGTACGGCGGACAGGCGGCCGTACCCAGCGAACGGATCTTCTCCTCCAGGAACTTCATCATGGAGGCCTCGTTCAGGACGGCCTTGGTCTCCTGGTAGAGGAACGACTTGTTGGCGGAGCCGCCGCCCTTCGCCATGAACAGGAACTTGTAGGCGCCGCCGTCGGTGGCGTACAGCTCGATCTGGGCGGGGAGGTTGGAGCCGGTGTTCTTCTCGTCCCACATGGTGAGCGGGGCCATCTGGGAGTACCGGAGGTTGAGGTTCAGGTACGCGTCGTAGATGCCGCGGCTCAGCGCCTCCTCGTCCCCGCCCTCGGTCAGCACGTTCTGCCCGCGCTTGCCCATCACGATCGCCGTGCCGGTGTCCTGGCACATCGGCAGCACACCCGCCGCCGCGATGTTCGCGTTCTTCAGCAGGTCCAGGGCCACGAACTTGTCGTTGCCCGACGCCTCGGGGTCGTCGATGATGCGCCGCAGCTGAGCGAGGTGCGCGGGCCGCAGATAGTGCTGGATGTCGTGGATGGCCTCCTCGGCGAGCTTGCGCAGCGCCTCCGGCTCGACCTTGAGGAAGGTGCGCCCGTCGGCCTCGAAGGTGGAGACACCCTCTGAGGTCACCAGCCGGTACGGGGTGGTGTCCTCTCCCATGGGGAGCAGATCGGTGTACGCGAACTCAGGCATGTCGCCCATTCCTCACTCGACAGACGCGACGGCTGACCTCCATCGGCAGCGCCCACCAGCGTAGGACCTGCGTCGGCGGCGGAGCTTGTGAGGTAATCCTCAGTTGGGGGTAGTCGCGATCTATCGCGTTTCGGTACGCTGCTGTCGTGGACCTTCAGAAGCACACCGCGCCCGCGCAGAACGCGCCGGCCGCCACCGAGCTCCGTGCCTCCGACGCCGACCGCGACCGGGTCGCGGACATCCTGCGCGAGGCACTCGCCGAGGGCCGCCTCACCGCCGACGAGCACGCCGAGCGGGTCGAGGGCGTGCTGGCCGCCAAGACCGTGGGCGCGCTGGACGTCTTCATCCAGGACCTGCCCGCCGCCCACCAGCGCCGGGGGACCCCGGCCGCCGCCCCGAACCGCCCCACCGCAGGCGCCATCCCGGTCGACCCCGATGACAATGTGGTCGCGGTGTTCAGCAGCGCCGTCCGCAAGGGCCGCTGGCGCGCGGGCCGCCGTATCCACGCGTACGCGATCTTCGGCTGCGTGGAGATAGACCTCAGCGAGGCCCTCTTCGAGTACCAGCAGGTCGTGATCAAGGCCATCTCGGTCTTCGGCACCGTCGAGGTCCGCGTCCCGGAGAACGTGTCGCTGCGCGGCACCGGCGGCGGTGTCCTCGGCAACTTCGAGGTGGACACGCTGGATTCGACGGAACCGCAGGCGCCGGTCGTCTACGTCGACGGCTGGGCCGTCCTCGGCAACATCGAGGCAAGGCCCAAGCGGGGCAAGCTGGTTGCCGACATCCTCGATCGGGTCCAGCACAAGGTCGACAAGAGTTTGCGCAAACATCTGGATCATTGACGGTCGTGAACCGGGGCCTGATCCAAGGGGATTCGATCAGTCTCCGGTGCCGCACGGCACCGCGCACGAAGCGCCGTATTCCAGCGGTTCGGAACACAGTGCATAGGCGTGCGCACAGCGGGTATCCCTTGCTGCATCGTCTCTCGCTCGCGAAGCCGTCGTCAGGAGTAGACCGTGCTGCAACCGCCGCATTCGTCCCTGCAGGTAGCTGCCGCTCCGGCGCCGCGGGTGCCAGTGCGAGACAGGGACCAAGACGCGCCTTGGCACACCGAGGCGGTGTGCCGGCGCGACGAGGCCGGCCTGTTCTTCGCTCCCTCCAAGGAACCCACCGCCGCACGCCTCTCCCGCGAGGAGGCCGCCAAGCGCGTCTGCGCCCGCTGCCCCGTCATGGTCGAGTGCCGCGAGCACGCACTGCTGCAACCCGAGCCCTACGGCGTCTGGGGCGGCCTCACCGCCGCCGAACGCCGCGTGGTCCTGGCAAGGCGCCGCCGCCGCGACATGGAACTCAAGAAGGCAGCAAGGACAACGACGGACCGCATAGCCCAGGCAGGCTGAGCAACAAAAAGAGAGGGGCGCCCCCACCGCACCGGGGGCGCCCTCTTGCTGCCGGTTTCGCTGACCGACCTCAGGGGCGCGGGGCTGTATCGATTTGCGGCTCCGCCGCGTGGGCGCGATCAACCACAACGCACCCGCAGCCGCGAACGCTCCAAAGTCCCCGAGCTACTAGGCGTTACTTGGCCCGATCAAAGTCAATCGCGCTATAAGCCCGCAACTTGCTCAACCGATGCTCAGAATCAATCCTCCGCACCGTCCCCGACTTGGACCGCATCACGATGGAATCAGTCGTCGCGTTCTCCGACCGATACCGCACCCCCCGCAGCAACTCCCCATCCGTGATCCCCGTCGCCACAAAGAACACGTTCTCCCCGGACACCAGGTCGTCCGTCATCAGCACCCGGTCCAGGTCATGCCCCGCATCCACCGCCCGCTGCCGCTCCTCCTCATCCTTGGGCCACAGCTTGCCCTGAATGGTCCCCCCGAGGCACTTCACCGCACAGGCCGAGATGATCCCCTCCGGCGTCCCGCCGATACCGAGCAGCATGTCGACCCCGGTGCCCTCACGCAGCGCGTAGATCGACCCCGCGACATCCCCGTCCGAGATCAGCTTGATCCGCGCACCGGCGTCCCGGATCTCCTTGATGATCCCCTCGTGCCGCGGCCGGTCCAGGATGACCACGGTCACATCCTCCGGCGTGGACCGCTTCGCCTTGGCGACCCGGCGGATGTTCACCGAGACGGGCGCGTCGATGTCCACGAAGTCGGCCGCCTCGGGCCCGGTGACCAGCTTGTCCATGTAGAAGACGGCGGAGGGGTCGAACATCGACCCGCGATCCGCGGCGGCGAGCACGGCGATCGCGTTCGGCATGCCCTTGGCGGTCAGCGTGGTCCCGTCGATCGGGTCGACGGCGATGTCGCACTCCGGTCCGGTCCCGTCGCCCACGCGCTCCCCGTTGAAGAGCATCGGGGCCTCGTCCTTCTCACCCTCGCCGATGACGACGACGCCGTTCATCGACACGGTGGAGACGAGGGCCCGCATGGCGCGCACGGCCGCACCGTCGGCGCCGTTCTTGTCGCCGCGCCCGACCCAGCGGCCGGCGGCCATCGCCGCGGCTTCGGTGACCCTGACCAGCTCCAGGGCGAGGTTGCGGTCGGGGGCCTCGGAGGGAACTTCGAGTTCGGACGGCAGATGATGATGATTCTCGGTCATCGACACGCACCTTTCTGATACGACGACGGCCGGATGAGGGTGATGGCGACGACTCTATCGCCAGACCGCCAGAATGAGCAGGGGACCCCACGGATGAGCAGGCCAGGGCACCTGCGACGATAGGGGGCGTGGCAGGTTCCAACGGTAAGCAGAAGACGGTCCGGGACATGGTTCTCTCCCTGGGCCTGATCGGGATCATGGCGGGGGTCATCTACCTCTTCATCCCGCACGACGACTCGGAGCCCGACCTTCAGCGGGTGGACTACCGCGTCGAGCTGCTCACGGCACGTCGTGCGGCGGCGTACCCGGTGGTCGCGCCGGAGGGCCTGCCGAAGACGTGGAAGGCGACCTCCGTCCGCTTCCAGGGGGACGAGTTCGACACCTGGCATCTCGGCTTCCACACTCCCGATGGTGAGTACGTGCAGGTCGAGCAGTCGACTCAGAAGCCGTCGGAGTTCATCGACGACGCCACGCAGGGCTCGGAGGCCGCGAACCAGAAGCAGGAAATCGGCGGCCGGACCTGGACGCGGTACACCGGCGGCCGGTACGACGCGCTCGTGCACCAGGCCGACGGGGCGATGACCGTGGTGGCGGGCACGGGCTCGTTCGAGCTGCTGACGGAGATGGCGCAGGCGCTCAGGACGAAGTGAACGTACCAAGGCCCCCGGCGGTGATGCCGGGGGCCTTCGTCACGTCTGCCTGTCCGCCGTGCCGTCCGTCAGACGGTGGTGACGACCTGCTCGTACGGCAGTCGCGGGGAGCGCGGGAACCAGGCGTCGTCGCCCGGCCGGCCGATGTTGATGACCATCAGCGGGGTGTGGTCGTCGTCCAGGAACTCCTTGCGGACGCCCTCGAAGTCCAGGCCGGTCATGGGGCCTGCGGCCAGACCGGCGGCGCGGACGCCGATGATGAAGTACGCGGCCTGGAGGGCGGCGTTGAGACCGGCGGCACCCTCACGGGCGGCGCGCTCGGCGAAGAAGACGTCCTTGGCCTGCGGGAAGTGCGGGAAGAGCTCGGGCAGCTCCTCGTGGAACTCGTTGTCCGCGGCCAGGATCGCGACCAGCGGGGCGGTGGCCGTCTTCGGCTGGTTGCCTTCGGCCATGTGCTGCACCAGGCGCTCGCGGGCCTCGGCGGAGCGGACCAGGGTGACGCGCAGCGGGCTCTGGTTGAAGGCGGTCGGGCCGTACTTGACCAGGTCGTAGATCGCCTGGACCTGCTCGTCGGTCACCGGCTCGTCGGTGAAGGTGTT
The DNA here is from genome assembly GCF_040656035.1 of Streptomyces sp. NPDC050211. Classification (NCBI taxonomy): domain Bacteria; kingdom Bacillati; phylum Actinomycetota; class Actinomycetes; order Kitasatosporales; family Streptomycetaceae; genus Streptomyces; species Streptomyces sp. NPDC050211. Next base: position 155,310 of record NZ_JBFALC010000009.1, read on the forward strand.
CGCGGTGCGGGCCTCGCGGAACAGCAGGTCCTGGGCGGCGGGGTCAAGAACGAGAGTCATACGTGAACCTTCTCGGTGTGTGCGTCGGCCCCGGAAGCGGACCGTGGACCGGTTGACGTCCTCGACGCTACGCGAGTGAAGTTCAACCTTCAACAAAAACCGGGGCGTGGTGATCCGCTTCACAGTTCACCCAGGCTTTTTACTCGGAGTCGCCCTCGGTCCCGGCCGCTTCCTCCTCGGCCAGCGCCGCGTCCAGCCGGGCCCGCGCACCGTCCAGCCAGCGCCGGCAGACCTTCGCCAGCTCCTCGCCCCGCTCCCAGAGCGCGAGGGACTCCTCCAGCGTCGTACCGCCCGCCTCCAGCCGCCGTACGACCTCGATCAGCTCGTCCCGAGCCTGCTCGTACCCCAGCGCCTCGCCCGCGGCCACGCTCTCCTCCACCTTGCTGGTCATGCGCCCACCCTATGCATCGCTTCGTGCGTCGACTCGTACGGAGAACTCACCCTCGGCGACCCGCGCGCGCAGTGCCTCGTCCGCCGTCACCTCACCGGGATCCCGGACCACATGCCCGTCGGCCTTCTGCAGCACCGCATAGCCTCGCTTCAGGGTCGCCGCGGGGGAGAGGCCCACCACGCGCGCGTGGGTGTGCGTCAGCTCCGAGTCGGCGCGGTCGAGGAGGTGGCCGAGGGTGCGCCGGCCACGGTCGGTCAGGGACGCCACATGGTCGGCCCGCTCGTCGATCATGCGGTGCGGATCCTCTATCGAGGGCCGGGCCAGCGCATGCGCGAGCCCCCGTTCCTCCCGCTCGATGAACGCCTCGACACACCGCCGAGCACGATCACGCAGCAGCCGCACCCGCTCATATTCCTCGCCCACGTCCGGTACGACCTTCTTGGCGGCGTCGGTGGGAGTGGAGGCACGCACATCGGCGACGTGGTCGAGCAGCGGGTTGTCGGGCTCGTGTCCGATGGCGGACACCACGGGCGTACGACAGGCCGCGACCGCCCGTACGAGCTGCTCGTCGGAGAACGGCAGCAGATCCTCCACGCTGCCGCCGCCCCGCGCGACGATGATCACGTCCACGTCGTCGATCGCGTCCAGGTCCTTCACCGCCTGCACGACCTGCGGCACGGCGTGCACGCCCTGCACGGCGACGTTGCGCACCTCGAAGCGGACGGCCGGCCAGCGGTGCCGGGCGTTCTCCAGCACATCCCGTTCCGCGGCGGAGGCCCGCCCGCAGACCAGCCCGATGAGCTGCGGCAGAAACGGCAACGGCTTCTTCCGCTCGGCGGCGAACAGCCCTTCCGCGCCCAGCGCCTTCTTCAACTGCTCCAGCCGCGCGAGCAGTTCTCCCACCCCCACGGGCTTTATCTCGGCGGCCCGCAGCGACAACTGCCCCCGCGGCGCGTACCACTCCGGTTTCGCCAGTACGACGACCCGGGCGCCCTCACTCACCACATCGGCGACGGCATCGAACACCTGGCGATAACAAGTGACGCTCACGGAGATGTCGTACGACGGATCCCGCAACGTCAAGAACACGACCCCCGCCCCCGGCCGCCGCGACAACTGCGTGATCTGCCCCTCGACCCACACCGCCCCGAGCCGATCGATCCAACCCCCGATGAGCCGCGACACCTCACCGACGGGCAGCGGCGTTTCCGCGGACGTGTTCAAGGCCATGCCGCGAGCGTAACGGCCACCGCCGACATCGCAGCCGACGTGTGCTTCCCCACGCCTCCCAGTCCGCGATCGGTCTCCCCATGGAGGCGATCTTTGACCCGGCGAGCGCGGCCTTACGATGGGACGCATGACTGCTTCGCCTGGCCGCCGTGTCCTGCTCGCCGCCCCCCGGGGCTACTGCGCGGGCGTGGACCGCGCCGTGATCGCCGTCGAGAAAGCCCTCGAGCAGTACGGGGCTCCCGTCTATGTCCGGCACGAGATCGTCCACAACAAGTACGTCGTGCAGACCCTGGAGAAGAAGGGCGCCATCTTCGTCGAACGGACGGAAGAGGTCCCCCCGGGGAACATCGTGATGTTCTCCGCGCACGGCGTCGCCCCCGTCGTCCACGAAGAGGCGGAGCGCGGCAGGCTCGCCACCATCGACGCCACCTGCCCGCTCGTCACCAAGGTCCACAAGGAAGCCGTCCGCTTCGCCAAGGAGGACTACGACATCCTCCTGATCGGGCACGAGGGCCACGAGGAAGTCATCGGCACGTCCGGCGAGGCCCCCGAGCACATCCAGCTGGTCGACGGCCCCGAGGACGTCGCCAAGGTCGAGGTCCGCGATGAGTCGAAGGTGGTCTGGCTCTCCCAGACCACGCTCTCCGTCGACGAGACGATGGAGACCGTCGACGCCCTCAAGGAGAAGTTCCCGCAGCTCATCTCCCCGCCCAGCGACGACATCTGCTACGCCACGCAGAACCGCCAGCTCGCCGTGAAGGAGATGGGCGCGCAGGCAGAGCTGGTCATCGTGGTCGGCTCCCGGAACTCCTCCAACTCCAAGCGGCTCGTCGAGGTCGCCAAGCTCGCCGGCTCCCGCGAGGCCTACCTCGTGGACTACGCCGACGAGATCGACGAGGCGTGGCTCGAGGGCGTGTCCACGGTGGGTGTCACCTCCGGCGCCTCGGTGCCCGAGATCCTCGTCGAGCAGGTGCTGGAGTGGCTGTCCCAGCGCGGCTTCGAGGACGTCGAACTGGTGAAGGCGGCCGAGGAGTCCATCACCTTCTCGCTGCCGAAGGAGCTCCGCCGTGACCTGCGCGAGGAGGCGGCGACGCTGGTCGCCGAGCGAGGCGGGGCGGGCACGGAAACGGGCGCCGTCACGGGCACCGGTTCCGGTTCCGGCACCTCCGGGGAGTGACTGTCAGTCCACCGTCGTAACGTAGGGCCATGCAGATCTTCGGCGTGGACATCGGTGGATCCGGGATCAAGGGCGCCCCTGTGGACCTGGACAGGGGCGACCTGGCTCAGGAGCGCCTCAAAGTGCTCACTCCCCATCCGGCGACGCCCGACACGGTGGCCGACGGGGTGAAGGAGGTCGTCGACCACTTCGGCTGGACCGGCCCGGTCGGCATCACCTTCCCGGGCGTGGTCACCGGTGGGGCGACGATCCGCACCGCGGCCAACGTGGACAAGAGCTGGATCGACACCGACGCGCGCGCACTGCTGGGCGAGCGGCTCGGCGGCCTCCAGGTGACCGTGATCAACGACGCGGACGCGGCGGGCGTCGCCGAGATGCAGTTCGGCGCCGGCCGCGACCGCCGGGGCACGGTGATCATGCTCACCTTCGGCACCGGCATCGGCAGCGCCCTCTTCATCGACGGCGTCCTCGTCCCGAACACCGAGCTGGGCCACCTGGAGCTGCACGGGCACGACGCGGAGAAGCGCGCCTCCAGCAAGGCCAAGGAAGACCACGACCTGTCCTGGGAGCACTGGGCCCACCGGGTGCAGGCGTATCTCGCCCATGTGGAGATGCTGTTCTCCCCGGAGCTGTTCATCGTCGGCGGCGGCGTCAGCCGTAAGGCGGGCAAGTTCCTGCACTTCATCGAGGGCATCAAGGCCGAGATAGTCCCGGCGCAGCTGCAGAACAACGCGGGGATCGTGGGAGCGGCGATGCGGGCGGCGAAGGAGGGCTAGGCCGGCGGGAGGGGCTACACCCGTCGGCGGCGGCGCACCATGCGGACCCTTCGCACCGTCACGATCACACCGGCGATCAGCGTCCCCCCGTACAGCCACCCCGCCTCTGTGGCGAGCGCCGTGACGAAGCCCATCAGCCGCCCGTCGGCCCCGTCGCTCCCGTCGGCGACGGGCAGCAGCCCCACGGCGAAGGCGATCGGCACCACGACCGGCGCCGTCACCAGGTCGGCCTTGCGGATCCACACCGCCGTCAGCACACAGACCGGCAGGAACAGCACGCCGTACACCGTCGTCGACGACCCGAACAGCAACGAGTCGAGACAGCCCGACGCGAGCATCAGCACCCCGCAGAACAGCCCGCCGCCGAGCCCGGTGAGCCGGGGGTTCGGCATCCGGCGCACGGCCCGGGCGATCCGCCGCACGGCCAGCACCACCGGCGGAGCGGGCCGCCGTACGCCCGCCCCCGGTGGCCGCCCCTCAGGCCGGCCGCCCGGGCCGCGGCCCTGCGGGGGCAGCCGGGGTGTGCCGCGTGGCGTTCCGTACCGGGGGGACCGCGTCCTGTGTTGCTCCACCGGACCAACCTAGGTCGGTTTATGTGCCGAATAGCCCGTCAGACACGCCGTTGGACAGACGTTGGCCAAGCGTTCGATACGACGCCGATACGGGGTTCGGCAGCCCGTAGACTGGTGGATCGGCCCAGGTCTCCACGCCTCAGTCCCCTCAGATCCCTCAGGTCCTCTCACGTACGGGAAGTCGCAACGTGTCGCTCACGATCGGAATCGTCGGTCTGCCGAATGTCGGCAAGTCGACCCTGTTCAACGCCCTGACCAAGAACGACGTGCTGGCGGCCAACTACCCGTTCGCCACGATCGAGCCGAACGTGGGCGTGGTCGGCGTCCCCGACGCCCGGCTCACCAAATTGGCCGAGATCTTCTCCTCCCAGCGCATCCTCCCGGCGACCGTCGACTTCGTCGACATCGCGGGCATCGTGCGCGGCGCGAGCGAGGGCGAGGGCCTGGGCAACAAGTTCCTCGCGAACATCCGTGAGTCGGACGCGATCTGCCAGGTCATCCGCGCCTTCAAGGACGAGAACGTCGTCCACGTCGACGGCAAGGTCTCGCCCAAGGACGACATCGAGACCATCAACACCGAGCTGATCCTGGCGGACCTCCAGACCATCGAGAAGGTCCTTCCCCGGCTCCAGAAGGAGTCGCGGATCAAGAAGGACGTAGCGCCGAAGGTCGCCGCGATCGAGGCCGCCAAGGAGATCCTGGACAAGGGCGACACCCTCTTCTCCCAGGGCATCGTCCAGGGCAGCGAGCGCGCGGAGCTCCTGCACGACCTGCACCTCCTGACCACCAAGCCCTTCCTCTACGTCTTCAACGTCGACGAGGACGAGCTGACGGACGAGGACTTCAAGAACGAGCAGCGCGCCCTGGTCGCCCCCGCCGAGGCGATCTTCCTCAACGCCAAGCTCGAGGCGGACCTCGCCGAGCTGGACGAGGAGGACGCGATGGAACTGCTGGAGTCGGTCGGCGCCGAGGAGCCCGGCCTCGCCACCCTCGCCCGCGTCGGCTTCAACACCCTCGGCCTGCAGACCTACCTCACCGCCGGCCCCAAGGAATCCCGCGCCTGGACCATCAAGAAGGGCGCCACCGCCCCCGAGGCCGCCGGCGTCATCCACACCGACTTCCAAAAGGGCTTCATCAAGGCCGAGGTCATCTCCTTCGCCGACCTGGTGGAGATGGGTTCGGTCGCTGAGGCCCGTGCCAAGGGGAAGGCCCGCATGGAGGGCAAGGACTACGTCATGCAGGAGGGGGACGTGGTGGAGTTCCGCTTCAACGTGTAGCGGCTGACATATCACCACGTAGCTGATCTGGCAAACATGCAGGTCAGAGAGGGTCCGGCTCTTCGGGGTCGGGCCCTTAGTTTTTTCCCGTGCTGGGATGGTGCTGGGATAGCTGACCCCTCGTCACCTGTCATCACCCCTGCTCATCCCTACCGTGCTGGGATCGTGCTGGGATGGGACGAGAACGCCCGTGCTGGATTTCGGACAGTGATCTGCCAGGTGCGCGGGGCGGGTGCTTAGAGGCTCCGTCTGCACGCTTTCTTCACGGCTTCGTGGCCCTCTGCGGAAACAAATCTGCGCCCGCCCGACGTTGGCAGTACCGCGCCTACCAGCGGCTGCGGAACTTCGCCTGCCTCAAAACTGTCATAGGCGTCAGCTGTGGCCGAAGGCCGCCGCGGGGGCGACGCACAAGAGCGATGTGCTCGACGAGGTCACCGAACGCAGGCCGACCAGGAACCTGCGGACCGTCAAGGCCCTGACGGACCCGACGGTCCTCGAGCCAGTGATCGCCGGTGTGACCGCGGGCTCAAAGAGGCGGGCACAGTGTCGCCGGTCGGGCGCCTGTCCATGGGTGAGTGGGGTTGCCGCATGGACAGGCGTGACTGTGGGCCTCAGGCCGCTTCGAGGAAGGGGTAGTCGGTGTAGCCCTCGGCGCCCGGCCCGTAGAACAGTTCCGGCCGCGGCTCGTTCTCCGGGTGGCCACCCTGCCAGCGCTCGACCAGGTCAGGGTTGGCGATGAGGGACCGGCCCACGGCCACGGCTTCGGCGTGGCCGGCCTCGATCTGCTGGAGCGCCTGCTCGCGGGTCGTCTGCCCGCCGAGGGGGCCGTTGTTGACGATCAGCTTGCCGTCGAAGCGCCGCCGCAGCTCCTGTACCAGGTCTCCGCCCGGCTCGACGTGCAGTACGGAGAGGTAGGCCAGGCCCAGCGGGCGCAGCTGGTCCAGCAGGGTGCCGTAGGTGGCCAGGACGTCGTCCCGGTCGGTCTCGAAGACGTCCCCGAGGTCGACCTCGGGCGAGATCCGCAGCCCGACCCGCTCGGCACCGACGGCCTGGGCGACCGCCGTGACGACCTCGACGACGAAGCGGGCGCGGTTGTGCGGCGAGCCGCCGTATCCATCGGTGCGCTGGTTGGCCGCCGGGGAGAGGAACTCCTGGAGCAGGTAGCCGTTGGCGCCGTGGATTTCCACGCCGTCCGCTCCCGCGTCGATGGCCCGGCGGGCCGCGGCGGCGAAGTCGTCCACGGCGGTCCGGATCTCTGCGGTGGTCATCGCTTCCGGTACGGGGTAGGGCTGCTCGCCCTTCTCGGTGAACGTCTTGTTGTCGATGGCGATCGCGCTGGGGGCGAGGATGCGGCGGCCGCCGTTGATGTCGGGGTGGGTGCCGCGGCCGGCGTGCATGATCTGCAGGACGATGCGGCCGCCCTCGGCGTGCACCGCCTCGAACACCCGCTGCCAGCCGGCCGCCTGCTCGTCGGTGGCGATGCCCGGCTCACCGACGTACCCCTGCGAGGCGTGGTCGGGGTAGGTGCCCTCGGTGATGATCATTCCGACGCTCGCCCGCTGCCGGTAGTACTCGACCATCAGGTCCCCGGGGATGCCGGAGGAACCGGCCCGGACCCGGGTCAGCGGTGCCATGACGATGCGGTTGGCGAGCTCGATCTTCCCGAGAGAGACGGGGGAGAAAAGTGATGGGACGGGCGAAACTTCTGAAGTGTTGACAGGCATGGGTTGCTTTCTTTCTGCACTACGGAGGAAAACGGGATGAAGGTCTGCGACGCAGGGGGTCCACGCTGTCCCGGTGGATCGGGGCGTGGGTGGTGTCGGCAGAAGGCGCACGGCTAGCCGAGCGGTACGTCCGCGACACCCTTGAGGTGGCTGAACGTCTCGAGGGAGTACCGGCCGTGGTATCGGCCCATGCCGCTTTCGCCGACGCCGCCGAAAGGCAGGCCGGGCATGAGCAGTTGCATCACCGGCTGGCCCCAGGCGACGCCGCCGGAGGACGTCTCGTTCAAGAGGCGCGACTTGGTGGCCTCGGACGTGGTGAAGGCGTAGAGCGCGAGGGGCTTGTCGCGTTCGTTGATGAAGGCGATGGCGGCATCGAGGTCTTCGACTTCGACGACGGCGAGGATCGGACCGAAGATCTCCTCCTGCATGACCGGCGATGCGGGGTCGACATCGGTGAGCACGGTCGGTGCGATGAACAGGTCGTCGCGGTCGTGCTGGCCTCCCACCGCCGCCCTGCCGGAGTCCAGCAGACGGGTGAGCCGGTCGAAGTGCCGCTCGTTGATGATCCGGCCGAAGCCGGCTGAGGTCTGCGGGCTGGTGCCGAACTGGGCTTCGACCGCCGTGCGCAGGGCGGGGACCAGTGCGGCTGCGGTGGCAGGATCGGCCAGAACGTAGTCGGGGGCTATGCACTGCTGCCCCGCGTTGCCGAACTTGGCCCCGACCAGCCGCTTCGCGGTCTCGTCCACGTCGGCGTCAGGTGCCACGAAGACGGGTGACTTGCCCCCGAGTTCAAGCGTGACCGGGGTGAGGTGCTTGGCGGCTGCGGCCATGACGATCCGGCCGACGGTGCCATTGCCGGTGTAGAAGATGTGGTCGAAACGCTGTGCCAGGAGGGCCGTGGTCTCCTCGGCGCCCCCCTCGACGACGGTGAGCACGTCAGGGTCGAAGTACTGCCGCAGGAGGCGTGAAGCGACCGCCGATGTGTGCACCGAGATCTCGCTCGGCTTGGCCACGACGGTGTTCCCGGCGGCCAGTGCGCCGATGATGGGGTCGATGAGAAGGTGCAGCGGGAAATTCCACGGGGCGATCACCAGGACGACCCCGAGCGGGTCGTACGTGGTGTAGGCCGTGGTCGTGGGACCGAAGTGGGCGGGAACCTCCACTGGGCGAGGCTGAAGCCAGCTCTCGAGATTCGCCAGCGTCTCGTCGATGTCAGCAACGGTGAAGTCGATCTCCTGCGTCTTCGCCTCGGCGGGGTTCTTCCTCAGATCCGCCCAGAGCGCTTCGATCAGCTCTTGCTCGTTCTCGACCAGCAGTGCCCGCAGCCGTTGCAGCTGGTTGACGCGCCAGTCCAGTCCGCGGGTGACGCCGGTGTTGAACGTCGCACGAAGGCGGCCGACCACCTCCGCGGCCGTTTCGCTCTGACGCGTCCTCGACTCGGTCCCCTGTGTTGCGGTCATGGGGTGTACTCCGTTCCTGATGCAAGCCACGCCCCGGCTGCCTTCCAGCCAGGCACAGTGGCCAGCGTGCTGGACGATCCGGTATTCACCCAGGTCACGGCTTTGTGTACATCCGCTGTGCCTACCACTGACTGGTGCAGGCTCGTGTGCGTCCGACCGGGGATACTCGAGGCATGGACGAATACCCCGAACCGGTGCGCGAGCCCGCCGACGGCGCTCTGGACCCGCGTGCCGAGCTCAGTGAGTTCTTGCGCACCCGGAGGGCCCGGCTGAAGCCGGAGGACGTGGGCCTGCCGGACTTCGGGCGGCACCGGCGGGTGCCGGGGCTGCGCCGCGAGGAGCTGGCGCAGCTGGCCGGGGTGTCGGTGGGGTACTACACGCGCCTGGAGCAGGGCAACGGGCGGCACGTGTCGGCGGAGGTCCTCGACGCCATCGCCCGCGCGCTCAGGCTGAGCGACGCAGAGCACGCCCACCTCACACACCTGGCGAAGCCGAAACAGCAGAAGAAGAAGCCGGCCGGCCGCACCCAGCGGGTGCGGGGCCCCCTGCGGACGCTGCTGGACACCATGGAAGGCGGCCCGGCGATCCTCGTGGGGCGGCGCGGGGACATCCTCGCCTGGAACCGGATGGCCGCGGCGGTCTTCGGCGACTGGGCCGAGCTGCCCGCGCAGGAGCGGAACTGGGCGCGGCTGGTGTTCCTCAGGCCCGAGTACCGCGACCTGTTCGTGGACTGGGAGCACAAAGCGAACGACGTCGTCTCTCAGCTGCGTATGGACGCCGGCTCCCATCCCAACGACCGCCGGCTGTCCGCGCTGGTGGGCGAACTCTCCGTGAAGAGCGAGGAGTTCCGGCGGCTGTGGGCCGCCCACGACGTCAAGGACAAGTGCCACGGCATCCAGCGCCTGCACCACCCGCTCGTCGGCGAACTCGATCTGCGCCTCGAGTCGTTCCACCTGGCCGACGACCACGAACAGACGCTGGCGACGTACCACGCCGAACCCGGTTCCCCGTCCGCGGAAGCACTGCGACTGCTGGCCAGCTGGGGCACCGACGCGACAAGGGCGGGAGCCGGGATGCCGCCGGCACGCACGGCTTGATGAACAGTTGATCATCGGTAGTGGCTGCGCGCCTCGGCCCCGGCACAGGCTGTCTCGCCAGCCCCCGTCGCAGCGTCGGCATCCCGCGCCCCCTCGGAACCGCCCGCTACCGCCGCACCCGCAGCTCCTCCGCCCGTCACGCCGGCCTCGCGCGAACCACGGAAAACCGAAGTACGTGCGCAGATCCCGGGCTGACTGACTGACTACGGCTTTGGCCAGCTGCCCAACGCGAGGTTCGCGACTTGCAGCAGCTCAGGGCGGGAACTACCACTCGCGGCCTGGACGGCAATCCCATTGGCGACTGTTCTCAGGTAGAGCGCGAGAAGATGAGGATCTGTGGAAGGCGGAAGGTCACCGGCGTCCACCGCCTGTTGAAACCGGCGCGTCAAGTGGGCTATCCCATCCTCACGCCATGCGATGAGTGCGTCTCGGACTGGGCGGCTCTCATCCCCGGTGGCCAACGCACCGTGCACGCCAAGACAGCCCGTGGGCAGTCCCGGCATGGTTGCCGCCTCGACCGTCCCGTGGAGCACGGCAGTAGCCACTGCTGCACTTGTGGGCTCTGCCAGAGCTCGGCCGAAGTAGGCGGTCAAGCCCTCGGTGTACCGCTCCAGCGCCTTGTAGAAGAGGTCTTCTTTGCTGCCGAACGCCCTGTACAGGCCGGGGCGGCTGATACCCATCGCCTCGGTGAGGTCGTCAAGGCTGGCGCCCTCGAAACCCTTTGACCAGAACACCAGGACTGCACGATCGAGTGCCTCGTCGATGTCGAACGCGCGAGGCCTGCCGGGAGGGACCGGTGTCGTCGAGGTCATTTCTTCATCCTACTCCTTTGGTACCGATCGGTACGGGTGTGCTAACGTGTTTCGTACCAATCGGTACGCTAAACAGAGAGGTGGCGTCGTGTCACAGACCGTACTCATCACTGGCGGAACCTCAGGCATCGGCCTGAGCCTCGCGCAGTCCTTCATGGAGGCCGGGGTGTCCGTCGTCGTCTGCGGGCGTTCGCAGGCTGCGCTCGACCGATTCGCGCAGGCACACCCGCAGGCGCTGGCCGTGCGGGCCGATGTGACGGACGCAGCTGATCGGGCAGCGTTGCTGCAAGCAGTCGCTGATCGCTTCGGGCGTCTGGACGTGTTGGTCAACAACGCCGGTACGTTCGAGGAACGAGGCTATGCAGCCGGCAAGAACCCCAATGCGACTCTCGATGCCGAGGTGGCGCTGAACCTCACCGCCCCCATCCACTTGACGGGTGAAGTGCTGGAGCGATGGCCAGAGCCCGACGCGCTCGTATTCATCACCTCGGGGTTCGCTCTGGTCTCGCCCACTCGCGCGCCTACCCACGGCGCGGTGAAGGCCGGCCTACACGGCTTTGCGGATGGCTTGCGCCGTCAACTCGCCCCGCAGGGCACCCATGTCCTTGAGGTCCTCCCACCGTCCACGGACACGCCCATGAACGCCGAAGCCACCGGGAAGAAGCTGACTCCCGAGCAGGTGGCGGCGGTCACGATGAAGGCTCTTCGGCGGGGGCGGAACATGGCGTTCCCCGGTCAGACGAAAGTCATGCCCGCCATGCTGCGCATCGCGCCGGGCATACTACGACGCGTCGTCGCCGCGCTCTGAACCCCATAGAAAACCCTTCCCCAGCAACACCTCACCGAGCGGGCCGAGTGGGCTCCCGTCTCCCGCGAAGCCGAAGGCAAGTAGCCGTTTCGACCTAGGGCCAATGCCGTGACTCTGTTGGTGATCTTGCCGGGGTCAGCTGGGGGCGGTGCAGAGGGCGGGGAAGTGGCTTGGTGCCCGCCGGGGGGCGGGTCGGTTCGGCGATCCAGTCGGCGATGCGGGTGACGTTGCAGACCAGTGCGGTCAGGACGTGCCCGATATGCGTTTTCGGCGGGCCTCGGTAGCGGGTTCGGCGCAGGCCGCAGGCGCGGACGTGCTGGGAGGGGGTGGCTTCGATCCCGGCGCGGACCGCGTACCGGCGTCATTGTTGATCAACGTACTTGAACTACCTGGGGGAGCCGTTCGACGCCGTGTTTGCGGACCAGGTCGAATTCCCTTCCCGCCACCTCCTGAACAACTGACCGGCCCGTTCCGGATTGAAAGGATTCTCCATGTCCAAATTCCCCCTCCACCTGGTTCCTTCCCGCAGAGCGCTGACGACCGGGCGCTTCATCGTCGCGGCCACCCACTTGTTCACCCCGCGGCTGGCCGCGCGGGTTTTCCAGCTCACCGCTAGCGGTACCCCCGCGATCCCCTATTCGCGGATGTTCGCGATCCGCAACGCTGCTCTCGGGCTTGGACTGCAACGGATGGACGGTCTCACCCGGCCCCAGCAGCAGCAGTTTCTTGCGGTGAACATCGTCATGGACTCGGTCGATGCCGCCGCTTTCCTGGCCGCGGGCCTGCGGGGCGACGTCAGCCGTAAGTCGACCATGCTGTCCGCCGCCGTGGCTCTTTCGGCAGTTGTGGCCGGTACCACGGCCCTCATCGAGCACAAGCAAGCGGCCGCCCAAGAAACAGAGCCGACAGCGACGGCGCCATCGGACAGTAACTGGGAGTGACCGCACCGGCGTGGCACCGCAGCTGATCCACCCGGGCTGCCCGCCGTCCGGGCGGCGCCGGCGGATCTCACCGCCCGGCTGGGGGAACTCGACGCGGAGAGCGAGAACTTGCGCATCACCCGCAAGACCCTCCTCGACATCCCCGCACCGGCCCCCACCGACGAACCGGCCCGACCCGACGTCCCGGACCACCCGGCCTACCAGCAGATCCTCGCCACCGTCGCCGACACCGGAAAGCCGCTGCGTGCCCGCGACCTCTGCCAGGCCTCGACCTGCCCATCGTCCCGAAGAACACCGAAGGCATCCGCTCCAAGCTGAAACGCCTGGTCACACGGGGCATCCTCACCGAACCCGAGCCCGGCCTGTTCGCTCAGCCCTGCCCCTGACCGTCCACCCGCCCCGCCGACCAGGGCTCCTCACCCAGGCCCAACCCCGAAACGGACATCAGCTCACATCCCGCACTCTCAGTTCCTCATGCTCGGCTGTGGTCAATCCGTCGTCCCGCTCGCCGCGGTCGACCTCGGCCTGGCGGACCCAGCCGCGGAACTTGTTTCCGTGCGGCTTCGGACGGCTCAGATCTCCTGGGGCTTGTAGGAGCTGGGGTCGCGCAGGATGACGCGGCGCAGGAGATCGACGGTTTTGGTGACGCCCTCGACGGGGGCCACAAGAACGTCCTCGTGCTCGATGCTCAGGACGTCGTCGTAGCCGGCTCGGCGCAGGGCGAGGCAGAAAGCGCGCCAGAAGGCGTCGTCGTGGCCGTAGCCGAGGGTGACGTAGTTCCAGGAGCGTTCCTTGGCGGCCATGACCGGCAGCGTCTCCAGCCTGCTGGTCAGCGCCTGCCGGGTGGGTTCCAGCCGGGTGTCCTTGGCGTGCACGTGGTAGATCGCCTCGCCCAGGGCCTCGATGGCGGCCAGCGGGTCGGCACCCATCCACATCAGGTGACTGGGGTCGAAGTTGGCCCCGACCACGGGCCCGACCTCCTCGCGCAGGCGCAGGAGGGTGGGGACGTTGTAGACCGCCTGGTGGGCGTGCATCTCCAGAGCGAGTTTGGGTACGCCCCGGTCACGGGAGTGGGCGACAAGGTCTCGCCAGTACGGGAGTACGACCTCGGACCATTGCCAGTCGAGGATCTGTGTGGTCTCCGGCGGCCAGGAGACCGTGATCCAGTTGGGGTTGGCGTCGCCCGGCCCGCCCGGCAGCCCGGACATCATCACCACGCGGTCGACGCCGAGGAGCGGGGCGAGAGCGATCGTCCTGCGCGCGACCTGGTCGTGCTCGCGGCCGCTGGGCCCGGGGTGCAGGGGGTTGCCTGAGCAGGTGAGGGCGCTGATCGTGAGCCCTCGGTCGGCGACCTTGGCCAGCAGTTCGCGGCGCGCGCCGTCGCTGTCGAGAAGCCGGTCGATGTCGATGTGCGGGGCCGTGGACCAGGCGCCGGTGGCGAACTCCACGTGGTCCAGGCCGAGTTCGGCGGCCAGGTCCAGGGTCTCGTCGAGCGTGAGCTGCCCGACGCTGTCGGTGTTGAGACCGATCTTCATGATGCGTCCCGTCTGCGGTGTGGTCGGGCGGGGAGCGGTCGTTCCCCGCTGGTTCGGTGTGCCGGCGATAGGGGTCAGATGTAGAGGGCTGGGCGCTCGGCCAGTTCCACCTCGACGCGGCGGCCCTCGGTCTGGGCGCGGATGCCCGCCTCGCAGACCGCGGCCACGGCGTAGCCGTCCCAGGCGCTGGGGCCGGTGACCTCGCCGCGCCGGGTGGCGTCGACCCATGCCTGGACCTCGCGGTCGTACGCTTCCTCGAACCGCTCGACGAAGCCGGGGGTGACCGTGCCGCCCCAGCGTCCGCCGGTGCTGACGAGCATGTCGTGCCGGTCTCCGACGCGGGCGGTGCCGTGCTCGCACACCGCCTCGGCCTGGACCTGGTAGCCGTAGCGGGCGTTGACGTAGATCTCGACGTCGACGAGGGCGCCGCCGTCGGTTTCGAAGACGACGAACTGGGGATCGGCCAGTCCTTGGGGTGCGTTGCCGGAGGGCCGCGGCCGCATGACGGTGACGGAGGTGATCTCCTGGCCGAGCAGCCAGCGGGTGACGTCCATCTCGTGGGTGACGGAGTCGTTGATGAGCATGGCGCTGGTGAAGTCCGGCGGGCAGGACGGGTTGCGGTGCCGGTTGTGCAGCATCAGCGGCCGGCCCAGTTCCCCGCTGTCCAGCAGCGCTTTGAGCTTGAGGTACTCGTGGTCGTAGCGGCGCATGAAGCCCACCTGCACCCGGCGGTGCCCGAGGCGTTGCTCGGCCTCCAGCACACGCAGGGCGGAGGCGGCGTCGGGGGTGAGGGGCTTCTCGCACAGGACGGGCAGGTCGTGCGCGAACGCGGTGAGCAGGGCCGCCTCGTGGGCGATGCCCGGGGAGGCGAGCAGCACCGCGTCGACGTCGGGTGAGGCCATCGCTTCGGCGACGTCGCCGTAGGCCGCGCATCCGTCGACGTTGGCGGCGACCGTCTTGGCGCGATCGATGTCGACGTCGACGACGGCGGCCACATGGGCGCCGCTGGTCACCTCGCTGATCCGGCGTACATGGTCGGCGCCCATGCGGCCGGCGCCGATCACGGCGACTCCAAGGGAGGTGTGGTGGGTCATGTGGTTCCTTGCCTTGGGGGGGTTGGGGGGGGCGGCGGTGACGGTCAGCAGTGGGCCGGCCGGACCCACACGGGTCCGGCCGTGACCCGGGTCGTACGCGTCACCGTGTTCCCTTGGCGGCGAACGCGGCGACGGCGGCGACGTTGGACTTGTCGACGAAGGCCGGGCCTGTCAACACGGGCGCGACGCCGCCGCCGCTGTAGTTGCCGTTGTTCTTGTAGAGCCAGAGGGAGTCGACCGCCAGGTAGCCCTGCAGGTAGGGCTGCTGGTCGACGGCGAACTGGATGCTGCCGTCCTGGATGGCCTTCACGAGTTCCTTGTTGAGGTCGAAGGTGGCGACCTTGGCCTTGCTGCCGCCGTCGGACACCGCCTGCGTGGCGGTCAGCGCGACCGGGGCGGCGAGGGTGACGACGTAGTCGATGGAGGGGTCCTGCTTGAGCTTGGCGGTGATGGTCGACTGCACGGACGGCATGTCGGCGCCGTTGACGAACAGGTTTTCCGTCGTGCCCGAGAAGCCCTTCTTGACGCCCGCGCAGCGTGCCTCGAGGGCGACCTGGCCCTGTTCCTGAATGACACAGGCGACCTTCTTGGCACCGAGGGAACTCAGCTTCTTCCCGACCGCCTCGCCCGCGACGGTCTCGTCCTGGCCGAAGTACTGGAGCAGGCCCTGCTTCTTCCAGTCGTCCACACCGGAGTTGAAGCCGACCACGGGTATACCGGCCTGCACGGCCTTGGCCACGGTGCCCTTCATGGCATCGGGCTTGGCGAGGGTGACGGCGATGCCGTCGACCTTCTGGTCGATCGCGTTCTGGAGCAGGTTGGCCTGGTTACCCCCGTTCGGGTCGGAGGAGTAGATCAGCTTGACGTTGTCCTTCGCAGCGGCGGCCTGGGCGCCCTTGCGGATGGTGTCCCAGAACGTGTCACCGGGGACGGCGTGCGTGATCATCGCGATGGTCATGCGGGGCGTGGTGGCCTTGCCGGCAGAGACGCCACCGGCGCTCTCCTCCGACTTCTTGCCGCCCGAACTGCTGGAGCAGCCGGCGACCGTGAGGACGGTACTGGCGGTCAGGGCCACCAGGACGGTGAATCTGCGGGAGCGGGAGGAAAGCGAGCGGTTCATTTCGGCACCTCACTGTGCTGACTTGCGGGAAGGGGTGATCCACCGGCGGGACGCGACACATCCCGTTGCGGGTCGGGCGGGGAGCTGTTGAGCGGCCGGCTCTGCGGCTCGGGATGGGGATCAGACGGTGAACGCGGCGCGAAACCGCTCCATGGCGGTGTGACTGTCGCCGGAGGGCCATGCCTCCAAGGCGACCGTGCCGTCGTAACCGAGGTCGGTAAGGGCGCGGGCGACGGCCGGATAGTTGATCTCTCCGGTGCCGGGTTCACGGCGGCCGGGCACGTCGGCGACCTGGATCTCTCCGATCAGGCCGGCGCTGTGCGCGCGGCGGACAAGCTCGATGAGGTTTCCCTCGCCGATCTGGGCGTGGTACAGGTCCAGATTCATCCGCAGGCCGGGCCGATCGACTGCCGCGACCAGAGCCAAGGTGTCGTCGGCCCGCGCGAACGGGACACCGGGGTGGTCGACGGCGGTGTTGAGGTTCTCCAGGGTGAAGGTGACGCCCGCGCTTTCGCCCAGTTCGGCCAGGCGGGTGAGCGTGCGGTGGGCGGTGATCCACATTTCGCCGGTGGCCTCGCCGGTCACCGGCACCACGGGCAGGCCCTCGCCGTCCAGGCCGGTGCCGTGCAGGTTGAGCCAGGGGCAGCCGAGATGCTCGGCGGCCTTGATCGACTCCTCGGCTGTGCGCAGGAGTTCGGCTGCGCCGTCCGGGTCGGTCAGGGTGCCGCGGATGTAGCCGGTCATCGAGGAGAACTCTGCGGAGGTCTGGGCCAGTGCGTTCAGGTCGTGCCGGGTCCAGTCCCAGATCTCCACCTGGAAGCCGGCCTCGTGGATGCGCCGGGCCCGCTCCTCGATCGGCAGGTCGCCGTAGACCATCTCGGCACAGACCGCCAACGTGTACATCTCAACTCCAGACTTATAACGTTCTAAGAGAACAGGAGCAGTACGCCAGGCACCGGGCAAGCCTGTCAAGGGTTTGTGCGGACATTTGATTCATAACGTTCTAACAACGTTGACCAGTGCGTGCCCTGCTTGGCCCGGTCTACGATCACCTCGGAGAAGACCCTCGATCAGGAAGGCCGACGGTGCCATCGCGCTCTGCCGCCCGGGACGGAAAGCGGCCGACGCTCAGCGACCTCGCGGCGCGGGCAGGTGTCTCCGTGCCGCTTGCTTCCATGGTCATGCGCGGTGCCAAGGGGCCCAGCGCGGCGAGTCGCGAGCGGGTACTACGGGCCGCGCAGGAGATCGGCTACCGGCCGGACAGCAGGGCACGCCTCCTGCGCAGCAGCCGCTCGCACCTGGTGGGAGTGCAGTTCGACCTGCGACAGCCCTTCCACGCCGACATGGTTGAGGCGCTGTACGCCGCGGCGGGGACGGCCGGCTATCAGATCGCGCTCAGCGCCGTGGCCGCGAGCCGCAGCGAACAGGAGGCGGTGGAGACGCTGCTTGCCGACCGGTGCGAGGCGTTGATCCTGCTCAGCCCCCATGCCCCGGCGGCCCGGCTGGCAGAACTCGCGGCGCAGCTGCCCGTCGTCTCCGTGGCCCGCCGGCTGCGCCCGCTCGCCGACGGCGTCGACGTCGTCCGCGCGGCCGACGACGAGGGCGCCCGACAGGCGGTCGACCACCTCGTGGCACTGGGCCATCGCGACATCGTCCACATCGACGGGGGCAGGGCACCGGGCGCGGCGGACCGGCGCCGCGGCTACAAGTCGGCCATGAAGGACCACGGCCTCACCGACCGCGTCCGCCTCGTGCCGGGCGGGCTGACCGAGGACCACGGCGCGGCAGCCGCACGAACACTCCTTGCCGAGGCGGCCCGCCCCACCGCCGTCCTCGCCTTCAACGACCACTGCGCGATCGGCGTCCTCGACACCTTCCTGCGCGCCCGTATCCCTGTGCCCGACGAGATCTCGGTCGTCGGCTTCGACGACAGCCACCTCGCCCGCCTCGCCCACGTCCAACTCACCACGGTCGGGCAAGAAGCCCGCCAGCTGGCGCGCCGGGCCGTGAGCCGGGTCGTCGCCCGGCTGGAGGGTGGGGCGACGGACGACGAACGAGAAGTCGTCGTCACACCACACCTCGTCATACGAAGCACCACCAGGGCACCTTGCCGCTCCTGACCCGCGCTGCTCCACGTCGCGGCTCGATCTGGTCGAAGTTCCACCCGCCCCCATGGGACCACCCGCGGCTGCCCGCCGAGGAACCCGCCTCCATCCAGGCGGACGCGCGAGCGGTGTCGGCGAAGAGCACGACGGTGCCGGCCTTGACGGGCACCCGGCTCACTCAGTCGCCGACCACGGCGTGACGACACCTCGCAGATCAAGAACTACAGCTGCCGTGTCTGACCGGCTCGGTGCCGGGAGGCATAGTGCACTGCGTGTCCGCGTACGAACGCCGGCCTCGCGAGTCTCACAGACATCTACCGGACGGGGTGAGAGCCGATTCCCGGAGTTGCGTGGGTGGAGGATGTCCTGGGAAGCGTTTGCCGCGAGGCGAGTTAAATGAGCGGCTTCTCGCGCTCTCGATGGTGGCGCAGGCCCTCGGAGGTTACGAAAGGAAGCGGCTCGGCAACGTCCGCGGCATGGTCCAGTCGGGACAGCAGTTCAGCCGCTCCTTCACCGGTCGAGCCGCCTGAGCTCATCCCGGGCGCTGGCGTACCACCCGGCGCCGAATCCACACCGTCACCTGCAGACTCACCGGTCCGTCATCGGCGCGGATCGGACAGTGGGCCGCGGCGCGGTGGCCGGGGTCTTGGAAGACCTGCTCGGCGACCGGCTGGGTGGACCCGGTGACGTGCACGACTATCCGGTCGGTTGGGTAGTCGCAGGGCGGTAGTCGGCGTCGGATGCGGCGCTCCACGCGGCATCGGACTGGTCGACACCCCGGACTGTGACGTTGCTGTCCCGGTCTCCGGTGCCCTTCGCATCGGGGCCGGTGTCGGCGGCGTAGGCGATCGCGGCGAAGGGTGCGGCGCCGGCACCGATGAGCAGGGCCGGGCGGAACGGGAGGCGCCGACGTCGGTACGGCAGCGGGTTCGGGTGGTTCATGTGGTCCTTCACGTGAGGGGTGCGGGGGCGTGCGCCGCGGGTGTCCGCGCGGCGCAATGGCGGGTGGTCACTGGGCGACGTAGCCGCCATCGACGGGCAGGGCGATGCCGGTGACGTAGCCGACGCCGCCGGGGCTGCTCAGCCACAGGACGGCCTGGGCGATCTCATCGGTGGTTCCGAGCCGGTCGATGGCCTGGCCCGCTTCGGCCTGGCGGCGGTCGAGTTCGCCGCCCACGACGTCCGCCACCGCGGCACCGGGGTGAAGCGCTTCCACCACGCGACGGTCGGCGAGTTCACCCTTGCCTTCGAGGGCCTGGAGATGGCCGCCGAACCCGGCCTCACCCTCACCATCTACACGGCTGAACCGGGCACGCCCTCCGAGGAGGGGCCCGCGCCTGCTCGCTTCCTGCGCCGCCACCCAGGGGGCCACCGCACCCGCGCGCTCGGTCAGACGTCCTTGATCTGTACGCGGTCGCCGCACAGTTTCGACCAGTCGTCGCGGTCCGAGGTCAGTGCGAGGACGGGTGCCGGGGAGCGGAGTGCCATCGCTGCGACGAGGGCGTCGATGGCGTACTTGTGGCCGTGCAGACCGCCGGCGTCGCTCAGCAGCTGCACCGCGGTGAGGCTGTCCGCCTGGGTGACGTCCTGGACCTGAAGGCGGGAGAGCACCCAGTGCAGCCGGGCGGTGTCCGTCTTCCCGTAGACGGCCTCCACCACCGTCAGGGCCGACACGAGGACCGGCACGCCTACGCGCCGAGCGGCTTCGATGCGGGTGATCATTTGGCGATCGTTGCGCAGGAGCAGCGACAGTGCCTGGGAGTCGAGTACCAGGGACCTGGCCGCGGGTTCCTTCATGCGGCGCTGTCGTTAGACGCGTAGGGCGCCGGTGCGTCACCGAACAGTTCGCGCTGCGCGGCCTGAACTTCGGCCTCGCTCAGCGGTTCGTGCTCGGCTTCGTAGGCGGCCACGATTTCCGCGAGGCCGTCCATGGCGAGCTGGTGCCGAACCGCCGCCGTCACGTACGCGGACACGCCGCGCTTGCCGGTACGGGTGCGCAGAGCGCCGAGGAGTTCCGAGGGCATCGAGACGGAGATGTTCTCCGTGCCGCCGGGGCGGGGTGACTTCATGAGGTCAGTCTAGTACAGGAACTATTACAGCGCTGGGGGTGCTGTGCAGCCTGCATCGGTGGCGCATAGTCTTGGCGTCCCGGATCTTCTTGTACTTTGTTGCTGCTCCCGTGCTGGGACGGTGCTGGGATGCGCCCGCATACCTGCAGGTCAGAGCCTTGTGGTGGAGTTCCGCTTCAACGTGTGAGCGGGCGAAGGTGTCGAGGCGGCCGTGAGTGGTGCGTTATGTGGCCACTTGGTGTAGAGAGTCGTCTCATGTCGATAACTGCGAGCGAAGCCCGCAAGGCCCTCATTCCGCTGATCAAGAAGGTCAACGACGATCACGAGGCCATCGAGATCGTCTCCAAGCACGGCACTGCCGTGCTTGTCTCGGCCGAGGACTACGCGGCGCTGCGCGAGGGCGCGTTCCTGCTGCGCTCGCCGGCGAACGCACGCCGACTCCTCACGGCGTACGAGAACGCCCTGGGGAACATCAATGTGTCGGAGCGCGAGCTGATCGATCCGGACGCGGCGGGCCCGGCTGCGGGTGCCGCGTGGGCGGATCGACAAGCTCATCGTGGACGTCAGGCGTGATCCCTTCACGGGTTGGGCAAGCCTGAGCCACTCAAGTACCACTTGCCCGGGGCCTGGTCGAGGCGGGTCGATGACGAGCACCGTGCCGCCTGCTGCGTGCGTGCGGGCGGGCCTCAAGCAGGTTTGTGTACGGCCCCCGTCCGAGCATGTCCCAGCGCCGTCACCCCGCCCGCCAGCAAGCCCAACGCCACGAGCGAAGGAATCAGGGTGACCAGCGGGCCCGCCGCCAGGCAGACCGCGGCCGCGATGAAGAGTGCCGGGGAACGGCGGTTCGACGTGCGGAGCACGATGAGGGCCGCGGCCAGGAGGAACAGGCCGACGCCTCCGGGGAGGGCCCAGGCGACCACGCCGTGCAGGGGCTCGGTCAGGTCGTAGTGGTCCGTGTCGGCGATCTGCTGGAGGGTCTTCTTCATGCCGAGGGCCGTGATGACCACGCCCGCCACCAGCGGAAGGTGGAGGAAGGTGTACACGTCGCGGGCGAGGCGGGTGCGGTCGTCGGCGGTCAGCGTCGTCAGGCGGTGTTCGGCGGCGTCGGCGACCTGGTGGAAGTACAGGTGCCACAGGCCCGCGGACAGGAACAGGCCGACGGCCGCGGCACCGACGGTCGGGCCGCTCAGGGGGAAACCGGTCACGCCGACGCCGATGGCCACGATCGACTCGCCCAGGGCGATGATCACGATCAGCCCGTGGCGTTCCGCGAAGTGGCCGGGGGAGGACACCCGCCAGCCGGACTTGCCCGTGACGAAGATGGCCAGGTAGTCGACGGCCACCGCCGCCAGCCAGATCAGGATCTGGGGTACGCCCGTGAAGGCCGTGCCGAGCAGGAGCAGGGCGAAGGGCGGGGCCACCGAGAGGAGGGCCGTACGGCGCAGGACGCGGTGCAGGGCCTGGTCGGTGGGGTCGGAGAGCCAGTACGTGACGAGGTGCAGGATGCGGACGGTGCCGTAGCAGAGGACGAAGAGCAACGGGGTCGGCAGGCCGCCGGGGGCGTCGGAATAGACCTCGGGGACCGCCAGGGAGACGATCAGGACGACCGCCATCACGGCCACCAGCACCGCGAACATCGCGCTCGAATCGGCGCGCACCACGTTGCCCAGCCAGGCGAAGCAGCACCAGCACCACCACAGAAGCGCCAGTACGACCACTCCGCCGAGCAGGCGCAGCGGGCTCGGGGCGGCCGCCATCAGGGCGGTGACCTGGGTGATGGCGTACACGAAGACCAGGTCGAAGAAGAGCTCCGCCGGTGTCACCCGGTGGCCGCCCTCCGTCGCCACCAACCGGGCACGTTCGCTGTTCGTCGCCACAGCACCCCCAACTGCCCCTGCACAGCGCGCCCTTACGCCCGCTGCCCCCATGCGGAACCCTACACACGGGGCATGGGGTCCAGCTGCGGGAGCACCTCACTCGCGATGAGTTCCAGGTGGTCGAGGTCGCGGAAGTCGGTCAGACGCAGATGGATCCGGTTCGCGCCGATCGCGGAGAACTCGCCGAGCCGCTGCACGAGTTGGGCCGGAGATCCGATCACCGGGTCCTCCGGTGGCAGCGCGCTCTTGACGTGCAGCGGGGCGGCCCGCCACTGCGCCTCCGCGTCGGTACGGCCGATCGCGGCCACGACCCCCGCCGAGAGCACCAGCGGTGGCCGGCCGGCGCCGGCCCGGCCGGTCCGTTCGCAGGCCTCGGCGACCCGTCGGTACGCCCGCGCCGTCTCGGCCACCGACTTGAAGGGCATGTTGAACTCGTCGGCGTACCGGGCGGCCAGGTCGGGGGTGCGCTGGGGGCCGCGGCCCCCGACGATGATCGGCGGGGCCGGCATCTGCACGGGCTTCGGCAGGGCGGGCGCGTCGATCAGCTGGTAGTGGGTGCCGCGGTGAGTGAAGCTCTCGCCGACCGGTGTCCGCCACAGTCCGGTGATCACCGCCAGCTGCTCCTCCAGCCGGTCGAAGCGCTCCCGGACGGGCGGGAACGGGATGCCGTACGAGGTGTGCTCCCGTTCGTACCAACCGGCGCCGAGGCCGAGTTCGACCCGTCCGCCGCTCATCTGGTCGACCTGCGCCACCATCACGGCGAGCGGGCCGGGCAGCCGGAAGGTGGCCGAGGTGACCAGGGTGCCGAGCCGGATACGGGAGGTCTCCCGGGCGAGCGCGGCCAGTGTGAGCCAGGCGTCGGTGGGGCCGGGCAGCCCGGGATCGGTGCCCATCGCCTGGTAGTGGTCGGCCCGGAAGAAGCCCTCGAATCCGCCGGCCTCGACGAGCTTTACGAAGCGCAGCTGGTCGTCGTAGTCGGCGCCGCGGTGCGGCTCGGTGAAGACGCAGATCCGCAGGGTCATCGCCCCTCCGTTTCGGCCGGCGTGGGCACGTCCCGCTCCATCAGCAGCTCCTGCAGATCGGCGGTGCACCGGGCCACTTCGTCGAGATAGGCGGTACGGCCCAATGTCCTCGGCCGCGGGATGCCGATGTCGATGACCTTGCGGATACGGCCCGGGCGCGGGGTGAGCACCACCACCCGGTCGGCGAGCAGCACGGCCTCGTCTATCGAGTGGGTGACGAAGACGACGGTGGCGGAGCTCTCGATGTGGATGCGTTGCAGCTCCACCGCGAGTTCCGCGCGGGTCAGCGCGTCGAGTGCGGAGAACGGCTCGTCCATCAGCAGCACCCGGGGCTCGCCCATCAACGACCGGCACAGGGACACACGTTGCTGCATCCCGCCGGAGAGCTCGTGCGGCCGGTGCTTCTCGAAGCCGCTCAACCCGGCCGTCTCCAGCAGTTGGTACGCCCGGTCGCGGTGCTCGGCCTTGTTCCAGCCGAAGATCTCCACGGGCAGCAGGACGTTGTCGAGGACGGACCGCCAGGGCAGCAGGGCCGGCCGCTGGAACAGCATGGCGACATCCCGCCGGGCTCCGGTGACCCGCTCCCCGCCGATGGTGATCTCGCCCTCGGTGACCGGCAGCAGCCCGGCGATCAGCCGCAGCAGGGTGGACTTGCCGCACCCGGACCGCCCCACCACCGCCACGAACTCACCCTCGGCGATGTGCAGATCGATGCCTTGAAGCGCGACCGTCGAACCGGACCGACTGGTGAAGCTCCGGGACACACCGGTGAGTCTGATCATCCGGCGGTCTCCCCATCCCTGGCGACCGCGCTATCCCTGGCGATCGCAATGCCGGCCGGTTCGTGACGCCCGGTCAGGCTACCCGGGACGGGCCGCCCGGCGGTACCTGTCGTCCTGCCGGTGAATCCGGTGAATTCCGCACGCCCGGTTCCACAACTGCCCGGCTCTCGTACGCTGTTGCCCGCACGAAGTGTCATGCCCTCCGGCGGTCGGAAAGGACCTCACAGTGCGCATGAACAGCTTCGCCCGTACGACCGCCGCGATGGCCCTGGCCACGGTGCTGGCCCTGGTGTCGGGGTGCGGCGGCTCGGACTCCGACGACGGTGACGACCCGGACGCCAAGGCACCGCGGAAGGTGACCTACCTGACCTCGTTCGGCAACTTCGGCCGGGACGCGTACGCCTGGGTCGCCAAGGACAAGGGGTACTTCGAAGAGGCCGGCTTCGACGTGCAGATCAAGCCGGGGCAGGGCACCGGCGGCGTGATCCCGGCCGTCGTGAGCGGCCAGGCGCAGTTCGGCCCGATCGACCTGACGGGCGGTCTGCTGAACCTGGGCAGCGGCCAGGCGAAGGACTTCGTCGCGGTGGCCGCCATCCAGCAGCGCACCATGGCCGCGATCGCCTCCACCGAGGGCAACGGCATCACCGCGCCCAAGGACCTGGAGGGCAAGCGGCTCGCCGACACACCCGGCTCGGTCGTGCGCAACCTCTTCCCGACGTACGCCCGGCTGGCCGGAGTGGACGCGGCCAAGGTGACCTGGGTCAACGGCGACGCGCAGACCCTGATGGGCACGCTCGCCAGCGGCGCGGTGGACGGCATCGGCCAGTTCGTGGTGGGTGAGCCGACCATCGAGGCGGTGACGAAGAAGAAGCCCGTCCTGCTCCCGTACAGCGATGTGATCCCCGATCTCTACGGAAACGTGCTGATCACGTCCAAGAAGCTGGCCGAGCAGGAGCCGGAGATGGTGAAGAGGTTCAGCGCGGCGCTGCTCAAGGGCCTGGAGTACAGCCTCGCGAACTCGAAGGAGGCCGCCGAGATCCTGCAGCGGAACGTGGACGCCACGAATCCGGCCGCCGCGGCAGCCGAGTTGGAGCTGATGGCCGCGTATGTCAGGCCGGAGGGTTCCGGCGCGACGCTGGGGACGGTGGACTCCGGGCGGGTCGCGAAGAGCATCGCGCTCCTGGAGGACGCGGACGCGCTGCCGGAAGGGATGACCCCTGAACAGATCATCGACTTCGACCTCGTACCGAAAGCCTGATCGCACCGGCAAGGGGACGAGCGCCGGTGTCGTGCTGCTCCCCTTCGCCGGGCTGCTGGTCGCGCTCGGCGCGTGGTGGCTGCTCACGTCGGCGCTGGAGGTGATCCACCCGGCCATCCTGCCTCCGCCCGGCGCCGTGCTCTCGGCGTTCAGCGCGGCCCCGGCCCGGTTCCTGGACCACACCGGCGACACCACGGTGGAGACGGTGGTCGGGTTCGTGCTCTCCAGTGTCTGCGCCGTGGTCATCGGGCTGTCGCTGGCCGCCTCGCGGGTCCTGGAGCGGATGTTCACGCCGCTGCTGGTCGCCGTCAACGCGGTGCCGAAGATCGCGCTCGGGCCGCTGCTGGTCGGGGCGCTCGGCTGGGGGCAGAAGCCGGTCCTGACCATGGTCTTCCTGCTCTGCTTCTTCCCGATCGTGCTGTCCACCGCGACCGGCCTCACCTCGACCCCGGCGGACCTGGCCGAGCTGGCGCGCTCGCTGGACGCCTCGCGCTGGCAGGCGTTCCGCAAGGTACGGCTGCCGGCCGCGCTGCCGCAGATCTTCGTCGGGCTGAAGGTCGCCATGCCGCTCGCCGCGATCGGCGCGGTCATCGGCGAGTTCCAGGCCGGTGAGACCGGCCTTGGCTATCTGATCGTGCAGGCCGGCGGGGTGGGCGACACCGCCACCGCCTGGGCGGCGATCATCCTGATCGGGCTGATGAGCATCCTGCTCTACTTCGCCCTGGTGCTGCTGGAGCGGTTCGCGCTGCCCTGGGTCAGGGAAACCACCTCGCGCGGCTGACGGCGCTCAACCCATAACAGACTGTTACTTTCACTGGGCGCAGGATATGCTGCGTCCAATGAAAGTATCGCCGAGCCTGCTCCCCATCCTCCGCTCCCGGGCGCAGGGTGAACTGCTCGCGCTCGTGCTGCTGCACCCGGAACGCGAGTACACCATCACCGAGCTGGCCGCCGACATCGGAGTGACGCCCACCGCCGTCCTGCGCGAGGTCGACCGGCTGACCGGCGGCGGGATCCTCGCCGAGCGGAAAGTGGGACGCAGCCGCCTCGTCAGGGCTCGTACGGACACCCCGCTGTACCGCCCGCTGAGCGACCTGATGTCCGTCTCGTTCGGCCCCCTGCCCGTGCTCACCGAGGCGCTGGCGGGACTCGAAGGAGTCCGGCGGGCCTACATCTACGGCTCCTGGGCCGCCCGGTACAGCGGCGAGTCGGGGCCGCCGCCCGCCGATGTGGATGTGCTGGTGGTGGGCGACCCCGACCCCGACGCCCTCTTCGATCTCGCCGAGGACGTCTCCCGTAGGCTCCGCCGCGAGGTCAACGTCCATCGGGTCTCCGCCGAGGCATGGCATGCGCCCACGGACGATCCGTTCCTCACCAGCGTCCGCGAACGCCCGCTGGTCGAGCTGAACCTTGACGTGGAGGCGTAGTGGAGAGCTGGACTCAAGGGCGGTCGACGATCGACGCGCTCCTCGGCAGCGGGCGGCTCGAACGCGTCCCCGCGTCCCGGCAGGCCGCCGAAGCGGAACTGGTCCGCGCCCGCGTCCATGTCGGCTCCGCACGACAGCTGGCGGCCCGGGACCCGGAGGGTGCGTACACCCTCGCGTACGACGCGGCCCGCCGAGCGCTGGCGGCGGTACTCCAGAACCAAGGGCTGCGCGCCACCAGCCGCGGCGGCCACCTCGTCATCTACGAGGCCCTGCGTGCGCAGCTCGACCCGCCGCTCGGATCCACGCTGCGGCCCTTCAACCGGATGCGGGCCCGGCGTAACGAAGTCGAGTACCGGTCCACGGAGGCTCCGACGGTGACGTCGGAGGAGGTTGACGCGGATCTGACGAAGGTTGAGGCGCTGATCGAGTTGGCGGAGAAGACGGTCCCTGAGATGCCGCGTTACTGAGCGCCCCGAAGGGGCGCGGGGAACTGCGCGACCAGCCACAACGGCGCCGCAGCGGACCGACGGCACATCGCGGCACTTCAGCGGAGCGCTCGGCATGCCCGTGCATAGCCCCGTACCAACGGCAGCTCCCCGTCCTCCCTCCGCCATGCCAGGGCGTAGCGGCTGGGCGACAGCCCCCGCACCGGTCGGGTGGTGACGCCGCCCAGGGTGATCAGAGGGGCGTTCCCCTCGGCGACGAGGCAGATGCCGAGGCCCGCGACCAGGGCCTCGTACGTCTCCTCCGTGCCGGCGATCTCCGCGCCGATGCGGGGTGGGCGGCCGGCGCGGGCGTCGAGGGCGAGCCAGTGGTCGCGGAGGACGCCGGCGCTGCGGGGGAGGGCGAGGAAGGGCTCGTCGAGGAGGTCGGTGAAGGTGAGGTCGGTGCGGGCGGCGAGCGGGTGGGTGTCGGGGAGGGCGACCAGACGGGGTTCCTCCGCGAGCACCGTCCACCCGTAGCGCTCGGCGTCGGGCAGGGGCAGCCAGACGAAGGCGACGTCCACCGAGCCGTCCGCGAGGCCCGCGGTGGGGTCCTCCCAGCTGACCTGCCGCACCCGCAGGGCCGTCTCCGGGTGGGCGGCCGTGAAGCGGGAGCGGATCGCCGGGAGCAGACCGCCGCGGCCCGGGCTGGTGCTCATCCCCACGGTGAGCGTGGAGCGCTGGACCGCCCTGGCCCGCTCCACCGCCGCCGCGGCCTCCTCCCACGCCGCGAGCACCCGCCGGGCCGGTGCCAGCAGCGCCTCGCCCGCCGCCGTCAGCGCCACGCCCTGCCGGTCCCGGCGCAGCAGCTCCACCCCCAACTGCCGTTCCAGCGCCCGGATCTGCTTGCTCAACGCGGGCTGGGAGACGTAGAGCCGCTCGGCGGCGCGGGTGAAGTGCAGTTCCTCGGCCACCGTCACGAAATAGCGCAAGTCGCGGCCGTGTACGTCCGAAGTCGCCATAACCATCGGCTATCACGAAGGGTCTTGGACGCGCCACCGGGAGGTCGCACAAGCTGGAAGCAGAACGACGGATCCAGTAAGGCTCAAGCGCTCATGAACCAGGAGAGGTCATGAACAAGGTGTGGCTGGTGACCGGTGCGACCAGTGGGTTCGGACGGGCGATCGCCGAGGCGGCGGTGGCCGCGGGGGACGTGGTCGTGGGCGCGGCCCGGCGCCCAGAGGGCCTGGCCGACCTCGTTGCCGCGCACCCCGACCAGGTGGAGGCGCTCCGGCTCGACGTCGCCGACACGGGCGCCGCGGAAGCCGCCGTGCAGGATGTGCTGGCGCGGCACGGGCGGATCGACGTGCTGGTCAACAACGCGGGGCGGACGCATGTCGGTGCGTTCGAGGAGACCGCCGAGGACGAGCTGCGTGACCTGTTCGAGGTGCATGTCTTCGGGCCCGTCGCCCTTACGTGCGCCGTGCTGCCGGGCATGCGCGAGCGGCGCTCCGGCGCGATCGTGCAGATGAGCAGCATGGGCGGGCAGATGTCCTTCGCGGGCTTCTCGGCGTACAGCGGAACGAAGTTCGCGCTGGAGGGGCTGTCCGAGGGGCTCGCGGACGAGGTCGCGGAGTACGGCATCAAGGTGCTGATCGTCGAGCCGGGCTCCTTCCGCACCGCGCTGTTCGACCCCAGCCGGGCCGGGGTCAGCTCGGACACCGGGCTGTACTCCAAGGTGGAGCAGACCCGCGAGTTCGTCGCCGGCGGTGACGGCACTCAGGCCGGCGACCCGGCGAAGGCGGCGGCCCTCATCCGCGCCGCCCTGGACGCCGAGCAGACTCCGCTGCGGCTGCCCCTCGGCGACGACGGCGTCAGCGCGGTCCTGGACCACCTCGACCAGGTCCGGCAGGACGTCGCCGCCTGGGAGAAGCGGACCCGGGCCACGGCGTTCGACGACTGACGCGGACTGTCGGGTCGGCACGGAGAGCCACGCTTCGTGTGTGAAGCGTGGCTTACGTCTGTGCACAGGGGCTTGTGCAATTCCTGTGGAAGCCTCAATCTTTCGGCTGACGCACAGGCGCGGCACTGGAATTGACATGATCATGCCCATAGTCGTAGCGCCTGGCTTCGTGCACGCCGCACCACCCCCCACCAACGCACCACCGATTGAGGAGGACCCCTCAGATGGCAGTGATGCGTCAGACCCGGCGAAGACTTGCCGCGATCAGCGTGGCAGCCACCGCGGTACTCGCCGCCGGCCTCGTCTCCGCCCTCCCCGCCGCGGCCGCTCCCGAAGGCCGTATCCAGTACGAAGGCGCCGCGAACGCCGTCGCCGACAGCTACATCGTGACGCTGAAGGCCGACACCCGGGCGGGCTCCGCCCAGGGCAAGGCGCTCGCCCAGGAGTACGGCGCCGACATCGAGCGCACGTACACCAAGGCCCTGAACGGCTATGCGATCGAGGCCTCCGAGACCGAGGCGAAACATCTCGCCGCCGACCCGGCCGTCGCCTCCGTCGTCCAGAACCGCACCTTCCACATCGAGGCGACCCAGCCCAACCCGCCCTCCTGGGGCCTGGACCGCATCGACCAGAAGACGCTCCCGCTCAACAGCAGCTACACCTACCCGGATTCGGCCGGGACGGGTGTGACGGCGTACGTCATCGACACCGGCGTCCGCATCAGCCACAGCGACTTCGGCGGTCGCGCCGCCAACGGCTACGACGCCATCGACAACGACAACGTCGCCCAGGACGGCCACGGCCACGGCACCCACGTCGCCGGCACGGTCGCGGGCAACGCGTACGGCGTCGCCAAGAAGGCCAAGATCGTCGGCGTCCGGGTGCTGAACAACTCCGGCCAGGGCACCACCGCCCAGGTCGTCGCCGGCATCGACTGGGTCGCCCAGAACGCGGTCAAGCCGGCCGTCGCCAACATGTCCCTCGGCGGCGGCGCGGACACCGCCCTCGACACCGCCGTACGCAATGCCATCGCCTCCGGCGTCACCTTCGCCGTCGCGGCCGGCAACGAGACCGTCAATGCCTCCACCAGGTCCCCCGCACGCGTGACGGAGGCCATCACGGTCGGCGCCACGACCTCGTCCGACGCGAAGGCGAGCTACTCCAACTTCGGTTCCGTCCTGGACCTGTTCGCCCCGGGCTCGTCCATCACCTCGGCCTGGCGCACCAGCGACACGGCCACCAACACCATCTCCGGTACGTCCATGGCGGCCCCGCACGTAGCCGGAGCGGCGGCGCTTTATCTGGCCGACAACCCCACGGCCACACCCGCTCAGGTGTCCACGGCCCTGGTGAACGCCTCCTCGACCGGAGTCGTCACCAGCCCCGGCACGGGCTCGCCCAACCGCCTCCTCAACGTCGGCGGCGGTACGACGACTCCTCCGGGTCCACGCTTCGACAACACCGGCGACTACACGATCAGCGACAACTCCACCGTCGAATCCCCGCTGACCGTCTCCGGCGTCACCGGCAACGCGCCGTCGGCCCTGGCCGTCGAGGTCCACATCGTCCACACGTACATCGGCGACCTCCAGGTCCAGCTGATCGCCCCCGACGGCACGGCGTACACCCTCAAGGCGTACGGCACCGGCGGCAGTGCGGACAACATCGACACCACGTACTCCGTCAACGCCTCCTCGGAGGTCGCGAACGGCTCGTGGAAGCTGCGGGTCAGCGACAACGCGGCGATCGACACCGGGCGGATCGACGCCTGGGCGCTGCAGTTCTGATCAACCGCTCCTGAAGCAGCAGGCGGCGGTGCGGTGTGCGGACGGCGTGCTTACGATGCGCGCAGCATCAGTCCCGCATCGCGCCGCCGCCTGAACCAGGAGCACGGTACCCGTGTCCATACCTCCGCCCCCCGGGCCCCACCAGCCGCAGGAGCCCTACGGGCAGTACCCGCAGGCGCCGCAGTATCAGCAGGGCCCGTACTACGGGATGCCGTACCAGCCCTGGGGACAGGGCTACCACCCGTTCAACCACCCGGCGCCGGTCAACGGCGTCGCCATCGGCTCGCTGGTCACCGGGCTGCTCTGCTTCATGCCGGGCGTGGGTCTTGTCCTCGGGCTGATCGCGCTGAGCCAGATCAAACGGCGGGGCGAGCGTGGGAAGGGCATGGCGGTCGCCGGATCGGTGCTGTCCTCGGTCGGCCTTGCCCTGTGGGCGCTGTCGTTGGCGACCGGGGCCGCGTCCGGGTTCTGGGAGGGCTTCAAGGAAGGCGCGCGCGACGACTCGAGCCTCTCGCTGGCGAAGGGGGACTGCTTCAACTCGCCCGGCGGTCTCGAGGGCTTCACCTACGACGTCGACTCCGTGCCCTGCGCCGGCCGCCACGACGGTGAGGTGTTCGCGGCCGTGGAGATGCCCGACGGCTCCTTTCCGGGCGACGACAAGGTCTCCCAGGTCGCGGACGACAAGTGCTATGCCCTCCAGGACAGTTACGCGATGGACGCCTGGGCCCTGCCCGACACCGTCGACATCTACTACCTCACCCCGACCCGGCAGAGCTGGCGGCTCGGCGACCACGAGATCACCTGCGTGTTCGGCCACACCGACGGCACGACCAGCCTGACCGGCTCGCTGCGCAACGACGCGACGACACTCGACGACGACCAGATCACCTATCTGAAGGCGGCGGACGTCCTCAACACCGCCATGGACGCCGCTCCCGCGGAGGAGTACGTCGAGGACGACCTGCCGGGCTACAAGGTGTGGGCGGAACGCGTCGCGGACGCGCTGACGAAGCAGGCCGGGATGCTCCGCGACCACCCCTGGCCCGCCGACGCCAAGACGCCGGTCGGCGCGCTGGTCAAGGACCTGGAGGCCGCCCGGAAGGAGTGGGCCGCTGCCGCCGAGGCCACCGACGTGGACGCCTTCTACGAGCACTACGACGAGGGCTACGCACTCACCGCCCCGGAGAAGTCGGTCACCGCGCGCGAGGCTCTGGGGCTGGCCACCACCGTGCCCTCGTACGACTACGACGACGGCGGCTCGGACAGCGGGGGAGGGGACGCCGGGATCGAGGTGTGATCGCGGCCATAGCGGGGAGAAAGTGCCTGCGTAAAGCCCTCCCGGCGAGCAAGTCATCACATCGAGTGATTCCCTGGCCTTCGCTTGCACCGGACAACCCACGGTTGCCACGCTGTTGCTGTCTGTACAACCTGATGGGAGCGGCCAGTGACATTCGGTGAGCAGCCGGCGTACCTGCGTGTCGCGGGTGATCTCCGCAAGAAGATCGTCGACGGCTCACTGCCCCCGCACACCCGCCTCCCGTCACAGGCCAGGATCCGCGAGGAGTACGGCGTCTCGGACACCGTCGCCCTGGAGGCGCGCAAGGTGCTGATGGCCGAGGGCCTGGTCGAGGGCCGCTCCGGCTCCGGGACGTATGTGCGCGAGCGGCCCGTGCCCCGCCGTATCGCCCGCTCCGGATTCCGGCCCGCCGGAGGTGCCACCCCGTTCCGGCAGGAGCAGGCCGACGGCGACGCGCGCGGCACCTGGGAGTCCAGCAGTCGGCAGGCCGAGGCGAGCCGTGCCGTCGCCGAGCGGCTCGCCATCCAGCCCGGGGACCGCGTGATGTGCACCAAGTACATCTTCCGGGAGGCCGGCGAGGCGATGATGCTCTCCACCTCCTGGGAGCCCCTCGCCGTCACCGGCCGCACCCCCGTGATGCTGCCCGAGGAGGGCCCCCTCGGCGGCATGGGCGTCGTCGAGCGCATGGCCGCCATCGACGTGATCGTGGACAACGTGACGGAGGAGGTCGGCGCGCGTCCGGGTCTCGCCGAGGAACTGCTCGCTCTCGGCGGCGTCCCCGGCCATGTCGTCCTGGTCGTCTCGCGCACGTACTACGCCTCGGGCCGCCCCGTGGAGACGGCCGACGTGGTCGTCCCGGCCGACCGCTACCGGGTCGCCTATCACCTTCCTGTGAAGTAGCGCACGCCGTCACGGCAGTTGCCCCGGCCCCCGCCCAACGGGCGCCGGTCCACCCGGCGTTGGAATCCGGTCGTTCTCGCAGGTCGCCCCGGCAGGGGCGGCACGTCGCTGACCGGATGCGCGAACACCTCCGCACGGCGCACTCGTCGTCGTGCGCCCCCTGCGTCTTGGCTGGTTGCGTACCTCTTTGTGAAAAGCCGTATTCGCTGCGTAAAGGTTAGGCGTAGGCTCAGGCATATGCGGATTGCGGTTTCCTTAGCGGGTGGGGCACGGCACTGGCCGCGGGCAGGACTCGTGCGGTCGTGGGCGGGAAGGAGCAGTGGGGCGGAATGAACGACAGCACGATCACTCTTCCCTGGCTCGTCATACGGCAGGACGACAACGGCAACCGCTACCGCGTGGGCCGGTACGCGACCCGGGCCGAGGCCCAGAAGATCGCCGACAGCCTCGACACCCGCGGACACAAGCAGCTCTACTGGGTCGAGCGCATCGGGCAGAACGGATCGGGCGCGACCGACTGAGCAGGCGCCTCCCGTAGGCTCCCGCCCATGACGCAACCGATCGTCGTCGTGGGCGCGGCCCTCCTCGACACCGGCCGCCTCCTGGCCGCCCGCCGCAGCGCACCCCCCGAACTGGCCGGCCGCTGGGAACTGCCGGGCGGCAAGGTGGAGCCGGGCGAAACCCCGGAAGCGGCCCTGGTCAGGGAACTGCGCGAGGAACTGGGCGCCGAGACGGAGACAGTCGACCGCGTGCCGGGCCAGTGGCCCCTAAAACCCCCGTACGTCCTCCAGGTCTGGACAGCCCGCCTACGGCCGGGCTCCCCGGACCCCAAGCCCCTCCAGGACCACGACGAACTGCGCTGGCTCACTCCGGCGGAACTGTGGAACGTACCGTGGCTGGACGAGGACGTACCGGCGGTGCAGGAAATCAAGGCCCGACTGGAACTGACTTAAGGGGCGCGGGGAACTGCGCGACCAGCCCCCACGAGCCGGCACTCGCACGACGCCATCACCCCCCGAGCTATTAGGCGCACCCAGCTAAACCCGAGGAGCGTGCGGTACTGCCGCCGCAATATCGGGTATGTGCCCATTAACCCCATGAAACCGGACGTGCATGGGCTGCTGGCCTGGGAAGTGATCGGCGTGATCGACACCGATGGCGACTGCGCCGAGTGGACCTTTCCCGCGGACCCCGGCGCCGTACGCGCCGCCCGTGCCGCCGTCCGCGCCAGGCTGCACGCGTGGGACCTGGAGAGCGTCGCCGACATCACCGCCCTGCTGGTCAGCGAGCTGGTCACCAACTCCCTGCGGCACGCCACCGGCCCCATCGGCGTACGCCTGGTCCGCCCCGGGGACGTACGGGACGTCCTGCTGGTCGAGGTCTCCGACCCCCTCCCGGACCCGCCGCGCGAGCGTGAGCCCCGGCCCGAGGACGAGAGCGGGCGCGGGCTCCAGCTCGTCGCCCACTCCTCGCGCCGCTGGGGAACCCGGCCCGGCGAGGCGGGCAAGACGGTGTGGTTCGAACTGGCCGTACCGGGCTGACCGGGTGTACAGCCGCGGGCGCACTGTCCGGTGACTGGTTCAGGCCAGTGGCGGTTGTCCCGTCGCGTGATTCGACGACGTGTCCGCTGGTTAGAAGACTGGAAGTGTTGTCGCAGTCCGGACCGAAAACCGTCGGGACCGTGCTGTGATCGTGAACACCGTGTCAGGCGGCGTCGTAGTGCTGGATACTGCGGGCAGCCGCCCCCGGTGACCGGTGCCGGGCGCGGTGAGCTGGAGGGGACGGTTCGCGTGAGCGAGATACCAGCGAAGGCCACGGAGTCCAAGGACCCGTCGGGCGGCGCGAGGGCGG
Organism: Streptomyces sp. NPDC050211; assembly: GCF_040656035.1. NCBI lineage: Bacteria > Bacillati > Actinomycetota > Actinomycetes > Kitasatosporales > Streptomycetaceae > Streptomyces > Streptomyces sp. NPDC050211. Next base: position 190,144 of record NZ_JBFALC010000009.1, read on the forward strand.
GAGCCGCGGCTGCCGCCGCGGCCGACGCGACGAGAGCCTCCGGCGCCGGGCGGCCCGGCGACGACGGGTCTTCCGGCGCTGTGCCGTCCGCCGACACACCCCCTGGTGACGCCATGTGGCAGAGCAGCCCGCCCGGCTCCATCTACGACTACATCAAGGTCGCGTCCTTCTCCATCGGTGCCGACGGCCTCGTCGACCAGTGGAGCCTGCGCGCCGAGCACCTCTTCGGAATCCCCGCCGAGCGGGCCCTCGGCATGGATCCCATCGAGGCGTTCGTCGACCCCGACCTGCATGAGCAGGGCCAGCGGAAGATGGCGGAGATCCTCGACGGCCGGGAGTGGACCGGTGTGATCCCCTTCCGGAAGCCGGACACGGCCGACGGGGAGGGCGGCGAGGCCCTCGCCGAGGTCTATGTCATGCCGACGCGCACCGAGGACGGGGAGAAGGCCGCGGTCTGCATCGTCGTCGACGTCCGCACGCTCCGCAGCATCGAGACCGACCTCGCTGCCTCGCAGGCGATTTTCGGCCAATCTCCGTTCGGCTTTCTGCTCATCGACTCCGACCTGCGGGTTCGCCGCGCCAACCAGCGGTTCGCCTCCACCTTCGGTGGCACCCCGGACGACCACCGCGGCCACGGCGTCCACGACTATCTGACCAGGCCGGAGGCCGAACGGGTCACCGCGGTGCTGCGCCGAGTCCTGGAGACCGGCGAGACCATCACGGACATGCATGTCACGGGCTTTCTGCCGGGCTCCGACGAGCGCCGCCACTGGTCCATCAACCTCTATCGCGTGCACAGCGGCACCGGCCGCCCCATCGGCATCGCCTGGCTCGGAACCGACATCACCGCCCGTCGCGCCGCCGCCCGCGAGGCCGCCGCCGCCCGGCGCAATCTCGCCCTTCTCAATGAAGCGGGCGCCCGGATCGGCAACTCCCTCGACCTGGAGACCACGGCCCGCGAACTCCTCGACGTCGTCGTCCCCGGCTTCTGCGACCTGGCGACCGTCGACCTCTACCAGGGCCTGCTGGCCGGCGACGAGACCCCACCCGGGCTCGCCGACGGCAGCGCGGCACTGCGCCGGGTCGCCTACGCCAGCGCGGTCTCCGACGCGCCGTTCCTCAGCGGCGGCACACAGGTCGCCGTCGGGGCCGTCCACCACTACCCCTTCAACTCCCCTTGCGCGGACGCCCTGCGCACCGCCAAGCCGCGGCGCGTCCCGCCCGAGGAGGGCGGCCTCGTCCAGTCCACGCTCGCCGTCCCGATGGTCGCCCACGACACCGTCGTAGGACTCGCGCAGTTCTCCCGTACGAAGGGCAGCGAGCCGTTCGGCGACCGGGACCGGGAGCTGGCTGTGGAGCTGGCGGCGCGGGCGGCGGTCTGCATCGACAACGCGCGGCTGTACCGCCGTGAGCACGAACGGGCCCTGATACTGCAGCGGTCCCTGCTCCCGCCGGGCGACCCCGTGGCCTCCGGCCTCGACATCGCCTGCCGCTATCTGCCCGGCAACTCCTCGGCCGACCGGCCCAGCGAGGTGGGCGGCGACTGGTTCGACGTGATCGAACTGCCGGGCCACCGTACGGCCTTGGTGGTCGGGGACGTGATGGGACGCGGGCTCAGGGCGGCGGTGGCGATGGGTGAACTCCGCTCAGCCGTCCGCACCTTGGCCCTGCTCGACCTCGAACCGGCGGAGGTCCTCTCCGCGTTGGACGAGATCGCGCGGGGCCTCGGGGCGCCGGGCGGCGTCCAGCAGGCGACCCGCGCGGCCCGCCGCCCCCGGGAGGCGGACCTGTCCGAGGTGTATCTGGCGACGTGCGTGTACGCGGTCTACGACTCCGTGACGCGCCGGTGCACCTTCGCGAACGCGGGACATCTGCCGCCCGTCCTGGTCGAGCCCGGCGAGGACGCGCTGATGCTGGACGTGCCGCCGGGCATGCCGCTGGGCGTAGGCGGGGAGCCCTTCGAGGAGGTCGAGGTCGAACTACCCGAAGGTGCGCTGTTGGCGCTCTACACGGATGGACTGGTCGAATCCCGCGATCATCCCCTCGACGAGGGGCTGCAAGCCTTCGTAGGCGCGCTGACGGACCCCTCCGACCCCCTGGAGGACGTCTGCGACCACGTCCTCAACACCCTCGACACCCACCACGGCGAGGACGACATCGCGTTGCTGATGGCCCGCGTCCAGGGCCTGCCGACGGACTCCGTCGGTGACTGGACGCTCCCCCGCGAGCCCCGCAGCGTCGGCCGCGCCCGCGAGTACGCGCGCGGGCAGCTGCTGAGCTGGGACCTGGAGCCGCTGGTCGACACGGCCGAGCTGCTGGTCAGCGAACTGGTCACCAACGCGCTGCGCTACGGCGAAGGCGAGATCAGACTACGGCTCCTCCTGGACCGCACCCTCGTCTGCGAGGTCTGGGACTCCGGCCTGGTCCAGCCCCGCCGCCGCCGCGCCCGCGACACGGACGAGGGAGGCCGCGGCTTGCAACTGGTCGGCCTGCTGTCGGCGGCCTGGGGCTCGCGACGGACGCCACGCGGCAAGACGGTCTGGTTCGAACTCCCGCTGCCGGACGGGGAGACGGGGCCGGCGGATCCGGCGGAGGCGTTGCTGAGTCTGTTCTGAGGGGTCGGCTCGGCTCGGCGGTTTAGGTAGCTGTGCTGCCACCTCGGCGGTTCAGGTGGCTGTGCTGCCACCTCGGCGGGCCCGGGTGCGAGGTCCGCCGAAGCTCGCGGGTGGGCCGCCGTCCGGGGCGCCGCCCAGCAGAATCCCGCCCAGGAGGGCCCCGCCGACGCCCATTTCCTGCTCGGCCGCCCCGGCGACCGGGTTGCCGTGCACACGGACGTACTGCTCGGCGAGTGCGTGGGCGTGCCGGGCGAGGGTGTCGGCCGTGACGCGATCGCCGGTCACCGTGCGCTTGGCCTCCGGCATCCACCCCACGCCAGGCGCACGCCGCTGGTCCATAGGCCGGTCCACCCCGGCTCGCGCCCGCAGCCCGGCCGCCACCCGCTCCTCCGGCCCCGCCGCGAGCAACCGCACCGCCTCCGCCAGCCGCGTCCGCGCCTCACCGCCCACCGCACCCCGGTGCGTCACCACAAACCCATCCGCAAGCCCGACCGAGTCCCGCGCGGCGAGCAGGGCAGCCGCCGCCAAAACCCCCGCCCGCCCCGACTCCACCGCCACGACCGCCCGCACGATCCGCCGCAGAGCATCCAGCGGATCGTACGACCCACCGATCACCTCTCCCCGTACGCCGGCCAGCACCCCGTCAGCATGCCGAACCCGCGCCCGCAACTCCCCGACAGCCATCCCCGAAAGCCCACCCGCCGGTTCAACGGCAAGCCCCGAAATCGCGCCCGGCACCCCAACCCCAAGGCCACCCGGCGAACCCATTCCGCCACCACTCGGCGCGCTCGCCCTGCCCGCCCCGCGATCGAACGGCGCGCCTGGCCCGCCCGCCTCACCGTGCGGTGCCTTGTCGGCGTCGCTGTCGCTCGGCGTCCTCGGGCTGCTCGGGCCGCGCCCTGGCGCCCTGCCTGCCCCGCGATCGGACGGCGCGCCTGGTCCGCCCGCCTCACCGTCACTCGGCGTGCGGGCGCCGGACGCCCCGCCTGCCCCGTGACCGGTTGACGTGCTCGCGCCGCCCGCCTCGCTGTTGCTGGCCGAGTCCGGGCTGCCGGTTCCGCTGTCGTTCCGCGTGCCTGGGTTGCCCGGCGCCTGCCCCCGTCCCCTGTCCGCCCCACCATCGGACGGCAAGCCTGGTCCGCCCCCGCCGTCATCGGCCGACGTGCTGTTGCTGTCTGCCCAGCCGCCAGGCGCCCCGCTCGCCCCGCCTCCCGGCTCAGTTTCCGTCCCGCCCATGCCCCCGTCTCCACCCGTCGGCCCCATCGCGCCCTCCGCCTCCGCCAGCCACTCCCGCGCGCCCGCAAGCTCCACCTCTGCGCCGGTGAGGGTGGCCGGGACGAGGTTCGTGGCCTTGGTGAGGGCCTGGGACAGGCGGTCGATGGTGTCCAGGAAGACTGCGGCCTGGGCGATGGCGCTTTCGGCGGCGCGTAGGTGCCGGGCCGCGCGGTAGGTCTCGCCGGAGTCGGCGGCTTGGTGGGCCTCGTTGAGGCGGGACGTGGCGAAGACGAGGCGGTCCTTGGCCTGTTCGACGTGACCGGTGACGGCGGCGGTCGCGGAAGGGGCGTACCGCTTGTGGAGATCCGCGAGGGTGGCTTGTACGACAGCTGTGCGGGACGCCAGTTCCCGGAACCGGGTCTCCGCGACCTCCAGCGCCTCGCCCACGCCCCGCTCCAGGCCACGCAGTTGATCGAACCCGGCCGCCTCCGCGTCCAGCCGCCGTCCCGCCTCCTGGCATCGCCCGACGATCCCGGCGAGCGCATGCCGCCGGGACGCACCGTCGGCCGGGACTCCGTCGTCGTACTGCTGCCGCATCCGGAAGGCGGCCGACAGCTCACCCTCCGCGTCCCGCACGGCCCGCGCGAAGGGCGCCACGGCCGCCGTACCGAACAGGGCCGCCGCGAATCCGAGTTCCTCACGGCTGGTGCGGACCCAGTCATCGGCCTCGACCAGCAACGCCCGGGCCCGCTCGTCGAGTTCGGCGAGGGGCGGCGGCGGGACGACGACGGGAACGCCGCCGGGCGTCGTCCGTGTACGCGTCCGCCTTGTCCGTCGTAGATACGCGTACCCGGCCAGCGCGACCGCCGCACTCGCCGCGACGAGCGGCAGCACGAGGTCGGCGGTGGACGTCTCGTCCTGCGATACCTGCGCCGCCTGCACGACCGTCCCCGTCCGGACCGCCGGAACCGGATCATCGGCACTGATCGTCATCCCCGGCAACACAAGCCACACCAGCCCGGCCGCACCGCCCAGCCCGGCATGCGCCACCCGCACGGCGGCACGCCGCTGCCGGTCCCGGATCAAGGATGACGTCACATTTCGGAGCGTATGACCGGGTATGCGGCCGCGCGAGCGGGGGACGTCGGGTGGGGTGGGGCTTCGATGAGGGAGGGGACACGGGGATGGACGAACCGACGGCTGACGCAACAGGCAAAGACGAACCGAAAGCCGCCGACGGTGACAACCCCCCACAGGGGCCACCCGCACCCGACGACGAAAGCAGCACGGGTGGTGCGGGTGGGAACAATTGGCTCCGCTGGACCCGCCGCACCGTCCTAGCCGCCCTCCTGCTCATCCTCCTCCCCACCCTCACCGCCGAAACAGCCCTCTACATCAACCACACCGGCGACATAGCCCCCGGCACCCACACCCGCAACCGCGACGCGATCTGGCTCGGCCACGCCTGGGTGGACGGCCGTAAGAAGGACGCCGATGTGACCGCGCTGGCCCGGCAGCTCGACACCACCGGCATCAGGGACCTCTACGTCCACGCAGGCCCCCTGGAGCACGACGGAACGCTGCCGGAGTCGTCGTATCCGAGGGCGCGTTGGTTCATCGACGCGGTGCACAAGGAGATGCCCGGCATCCGGGTGCAGGCCTGGCTCGGTGACGTGCTGGCCACCGAGAGCCCGGACGGCATGCGGCTCGAGCGACCGGAGACGCGCGCGGCGGTCGTCGGCTCGACCCGTCAGATCCTCGCGGCCGGCTTCGACGGCGTCCACTTCGACCTGGAGCCCCTCCACTCGGACGACGGCAACTACCTCACGCTCCTCGACGCCCTGCACCGCGTCACGAGCGCCCAGAGCGCGCCCCTCTCCGTCGCCGCCCACCAGATCGACCCGCTCCCCGGCTTCCACTCCTTCTGGGGCACGACCACCGGCCACCCCAAGTGGTGGTCGCAGAAGTTCTTCGGCCAAGTGGCCCGCCGCGTCGACCAGATCGCCGTCATGTCGTACGACACCATGCAGCCGCTGCAGAGCACCTACGGCGGCTATGTCGCCCAGCAGACCTCCCTCGCCCTGGAGGTCACCCCGCCCACCACCGACCTCCTGATGGGCCTGCCGTTCTTCCACGAGAACCGGTTCGGCCACTGGGCCCACGCGGAGACCGTGCCCGCCGCCGTCCGCGGTGTCCGCCTCGGCCTGTCCCGCACGGACGCGGACCGCCGAAACTTCGGCGTGGCGCTCTACGTCGACTTCGCGGCGACCGCGGACGACTGGACGGCGTACCGGGTTGCCTGGGTCAACAAGCCTTGACCAGCATCTTCCTTCAACGTGACCATTCCGTTATCAATTCGTCATGCGAACTTTCCCCGCAGGGGTCCTTTAGTTTGTTGTGAACGTGCTGTGACCGCCCCTAGGGTCCACATCTCCTATCCCTGTGAGGTCGCACATTCATGCGAGCGCTAATCACCAGCAAGGCCGCCCGGCGCGCACTGCGCCCGATCGCCGAACTCATCGACCAGCGCATCGAACGTCAAGTCCGCCGTGTCGTCGAGGAGTCCGCCCGGGCCGACGTGACGCAGGAGGAACTGAAGAAGCTGCGCAACCGTCAGCGGCCACTGGAGCTGTTCTTCGACGGGACCGGGCGGGGCGCGTCGCGGCTGCCGTCGGCGCCTCATCTCAACCGCACCATCGCGGAGTTGGCGGCGGTGTCCGGCGGGGACAGGGATGCCGCCGAGCGCAATGTGGCCCAGGCGTTCCGGCTCCTCATCGCGTTGGAGGCGCTCGGCGTCGGCCGTATCGCGGGCGGCACGATGAACATCGTCGGCAAGCTCTCCGCCGTACCGCTGCTCGATCCGCCGAACGACGAGATCCTTGAAATCGGCACGCTGTACGGGATGTTCGGCGCCGCGCTCATCCGCATGATGGAGCGGGCCGGGCGTGCGCCCAGCCTGACCATCGTCGATCCGCTCGCCGGAACGCAGCTGCAGCCCGGCGCCACCATGGGCACCGACGCCTCCGGCACCCCCGTGAACGGCGCCGCCGTACGCACCAATCTGGCCCTCGCGGGCGCGGCCGGTGCCGCCGCCCGGATCCAGCAGGGCTTCTCGGAGGACCCCGAGGTGCGTGCCCTGGTCGCCGACCGCGCCTACGGCGTGGTCATCGTCGACGGTGACCACTCCGCCGCCGGTGTCGCCGCCGACCTGGAGTGGGCCGAGCAGATCGTCGCGCCCGGCGGCATCGTCGTACTCGACGATTTCGGGCACCCCAAGTGGCCCGGGATCAAGGAGGCTTTCGAGAAGCACATGACCACGGACACCCGGTTCACGTACCTGGGGCAGGTGGCCCACTCGGGGTATCTGCGGGCGGCCTCAGCCTGACGAGGGCCGTCGGCGGATCTTCGATCCCAGCCACACCAGGGGGTCGTACTTGCGGTCGACCGCGCGTTCCTTCAACGGGATCAGCGCATTGTCCGTGATCTTGATGCCCTCCGGGCAGACCTCCGTGCAGCACTTGGTGATGTTGCAGTAGCCGAGACCGTGTTCGTCCTGGGCGGTGCGTTTGCGGTCCAGGCCGGACTCGGCGGCGGCGTCCAGCGGGTGCATGTCGAGCTCCGCGACCCGCATGAGGAAGCGGGGCCCGGCGAACGCCGTCTTGTTCTCCTCGTGGTCGCGGACGACATGGCAGGTGTCCTGGCACAGGAAGCACTCGATGCACTTGCGGAACTCCTGCGGGCGGTCCACGTCCTCCTGCATCATCCGGTACTCGCCCGGCCCGAGACCGTCGGGCGGTACGAAGGCGGGCACTTCGCGCGCCTTGGTGTAGTTGAAGCCGACGTCCGTGACGAGGTCGCGGACGACCGGGAAGGCGCGCAGGGGCGTGACCGTGATCGTCTCGTCCGGCGTGAAGACGGACATCCGTGTCATGCACAGCAGCCGCGGCCGGCCGTTGATCTCCGCCGAGCACGAACCGCACTTGCCCGCCTTGCAGTTCCAGCGGACGGCCAGGTCGGGCGCTTGCGTGGCCTGGAGGCGGTGGATGATGTCCAGGACCACCTCGCCCTCGTTGACCTCGACCTTGAAGTCCTCCAGGCCGCCGCCCTTGATGTCGCCCCGCCACACCTTGAAGCGGGCCTCGTAGCTGCTCACTCGTAGAGCTCCTCTTCGGCGAGGTACTTGACCAGCTCCTCCTTGTCGAAGAGGGCGAGCAGGTCGGAGCGGATGGGTTCGGTGGTCTCGCGCAGCAGGTCGATCTGGCCGCGCACCGAGTCGGTGGCCGCCAACCCGCCGGTGGGGTCGGCCAGTTGGCAGAGCAGGTTGATGTTGCGCCACTTGCGGTCCATCGTCGGATGGTCCTCGCGGGTGTGGCCGCCGCGTGACTCCGTGCGCTCCAGCGCCGCCCGTGCCACGCATTCGCTGACCAGCAGCATGTTCCGCAGGTCCAGGGCGAGATGCCAGCCCGGGTTGAACTGGCGGTGCCCCTCGACACCGGCCCGCCGGGCCCGTACGCGCAGCTCGGCGAGCTTGTCCAGCGCGTGCTGCATCTCGCCCTCGCGGCGGATGATGCCGACCAGGTCGTTCATGGTCTGCTGGAGTTCCTGGTGGAGGGTGTACGGGTTCTCCGGCGTGCCCTCTTCCGGGCCCTCCGCGGAGAACGGGCGCAGCGCCTCCGCCGCCGCCGTGTCGATCTGGACGTCGTCCACCGGCGGACGCTCGAAGGCCTGCGCCGCCGCGTACTCCGCCGCGTGCCAGCCCGCCCGGCGTCCGAACACCAGCAGGTCGGAGAGCGAGTTGCCGCCCAGCCGGTTGGAGCCGTGCATACCGCCGGCCACCTCACCGGCCGCGTACAGCCCCGGCACCCCGCGCGCGGCCGCCGTGTCGGACTCGACCGCGATGCCGCCCATCACGTAGTGACAGGTCGGCCCGACCTCCATCGCCTCCGCCGTGATGTCGACGTCGGCCAGCTCCTTGAACTGGTGGTACATGGACGGCAATCGGCGTTTGATCACGTCTGCGGGCATCCGCGTCGACACGTCCAGGAACACACCGCCGTGCGGAGAGCCGCGGCCGGCTTTCACCTCGGAGTTGATCGCGCGGGCGACTTCGTCGCGCGGAAGCAGCTCGGGCGGGCGCCGGTTGTTGTCCGGGTCCTCGTACCAGCGGTCGCCCTCCTCCTCCGACTCGGCGTACTTCTCCTTGAAGACGTCGGGGATGTAGTCGAACATGAACCGCTTGCCGTCGGAGTTGCGCAGCACCCCTCCGTCGCCGCGCACCGACTCCGTGACGAGGATGCCCTTCACCGACGGCGGCCAGACCATGCCCGTCGGGTGGAACTGCACGAACTCCATGTTCAGCAGCGGTGCGCCCGCCAGCAGCGCCAGCGCATGCCCGTCGCCCGTGTACTCCCACGAGTTCGATGTCACCTTGAAGGACTTGCCGATCCCGCCCGTCGCGATCACGACAGCGGGCGCTTCCAGGACGAAGAAACGGCCGGTCTCACGGTCGTAGGCGAAGACTCCGGAGACCCGGTTGCCGTCCTTCAGGACTCGGGTGACCGTGCACTCCTGAAAGACCTTCAGGCGCGACTCGTAGTCCCCGGTCTCCTTCTTGTCCTGCTGCTGCAAGGAGACGATCTTCTGCTGGAGTGTCCTGATCAGCTCCAGGCCGGTGCGGTCGCCGACGTGGGCGAGGCGCGGGTACTCGTGGCCGCCGAAGTTGCGCTGCGAGATCCGGCCGTCCTTCGTACGGTCGAACAGCGCGCCCCAGGTCTCCAGCTCCCAGACCCGGTCGGGCGCCTCCTGGGCGTGCAGCTCGGCCATCCGCCACTGGTTGAGGAACTTGCCGCCGCGCAGGGTGTCACGGAAGTGCACCTGCCAGTTGTCGTGCGGGTTCGCATTGGCCATCGCGGCGGCGATGCCGCCCTCCGCCATCACCGTGTGCGCCTTGCCGAACAGCGACTTGCAGATCACGGCCGTACGGGCGCCCCGCTCGCGCGCCTCGATCGCGGCCCTGAGACCCGCGCCCCCGGCGCCGACCACGACGACGTCCCACTCCTGCCGGTCCACCACGGACATCAGAAAAACCTCGGATCATCGAATGCGCCGGACGCGACGAGATAGACGTAGAAGTCGGCGAGCGCCACGCTCACCAACGACGCCCAGGCGAGCAGCATGTGACGGTTGTTCAGCTTCCCCACCCACTGCCACATGCGGTAGCGCACAGGATGCTTGGAGAAGTGCTTGAGCTTGCCGCCGACGATGTGCCGGCAGGAGTGGCAGGAGATCGTGTACGCCCAGATCAGCACGATGTTGACCAGGAAGACGAGCGTGCCGAGGCCCATGTGGCCCCACTCGTAGTTCTCGTCGCGGAAGGCGAGCACGGTGTCGTACGTCAGGATCCCGGCGACCAGGATCGCGGCGTAGAAGAAGTACCGGTGGATGTTCTGCAGGATCAGCGGGAAGCGGGTCTCACCGGAGTACTTCTTGTGCGGCTCCGCCACCGCGCAGGCCGGGGGCGAGGCCCAGAAGCCCCGGTAGTAGGCCTTGCGGTAGTAGTAGCAGGTCAGGCGGAAGCCGAGCGGGAAGATCAGGATGATGATCGCGGGGGAGATGCCCCACCAGCTCCCGAAGATCTCCCAGTTGGGACCGGCGTGCATCGGCTCGCAGCGCTCCGCCAGACAGGGGGAGTAGAACGGCGAGACATACGGTGCCGCGTAGTAGTCCGCGTCGGCGAAGGCCCGCCACGTCGAGTAGACGATGAACGCGAACAGACCGGCCGCGGTGACGGCGGGCGCCAGCCACCAGCGGTCGGTCCGCAGATGCGGGGCGTCGATCGCGGCGCGCGTAGCGGTGCGTACGCCGCCGCCGACGGGATGGGGTTCAGTTGTCGGTGGTTCCGTACCAGTGGCCAACTCATGACTCCGGTGGGTTCGAGCGGCTCGATCTGTTCGATCGGTTCGAGGGTTCAGGGGGCGTGGCGGTCACGGGCGCCGAGTCCCTCGTCGTCCGTGTCGATCCACAGAGAGTTGTCGTACGGGGTGTCGGGGATGGTGACGAGATCGGGGCGCTTGGGTGCCGTGGGGGCGGAGGCCGCCTCCTTCAGCAGGGCGGCGCTCTCACGCAGGTGATCGCAGTCGGTGCGGACCCGGCGGATGTCCAGCCCGCCGCTGCCCATCTGCTGTTCCAGGCGGCTGACGGACCTGGACAGGTCGTCGAGGCTGCGCTGGATGGACGTCAGTTCGTCGTGCACGGACATGACGTTTCCTCACTTCCGTAGGCCGGGCGGCCTTGGGCGGCAACGTTCATGCGCCTGCGAGTGTTGCGCGTCACACCTGCCGGTGGGAAGTCGTGTGCACCGATTGGCCGATGTTCGGTTGCGTTCACAGGTGCGAGCCCATTGGGCCGAGCGGGTGGGCTTCCCCTGCTCGCCGCCGTGTCGCACTCCGTTGCTGAACCCTTTCCTCTTAGGTGGCCGCATACGTGTGATCAGCTCCATATACCGCCAAAAGTGATCATAACGCCCTGTGGCCCCGGAGGTAAGAGATGTCCCACGACGGCGTCGGACAGCGCGCGGTCATGCGCTCGGTGGCCTTCCTCAGTGCGGGGGCGCTCGCGCTGACCGGATGCAGCTCCAAGGACCCGGCCGGCAAGCCGCTCGCCGGGCAGGACATCGCGCCCGCCGTCCGCGCCCAGGTCGCCGACGGCGGGACCCTGCGCTGGGCCGTGGACTCCGTACCGGAGACCCTGAACACCTTCCAGGCCGACGCCGACGCCACCACCAGCCGGGTCGCCCAGGCCGTCCTGCCGTCGATGTTCCGGCTGGACGGGAAGGGGAGCCCGGAGATCAACCCCGGGTATCTGGAGTCCGCGAAGGTCGTCGACACCGAGCCGAAGCAGGTCGTCCTTTACAAGCTCAACCAGCAGGCGGTGTGGAGCAACGGCCGGGAGATCGGCGCCGCGGACTTCGCCGCCCAGTGGCGTGCCCTGTCCGGCAAGGACAGCTCGTACTGGACCGCCCGCAACGCCGGCTACGACCGCATCCAGCGGATCCAGCGCGGCGCCAACGACCTCGAGGTCAAGGTCACCTTCGCCCGGCCCTACGCCGACTGGCGGTCGCTGTTCACACCGCTGTACCCGAAGGAGGTCATGGGCACGCCGGACTCCTTCAACGACGGAGCGCGGCGCAAGCTCAAGGTCACGGCGGGTCCCTTCATGGTGAAGAAGATCGACCGCAAGGCCGACCGGATCACCCTCACCCGCAATCCGCGCTGGTGGGGACGGCCCGCCAAGCTCTCCCAGCTCGAGCTGCGTGCCGTACCGCGCGACGAGCGCGCCGACGAGCTGGCCGAGGGCAAGCTGGACCTGGCCGAGATCGAGCCCGACCTGGCGCACCGCATCGTCCTCGCGGCCCGTCCGCAGGGCACGAGCACCCCGCTCCAGGGCCCCGACGGCTCGCAGGCCCTCCGCCGCTTCGAGGTCCGCAAGTCCTTCGAGCCCGCCTACACCCAGCTCGCCCTCAACGGCGCCGACGGCCCGCTCGCCGACGAGCGCGTCCGCCGGGCGGTGGCCCGCGCCCTCGACCGCGAGGAACTGGCCAAGGCCGTCCTCAAGCCGCTGGGCCTGCCCGCCGTCCCCGTCGGCAGCCACCTCGCCCTCGCCGGCCAGCCCGCCTACGCCGACAACAGCGACGCCCTCGGCGGCCAGGACACCAAGGAGGCCCAGGCGCTGCTCGCGGACGCCGGGTGGGTGCGGGGCGGTCCCGTCACGGACCAGGCGGAGAAGGGCGAGAAGGCGGCCGGCTCCAAGGGAAAGAAGTCCGAGGACGCATCGCAGGGCGGCGACGACGGGACGTACATCGTCGGCGAGGACAACAAGGCGCGCGCGGCGGACCACAAGGCGCCGGGCGAGGCCGACCGGGAGAAGAAGCACCCCGAGAAGCGCAAGGAGCACTTCGCCCAGGACGGCAGGCAGCAGCTGAAGCAGGGCGGTGCGCCCGGCGCGTACGCCCCCATGGGCACCGCCGCTCCCGCCGCCGCGCCGGCCGGCCCGCTCGCCAAGAACGGCAAGCCGCTCACCCTCACGTTCGTCCTTCCCACGGGCGACGGCTCGGAGACCCTCCGCACGGTGGCCGACCGGATCCGGCGGATGCTGGACCGGGTGGGCATCCGTACCAAGCTGAAGAAGGTCTCCGACGACAGCTACTTCAAGGACCACATCGCCTCCGGCGAGTACGACCTCGCCCTCTACTCCTGGCCCTCCTCCGCCTTCCCCGCCACCGACGCCCGCCCCATCTACGCCAAGCCCGTCCCCGCCGCCGACGGCTCCCTCAACGTCGAGCAGAACTACACCCGCGTAGGCACCGACCAGGTCGACCAGCTCTTCGACCAGGCCCTCTCCACGCTGAACGAGTCCGAGTCCCGCTCCCTGATCCGCAAGGCCGACTCCCGCATCTGGGCCACCGCCGCCTCCATCCCCCTCTACCAGCGCCCCCAACTGACAGCAGCGAAGAAGAACGTGGTCAACGGGGGAGCCTTCGGCTTCCAGACGCCGATGTATGAGGACATGGGGTTCTTGAAGAAGGGGGCCAAGGCGTCGGCGAGCGCAAAGCCCCGCAGCTGAACGCCTCTGGAGAACCTCAAATGCCTTGCGGCTCCCGTTGCTTATCTCCACGATGAGCGTCGATGATCACGGCCGCGGGATGCCTCCGGCGACCGCACGGGGGAGAGGTCGAGGACATGCGTGGTGCGATACGACGTGCCGGTACGGCGGTGCTGGCGACGGCGGTGCTGGCGACGGCGGTGCTGGCGGTGGGGCTGGTGGGGTGCACCAGTGACTCCGATGGCGACGACGCGAAGGCCGAAGCCTGCACGGACGGGGCGTACGCCTGGGCCACTGTCACGCGTACGGAGAAGCTGACCGCGCTGGCCGACCCGATCAGGTTCGAGAAGGAGACCGACTCCTACTCGGCCGCCCTGAAGCCCGTCGACGACACCGTCTATCGGCCCAGGGTGACCGGCGCCCCCGAGGACGTCGGCGCGGCCCGGGTGATCAAGGCGCTGGGCGCGCACCTCACGGTGGAAGTGCCGCTCGCAGGGCCGTCCGACACGGTGCGTCCCGAAGACGATCACTACTTCGAGGTGGGGACCGCGGACCTCAAGGGTGACTACTACTCCTGGGGTGAGATCGCACTCGTCGAGGCCGACTTCACGTACGTCTGCGAGGGGAAGTCGTCCAAGGGGCACGTGCTGACCTGGGAGACCACCGGCAGCGGCTTCCTGCCCTGCTCCAGCCCCGCCGACGGAGAAGCCGGCCGCACCGCGGCCCGCGAGACCTGCCCGGCCGATTCCGCCGCCGTAAAGCAGGCCTGAGCTGCGCGGAAACAGCCCGGCGAGCCCCTGCCTGCGCGGCCCCGTACGATGGGGTAAGGCCGTGGCATGTTCAGCCCGGCAGGGCCCGCGTGACACAGACGTACGCGTAGGCCGTCCTCACCACTCCGGGAGTACGCCACATCATGGCCACGCGCCACGACATCCGTAACGTAGCCATCGTCGCCCACGTCGACCACGGCAAGACGACCATCGTCGATGCCATGCTCAAGCAGGCCGGCTCCTTCGCCGCGCACGCCGCCGAGTCCCTCGACGACCGCATGATGGACTCGAACGACCTGGAGCGTGAGAAGGGCATCACGATCCTGGCCAAGAACACGGCCGTGAAGTACCACCCGAAGGCCGGCGGCGACGTCATCACCATCAACATCATCGACACCCCCGGCCACGCCGACTTCGGCGGCGAGGTCGAGCGCGGTCTGTCGATGGTGGATGGGGTCGTTCTTCTCGTCGACGCCTCCGAGGGACCGCTCCCGCAGACCCGCTTCGTACTGCGCAAGGCCCTGCAGGCCCGCCTCCCCGTCATCCTCTGCATCAACAAGACGGACCGGCCGGACGCCCGTATCGACGAGGTCGTCAACGAGACCTACGACCTCTTCCTCGACCTGGACGCGGACGAGGAGCAGATCGAGTTCCCGATCGTCTACGCCTGCGGCCGCGACGGCATCGCCTCGCTGACCAAGCCGGACAACGGCACGGTCCCGGCCGACTCCACCAGCCTGGAGCCGTTCTTCTCCACCATCCTGGATCACATCCCGGCGCCGACCTACGACGAGGCCGCCCCGCTCCAGGCCCACGTCACCAACCTCGACGCCGACAACTTCCTCGGCCGTATCGCGCTGCTCCGCGTCGAGCAGGGCGAGCTGCGGAAGGGCCAGACCGTCGCGTGGATCAAGCGTGACGGGAACATCAGCAACGTCCGCATCACCGAGCTGATGATGACCGAGGCGCTCACCCGCAAGCCCGCCGAGAAGGCCGGCCCGGGTGACATCTGTGCCGTCGCCGGTATCCCGGAGATCATGATCGGCGAGACCCTCGCCGACCCCGAGAACCCGATCCCGCTTCCGCTGATCACGGTCGACGAGCCCGCGATCTCCATGACCATCGGCACCAACACCTCGCCGCTGGTCGGCCGCGGCGGTACCGGCAAGGGCGCCGACAACAAGGCGGCCGTCAAGGACCGCAAGGTCACTGCCCGCCAGGTCAAGGACCGCCTCGACCGCGAGCTGATCGGTAACGTCTCGCTCCGTGTCCTCGACACCGAGCGTCCCGACGCCTGGGAGGTCCAGGGCCGTGGTGAGCTGGCGCTCGCCATCCTGGTCGAGCAGATGCGCCGCGAGGGCTTCGAGCTGACCATCGGCAAGCCGCAGGTCGTCACCAAGGACGTCGACGGCAAGGTCTACGAGCCCGTCGAGCGCATGACGATCGACGTGCCCGAGGAGCACATGGGTGCGGTCACGCAGCTTATGGGTGTGCGGAAGGGCCGGATGGACAACATGTCCAACCACGGCTCGGGTTGGGTCCGCATGGAGTTCGTGGTTCCCTCCCGCGGTCTCATCGGGTTCCGGACCGAGTTCCTGACCCAGACCCGCGGCACCGGCATCGGCCACTCCATCCACGAGGGCTTCGAGCCCTGGTTCGGCACGCTCCAGACCCGTAACAACGGCTCCCTGGTCGCCGACCGCGCCGGTTCCGTCACCGCCTTCGCGATGACGAACCTCCAGGAGCGCGGCGTGCTGTTCACCGACCCGGGTACCGAGGTGTACGAGGGCATGATCGTCGGCGAGAACTCGCGCTCCGACGACATGGACGTGAACATCACCAAGGAGAAGAAGCTCACGAACATGCGGTCGTCCTCGGCCGACTCGTTCGAGGCGATCGTGCCGCCCCGCAAGCTCTCCCTGGAGCAGTCCCTGGAGTTCTGCCGCGACGACGAGTGCGTCGAGGTCACCCCGGAGGCCGTGCGCATCCGCAAGGTGAACCTGGACGCCCGCGAGCGCGCCCGCGCCGCGAGCCGCGCCAAGCACGGCTGACCCTCCGCGTCGTACGACCGCGCCGGGCCCCTCCGCCAAGAGGAGCCCGGCGCAGTGGCGTTCGAGCAGACGGAGAGATAAGACAGCAGCCGTAGAGAGAAGACATAGGGAAAACCCTGCGTCTTCACTCAGGAAGCTCACAGGCCGCACGAAACGGATTACCCTGCTGCCGACGCGCCCTTCTCTCTCGTCCTGACGTCTCGTCAAGGGCCGCGCGTCCGGCCTCGCGGGCATGCCGATGGCACCCCGCGCATGGATCACCGTAATCGCAACTGGTTTTCTCCTCCGGATCGTCCGGTATACGGACGCCTGCGACCGATAGGTGTGTAACAAGTCCGTTTCGCAGGGATCTTTCGGCAAACGCTTTGTCCGGATTTTGGAAGAAGTACGCGCCAGGTGTGATCGAACCGAGACCTTGGGGGTGTGGTTCGTCCATCGGCCCATGGCAGATAGTTAGGCGCGTAGAGCTCGGATAAACGGGTCACGCGCTGCAGGCGGCGCCGACTCACGAGCCTGGGGGCACCTGACTATCTCCGGCACCGGTGACGGTGGCGTGTCGTGTGCTCCCCCTTGCGGTGAACCAATGGACTCATGAGGAGGAACCCATGCGTGGTGCCAAGAGCGCCAAGTGGGTCGCGATAGCCGCGGTTGTGGCGCTGGCCGCGACCGCCTGTGGTGGCAGTGACAGCGACAGCGGCGATGACAGCAACGCCGCCATCGATCCGAACGGCAAGTTCTCGATCGAGGTCGGCGAGCCGCAGAACCCGCTGCAGCCGGCCAACACCATGGAGTCCAACGGCAGCATCGTCACCAAGGCGCTGTTCACGGGTCTCGTGGACTACGACTCCACCGGCAAGATCGAGATGATGAACGCCCAGTCGGTGGACTCCACCGACAACAAGACGTTCACGGTCAAGCTGAAGCCCGGCTGGAAGTTCCACGACGGCACCCCGGTGACCGCCGAGTCCTACGTCAAGGCGTGGAACTGGGCCGCCGCCCCGGCGAACAAGCAGACCAACAGCTTCTGGTTCTCCGACATCGACGGCTACGCCGACGTCGCGCCCGAGAAGGGCAAGGCGAAGGCCACGGAGATGAAGGGCCTGAAGGTCGTCGACGACAACACCTTCACCATCACGCTCACCTCCCCGCTGCCCTACTTCGTCTACAAGCTGGGCTACGAGGTCTTCTCGCCGCTGCCCGAGTCCTTCTTCAAGGACCCGAAGGCCGCCGGTGAGAAGCCGGTCGGCAACGGCCCCTACAAGTTCGTCAGCTGGGACCACAAGAAGCAGATCGAGGTCGCCCGCAACGACGACTACCAGGGTCCGAACAAGGCCAAGAACGGTGGTGTGATCTTCAAGAACTACACCAACCTGGAGACGGCCTACGAGGACCTGAAGTCCGGCAACGTCGACGTCCTGCGCCAGCTCGGCCCCCGCGACCTGCCCGTCTACAAGCAGGACCTCGGCGACCGCGCCGTCGACCAGGCCTACTCCGCGGTCCAGACGATCGCCCCGGCCTTCTACACCGACCAGTGGAAGGACATCGACCCGAAGGTCATCCAGGGCCTGTCGATGGCGATCGACCGCAAGACGATCACCACCACCGTGCTCCAGGGCACCCGCGAGCCCGCCACCGGCTGGGTCGCCAAGGGCGTCCTCGGCTACCAGCCGGACCTGGGCACCGACATCTTCACCTACGACCCGGCCAAGGCCAAGGCGCTCATCAAGGAGGGCGGCGGCGTTCCGGGCAACAAGATCTCCATCCAGTTCAACGCGGACGGTGGTCACAAGGAGTGGGTGGAGGCGGTCTGCGGCTCCATCACCAAGGCCACCGGCGTCGCCTGCACCGGCGACTCCAAGGCGGACTTCCAGGCCGACCTCGACGCGCGTGACGCGCAGGAGGTCAAGTCGATGTACCGCTCCGGCTGGGTGCTCGACTACCCGTTCAACGCGAACTTCCTGCGTGACCTGTTCGGCACCAACTCGTCCGGCAACCAGAGCGGCTTCTCCAACCCGGAGATCGACAAGCTGATCAAGGAAGCCGACGCCGCCAAGACGCAGGACGAGTCGGAGAAGCTGTACCAGGAGCTCGAGAAGAAGCTCCCCGAGTACATGCCGAGCATTCCGCTCTGGTACTACAAGGTCAACGCGGGCTTCTCGGAGAAGGTCACCGGCGTCAAGTACGCCCAGGACGGAGACCCGATCCTGACCGGCGTTCAGGTCAAGAAGTAACCGCAACGACCGTTGTCCCGGGCGCGGCCTGACCCGCCCGGGGAACGGCAGCGGCCGGGGGGCCCTTTCCACCGCATCTTCAGGTGATGCGCGAGGAAAGGGCCCGTCGGCTGCCGCCGTGACTGACATGGAGGCACGATGGGGCGCTACGTCGCACGACGACTGCTCCAGATGATCCCGGTGTTCATCGGGACAACTCTGCTGATCTTTCTCATGGTCTACGCCCTGCCCGGTGACCCCGTGCGCGGGCTCTTCGGCGACAAGGCCGGCAGCCCGCAGGTCATCGCGGCGCTGAGACATGAGTACGGCCTGGACCAGCCGATCCTGGTGCAGTACTGGAATTACATGAAGGACATGATCCTGCATGGCGACTTCGGCACCCAGATCGCCAGCGGACGGCCCGTCACGGATGTACTGGGCGATGCTTTCCCGGTGACGTTGCGTCTCGCCTCGCTGGCCTTCGCCATCGAGGTCGTCCTGGGTATCGCCCTGGGCGTGGCCGCGGGCCTGCGCGCCGGGCGGTTCACCGACAACGCGGTCCTGGCGGTCGCCCTGCTCTTCATCTCGATCCCGGTCTTCGTGCTCGGCTTCATCTGCAAGCTGGTCTTCGCCGACCAGCTGGGGTGGCTGGAGCCGAACGTCAACGACTCCACGGACTACGGTCAGTTGCTGATGCCGGCGATTGTGCTGGCGACCGCGTCACTGGCGTATGTGACGCGGCTGACCCGGACCTCGATCGCCGAGAACCGGCGCGCCGACTACGTCCGCACCGCGATCGCCAAGGGACTGCCCAAGAGCCGTGTGGTGGGCGTCCACCTCATGCGCAACTCGATGATCCCCGTGATCACCTACCTGGGTACCGACATCGGTGCGCTGATGGGCGGCGCCGTCGTCACCGAGGGCCTCTTCAACATCCAGGGCATCGGCCTCACGATCTACGAGTCCATCGTGCGTCGTGAAGGAACCACCCTGGTCGGCCTGGTGACGGTCCTCGTCCTCATCTATCTCCTCGCCAACCTGCTCGTCGACCTGCTCTACGCGGTCCTTGACCCGAGGATTCGCTATGCCTGATGTGACCAAGACCGACGTCAAGGCCGACGCGGTGAATCCGGCGGACCCCACGTATCCGGATCTGACGGCACAGTCCAAACCGGAGAAGACCCGCAGCCTCTGGGGCGACGCGTGGGCCGACCTGCGCCGCAGCTGGATCTTCATCATCTCCAGTGTGCTGATCTTCATCCTGCTGCTGATCACGTTCTTCCCGGGGTGGTTCACCAGCGCGCAGCCGATCCTGGGTGACCTGTCCAAGCACTACCTGCAGAAGCCCAAGCTGGGTGAGGTCGGTTCGGCCGACTGGCTCGGCTACGACCAGCAGGGCCGCAGCGTGTACGCCCGTGTCATCTACGGCACCCGGGCCTCCATAGCCGTCGGCTTCGGCACCACCCTGGTCGTCACGCTGGTGGGCGGGACGGTCGGCATGATCGCCGGTTACTTCGGCGGCGTCGTCGACTCGATCCTGTCGCGGCTCACCGATGTGTTCTTCGGTATTCCGTTCCTGCTCGGCACCATGGTCTTCCTCAACTCCTTCCCGGAGCGCACGACCTGGATCGTCATCGGCGCGCTCGGCTTCTTCGGCTGGACGCAGATCTCCCGGGTGATGCGCGGCGCGGTGATCACCACCAAACAGTCCGACTACGTGCAGGCGGCCAAGGCCCTCGGCGCGAGCACCCCGCGGATCATGTTCCGGCACATCCTGCCGAACACCCTGGCCCCGGTGATCGTCGTCGCCACCATCTCGCTCGGCGTCTACATCACGGCCGAAGCGACACTGTCCTTCCTGGGCCTGGGCCTCAGCGGCGTCTCATGGGGCAACGACATCTCCGACGGCGGCAACCAGATCCGCGTGGCCCAGTGGATCATGCTCTATCCGTCGATCATGCTCAGCATCACGGTGCTGGCGTTCATCATGCTCGGTGAGGCCGTACGCAACGCCCTCGACCCGAAGATGCGCTGAGGGAGGCGTACGTGACCGTCATCGAAGAAACAACCGTGCCCTCGCCTCGCGACGGCGACGGCTCCCCGTTGCTCGAAGTGCGTGACCTGCACGTCGAGTTCCATACCCGCGAGGGCCTGGCCAAGGCCGTCAACGGCGTCAACTACAGCGTCAGCGCGGGCGAGACCCTCGCCGTGCTCGGCGAGTCCGGTTCCGGCAAGTCCGTGACCGCGCAGGCCATCATGGGCATCCTCGACATGCCCCCGGCGCGGATCCCGAAGGGCGAGATCCTCTTCCGCGGCCAGGACATGCTGACCATGTCGGGCGAGGAGCGCCGCAAGATCCGCGGACAGAAGATCGCCATGATCTTCCAGGACGCGCTCAGCTCGCTGAACCCGGTGCTCAGCGTCGGCTACCAGCTCGGTGAGATGTTCCGCGTCCACCAGGGCCTGTCCAAGAAGGACGCCAAGGCCAAGGCGATCGAGCTGATGGACCGGGTGAAGATCCCGGCCGCCGCGGCGCGGGTGGGCGACTACCCGCACCAGTTCTCCGGCGGTATGCGCCAGCGCATCATGATCGCCATGGCGCTGGCCCTGGAACCGGACCTGATCATCGCCGACGAGCCGACCACGGCCCTCGACGTGACCGTCCAGGCTCAGGTCATGGATCTGCTCGCGGAGTTGCAGCGCGAGTACAACATGGGCCTGATCCTGATCACCCACGACCTCGGTGTGGTCGCCGACGTCGCGGACAAGATCGCCGTGATGTACGCGGGCCGGATCGTGGAGCGTGCCCCGGTCCACGAGCTGTACAAGCGCCCCGCGCACCCGTACACGCGGGGTCTGCTGGACTCGATCCCGCGCCTGGACCAGAAGGGCCAGGAGCTCTACGCGATCAAGGGTCTGCCGCCCAACCTGCTGCGCATTCCGTCCGGTTGCGCCTTCAACCCGCGCTGCCCCAAGGCGACGGACCTGTGCCGTACGGAGATCCCGGACCTCAAGCCGGTCACCGAGCAGGACGGCACCGAACTGGTCGGCCGCGGTTCGGCCTGCCACTTCTGGAAGGAGACGATCCATGGCTGAGATCGGCAAGAACGACGAGCCGCAGGACGCCACGCCGAACGTCTCCGAGGTGGAGACCGTGGCCGCCGACACCGAGTCGGAGGCGGTCGCGGCCATCGAGGCCCCGGTCGAACGCGGTGAACCGATCCTCCAGGTGCGCAACCTGGTGAAGCACTTCCCGCTCACCCAGGGCATCCTCTTCAAGAGGCAGATCGGAGCCGTCAAGGCCGTCGACGGCATCTCCTTCGACCTGTACCAGGGCGAGACCCTGGGCATCGTGGGCGAGTCCGGCTGCGGCAAGTCGACTGTCGCCAAGCTCCTGATGAACCTGGAGAAGGCGACCGCCGGCGAGATCTTCTACAAGGGCCAGGACATCACCAAGCTGTCCGGCCGCGCGCTGAAGGCGGTCCGCCGGAACATCCAGATGGTGTTCCAGGACCCGTACACCTCCCTCAACCCGCGGATGACGGTCGGCGACATCATCGGGGAGCCCTTCGACATCCACCCCGAGGTGGCCCCGAAGGGCGACCGGCGCAAGCGCGTCCAGGACCTCTTGGACGTCGTCGGCCTGAACCCGGAATACATCAACCGCTACCCGCACCAGTTCTCGGGCGGCCAGCGTCAGCGCATCGGCATCGCCCGCGGTCTGGCCCTGAACCCCGAGATCATCATCTGCGACGAGCCGGTGTCGGCCCTCGACGTGTCCGTCCAGGCGCAGGTCATCAACCTGATGGAGCGCTTGCAGGACGAGTTCAACCTCTCCTACATCTTCATCGCGCACGACCTGTCGATCGTCCGGCACATCTCGGACCGGGTCGGGGTGATGTACCTCGGGAAGATGGCCGAGATCGGCACGGACGAGCAGATCTACGACCACCCGACGCACCCCTACACCCAGGCGCTGCTCTCCGCGGTCCCCGTCCCGGACCCGGACGCCCGCGATCACCGCGAGCGGATCATCCTGACCGGCGACGTCCCGTCCCCGGCCAACCCGCCCTCCGGCTGCCGCTTCCGCACCCGCTGCTGGAAGGCGCAGGACAAGTGCGCGGAGGAGGTCCCCCTCCTCGCCGTCCCCGAGCGGTTCCGCAGCGAGGACACCCCGGCCGCCCACGAGTCGGCCTGCCACTTCGCCGAGGAGAAGGACGTCGTCCACGCGGCGTGACCCACCTTCACACCGGTTCCCGGCGCCCCATCCAGGGCGCCGGGAACCGGCGTTTTCACGGGAGAGTCGGATGCTCCATCACATCGAGCTGTGGGTACCCGAGCTGCCGCGCGCGGTACGCGAGTGGGGCTGGCTGCTCGGCAGGCTCGGCTACGACCCGTACCAGGAATGGGAGCACGGTCGCAGCTGGCGGCACGGGGCGACGTATCTCGTCGTCGAGCAGTCGTCGGCCATGACCGACGGTGCGCACGACCGGATGCGTCCGGGGCTCAACCACCTCGCGTTCCACGCCGGAAGCCAGGAGCAGGTCGACGCGCTCGCGGCCGAAGCCCCCGCCCACGGCTGGACGCCGCTCTTCGCGGACCGCTACCCGAATGCGGGCGGTCCGGAGCACTACGCGGCCTACCTCGCCAACACGGACGGGTTCGAGGTCGAGTTGGTGGCCGTCACGTAGCGACCCGCGCCCGCGCCCAATGACACGCCACCTGCGCCCCGCCGCCCCCGTCGAGGATCTCCAGGTCCCGCGTCCGGCACGCGTCCGCGACGCCCGCTGCCTCCGCATCGCCGCCGGCCAGGATCTGGCAGCGGGCGTGGAAGCGGCAGCCGGAGGGGATGCGGGAGGGGTCGGGGGGCTCGCCGGTCAGGACCACCGGGGTGCCGGGGGACTCGGGGACGACGGACAGCAGGGCCTGGGTGTACGGGTGTTGGGGCGCCGTCAGGACGTCCTCGACCGCGCCCGTCTCCACGATCCGGCCCAGGTACATCACCGCGACCCGGTCGGCGATGTTCCACGCCAGGCCGAGGTCGTGGGTCACCACCAGCGCCGCCAGGCCCAGTTCGTCGCGGAGCCGTAGGAGGAGGGCGAGGATCTCGCCGCGCACGGAGGCGTCGAGGGAGGCCACGGGCTCGTCCGCGATGATCAGTTCGGGGTCCAGGACCAGCGCTCCCGCGATCACCACGCGCTGCCGCTGGCCGCCGGACAACTCGTGCGGGTAGCGCAGGAAGAAGCGCTCGGGTGGGCGCAGTCCGGCCCGGGAGAGGGCCTGCGTCACCGCCTCCCGCTCGTCGCCGTCGTAGCCGTGGATCCGCAGGCCCTCCGCCACCGCGTCGTACACGGTGTGCCGTGGGTTCAGCGAGCCGGACGGGTCCTGGAGCACCAACTGCACGCGCCGGCGGTGGGACTTGAGCGCCCGGGAGGTGTACGACAGCGGCTCCCCGGCGAAGCCGACGCGCCCCGCCGTCGGAGTCACCAGCCCGAGCAGCGCCCGCGCCAGCGTCGTCTTGCCGCACCCCGACTCGCCGACCAGCGCCACGATCTCCCCGGCCCGGATGTCGAGGTCGACACCGTCCACGGCCCGGGCGGAAGCGGCGCCATGGCGGCCGGGGAAGGTGATGTGCAGCCCTTGGGCGGTGAGCAGGGGCGGGGATGTCGTCATGAGGCGCTCCTCCTCGGGTCGCCGGCCGCGGTCGCCGACCCTTTCGTCTCCGCCGCCGACCCGGCGGTCGGGCCACCGGCGTCCCGCTTCGCCGTGGGCAGGCGCGGGGTGTCCTCGGCGGCATCGGCGGGCCCTGGTGCGCCGTCCCCCTTCGTGGCGGCCCCTCCGCCGACCGTCGCGGGCCCTCCGGAACTCGGTGGCCCCACATGCACACACGCCGCCCTCCGACCCGGCCCCGCCTCGCGCAGCACCTGGTCCTCCGACGCGCACTCCGCCAGCGCCACCCCGCACCGGGGATGGAACGCACACCCGGAGGGGAGGTCCGAGGGATCCGGTGGGTCGCCCGCGAGGCCGCGGGGCGCGAACCGTGACGACGTGTCGCCGATGCGGGGGAACGCGGACGACAGGGCCTCGGCGTACGGGTGGCGTGCGTTCTCGTAGACCTGCTGGGCCGGTCCCTCCTCGACCACGCGGCCCGCGTACATCACGGCGAGCCGGTCGCAGGTGTCGGCGAGGACGGCCAGGTCGTGGCTGATCATGATGAGGCCGAGGTCCTGCTCGGCGACGAGGCCCTCGATCAGCCGCAGGATCTGCGCCTGGATCATCACGTCGAGGGCGGTGGTCGGCTCGTCGGCGACGACCAGCAAGGGATCGCAGGCCAGTGCCATGGCGATCATCACGCGCTGCCGTTGGCCACCGGACAGTTCGTGCGGGTACGCGCTTGCCCTGGCCGCCGGAAGGCCCACGTGCTCCAGCAGTTCCCCCGTCCTCTTCCGCGCCGCCGCCGCGGTACCCCCGCCGTGCAGCAGGATCGGCTCGGCGATCTGGTCGCCGATGCGGTGGACGGCGTTGAGGGAGTGCATCGCCCCCTGGAAGACGATCGAGGCGCCCGCCCAGCGCACCGCCCGCACCCGCCCCCACTTCATGGTGAGCACGTCCTCACCGTCCAGCAGCACCGATCCGCTGATCCTGGTCCCGGCCGGCAGCAGCCTCAGCAGCGCCAGTGCCAGCGTCGTCTTGCCGCACCCGGACTCGCCCGCGATGCCGAGTTTCTGCCCGGCGGCCACCGTCAGGTCGACTCCTCGCACCGCGGCAGCCCCGCCGGGGTAGGTCACCTCCAGGTTCCGGACCTCCAGCAGCGTCAACGGGCCACCCCCAGCCTCGGGTTGAGCACGGTCTCCACCGCGCGCCCGCACAGTGTGAACGCCAGCGCGACCACGGCGATCGCGATGCCCGGCGGCACCAGGTACCACCAGTCGCCGGAGCTGACCGCGCCGGCCTCGCGTGCCTCCTGAAGCATGCCGCCCCAGGACACCACTGTCGGATCGCCCAGGCCCAGGAAGGCGAGCGTGGCCTCGGCGAGGATGGAGGTGGAGATCATCAAGGTCGTCTGGGCCAGGATCAGCGGCATGACGTTCGGCAGGACGTGCCTCGACATGATGTGCCAGTGCCCGCCGCCGAGCGCCTTCGCGCGTTCGATGTACGGCCGTGATTCGACGGCCAGCGTCTGCGCCCGCACCAGCCTGGCCGTCGTCGGCCAGATCGTCACGCCGATCGCCAGCACGACCGTACCGAGTGACCGGGACATCACCGTGGCGAGCGCGATCGCCAGGACCAGCGTCGGCATCACCAGGAACCAGTCCGTGATCCGCATGACCACGGTGGCGTACGGTCCGCGGAAGTGCCCGGCCGTGATGCCGACCAGCCCGCCGATCAGCACCGACAGCACCGCCGCCAGCAGGCCCACCAGCAGTGAGACGCGCGAGCCCCACACCAGCAGGCCCAGCAGATCGCGCCCGAACCGGTCGGTGCCCAGCGGGAATTCGGCGCTCGGGCTCTCCATCGGGTTGCCCGGCGCGTCCGTCACGCTCGCGACGTCGGAGCCGACCGTCAGCGGCGCGGTCAGCGCGATCAGCACGAAGAGGGCGAGGGCTGCCATGCCCACCAGGCCCGCGCGGTGCGTGCGGTACTGCTTCCAGAAGCGGACGGCGGAGTCCCGGCGCCGCTGCCAGGTAAGCGTCGCAGCCGTCGTCATCGGCCCACCCTCGGGTCGAGCAGCGGATAGATCAGATCGGCCAGCGTGTTCATCACGACCACCGCCGCCGCGAAGACGAAGAACAGGCCCTGGACCAGGGGGAGATCGGGCACGCTCAGCGCCTGGTAGAAGAGCCCGCCCAGGCCCGGCCACGAGAAGACGGTCTCCACCAGGATCACGCCCGCGACCGTCCGACCGAGGTTCACGAAGATCAGCGTCACCGTCGGCAGCATCGCGTTGGGCACGGCATGCCGCCGCCGGACCAGGTCGTCCCTCAGGCCCTTGGCCCGCGCGGTCGTCAGATAGTCGCTGCCCATCTCGTCCAGCAGTGCCGAGCGGGTGACGAGCAGCGTCTGGCCGTACTCGACCGCGACCAGGGTGATCACGGGCAGTACGAGATGGTGGGCGACATCGATGACGTACGCGAAGCCCTCCTCGCTCCCCGACTCCATACCGCCGGTCGGGAACAGGCCCGGGATCGGGCCGATGCCCACCGCGAACACGATGATGAGCAGCAGCCCCAGCCAGAAGGACGGGATGGAGTAGAGGGTCAGCGCCAGGCCGGTGTTCAGACGGTCGCCGAGCCCGCCGTGCCGCCAGGCCGAGCGGGTGCCGAGGAAGATGCCCAGCGCGGTGTAGAGGACGAATGCCGTACCGGTGAGGATCAGCGTGTTCGGCAGCGCCTCGGTGATCTTGTCGATCACAGGGGCCCGGAACTGGTACGAGGTGCCCAGGTCGCCGGTGAGCGCCTTGCCGCAGTAGTCGACGAACTGCTCCCACATCGGCAGGTCGAGTCCGAACTCCCGGCGGTACGCGGCCAGTTGGTCGTTCGACACCTGACGGCCGCCGGTCATGTACTTCACCGGGTCGCCGGGGATCAGCCGGAACAGGAAGAAGCTGGTGACCAGCACGGCGAAGAGCGAGACCACGGCGCCGCCGACCTTGCCCGCCCCGTAGCGGAGATACCCCGTGCCCGGGCGCTCGGCCTTCTTCGGCGCCGCCGCGGCCGCCGTGTCAGTGGCCATGGACCCTACTCACGGTCGTCGGCGGTCGCCCGCCGCCGCAGCCCGAAGAACACGCCCGCGCCCACGAGGACCACGGCTCCGGCCACGATGCCCACGACCACGCCCGTCGAGCTCGACGAGTCGTCGGAGCCGGACGCGGCCGGTACCGCCGACCACCAGCTCCAGTAGCCGTCCTGGCCGAAGATGTTGCCCGCCTTCTCCGGCATGGTGGTGATCGACTCGATCTGGTCCGTGCGGTACGCCTCGACCGCGTTCGGGTACGCCATGACGTTCATGTACCCGAGGTCGTACAGCCGCGACTCCATCTGCTTGACGAGATCGGCCCGTTTGGCCGGGTCGTACTCGGCCAGCTGCTGGGCGTAGAGCTTGTCGTAGGTCTTGTCGCAGATGAAGTTGTCGGTCGCGCCCACGTCGTCCGGGGTGGCGGGCAGGGCGCCGCAGGTGTGGATCGACAGCACGAAGTCCGGGTCGGGGTTGACGGACCAGCCGTCGAAGGCGAGGTCGTACTCGCCGGCGAGCCAGGGGTCGCTCACGTTGTCCAGGCAGTCGAGCGTGATGCCGATGCCGAGGTCGGCCCACCACTCCTTGAGGTACTGGCCGACGGCCTTGTCCTCGGGGTCGGTGGCGTGGCACAGGACGCGGTAGTTGATCGGCTTGCCGTCCTTGCCGACCCGCTTGCCGTCGCCGTTCTTCTTGTAGCCCGCCTGGTCCAGGAGCCGGCCCGCCTTCGCGGGGTCGTAGGCGATCTCCTGGTCGGCCGACGGCTTCCAGGAGTACGTCGAGAAGCGCGGCGGGATGTAGCCCTCGCCCATCACGGCGTGACCCTGGAAGACCTTGTCGATGATGGTCGTACGGTCGACCGCCATGAACAGGGCCTGCCGCACCCGCTGGTCCAGCAGGGAGGGGTCTCCGTTGCCGAACTTCTCGCCGTTCGCGGCCCGGGCGCCCGGGTTGGTGGCGAGGGCGTAGAAGCGGCGGCCGGGCGCGTCGTTGACCTTGATGTTCTGCTGGCCCTGGAGCGCGGACGCCTGAGCGGGCGTCAGGTCGGGGACGAAGGACACCTCGCCCTTCTGCAGGGCCGCCACGGCGGCGTCACCGTCCTTGTAGTACTTGAAGAGCAGCTCGTCGAACTTCGGGGCGCCGCGCCAGAAGCTCTTGTTGGGCTCCAGGCGTACGTAGCTGTCTGCCTTGTAGCCGGTGAGGACGTACGGGCCGTTGCCGACGACGGGGAAGTCCTTGTCGTTGTTGAACTTGGAGAAGTCCTTGACCTTCTCCCAGATGTGCTTGGGCACGATCGGCACATCGAGGGCGGCCATCGTGGCCTGCGGCTTGTTCAGCTCTATGACGAGCTGGGTGGGGCTGGTGGCCGTCACCTTCTTGAAGTTGGAGACGAAGCTGCCGTTCGCGGTCGCGGCGTTCTCGTCGGTCATCATCTTGTTGAACGTCCAGGCCGCGTCCTCGGCGGTGACCGGCTTGCCGTCCGACCACTTGGTGCCGGAGCGGATCGTGTACGTCCAGGTGAGCTTGTCCGCGGACGGCGTCCACTTGGTGGCGAGACCCGGGATCGCGTGGGCGTCCTTGGGGTCGTAGTTGGTGAGGTACTCGTACATCAGCCGGTGGACGCTGGTGCTGAGCAGACGGCTCGCCAGGAAGGGGCTCAGCGAGTCCACGCTCTGCGAGACGGCGACGGTGAGGACCTTCTTGTCGTCCGCGGCGGTGGCGGGCTGAGGGACCAGGACCGCCGACGTCGTGAGGAGGGCGGCGAGCATCAGGAGAAAGCGGGTCCGGAGTCTGACATGTCTGTTCAGCTGCATGGAACCTGACCTCGCGTCATCACTCGCACCGGCGGACAGTTTTCCGGTGTCTATCAGCGCCGCTCCGGGGCCGTCAATGGCGCCTGCACCCCTGGTGGCCTGCGGAAATAACAAGTTGATACGACAAACGCCCCCAGAGGTCCAGACCGGTGAAGCGTCCCTGGTGAGGGGCTGACGGCCTGTTTGGGCCGGTCCGCACCCGGACGGGTGGCGCCGACGTGCGAGTGATCCATTCCGGGCCGATATTGGCCGATAACGAACGGATCTTGACTCGGACCCGTACCGGGAGGCACTCCATGCGCAGAGCCACGCACGCCAAGTGGGCCGCATGCGCGGCGGCGGCAGCACTCGCGGCGACGGCCTGCGGGGGCGAGGACAGCGGCGGCGGCAGTGACACCGGCGCGGTGCTCTCCTCGTCCTGGGGCGACCCGCAGAACCCGCTGGAGCCCGCCAACACCAACGAGGTGCAGGGCGGCAAGGTCCTCGACATGATCTTCCGGGGACTGAAGCGCTACGACCCCGAGACCGGCGAGGCGAACGACATGCTCGCCGAGAAGATCGAGACGTCCGACTCGCAGAACTTCACCATCACCATCAAGGACGGCTGGACCTTCAGCAACGGCGAGAAGGTCACCGCGAAGTCCTTCGTCGACGCCTGGAACTACGGCGCCAGCCTGAAGAACAACCAGAAGAACGCGTACTTCTTCGGCTATATCGAGGGCTACGACAAGACGCACCCGGCGGAAGGCAAGCAGACCGCCGACACCCTCTCCGGACTGAAGGTCGTCGACGACAAGACCTTCACCGTCAAGCTCAGCCAGACGTTCTCGACCTTCCCCGACACCCTCGGCTACGCCGCGTTCGCCCCGCTCCCGCAGGCGTTCTTCGACGACCGCGACGCCTGGCTCAGCAAGCCCGTTGGCAACGGCCCGTACACCATCGACTCGTACACCAAGGGCTCGCAGATGTCGCTGCGCGCCTGGGACGCCTACCCCGGCGCGGACAAGGCGCAGAACGGCGGCGTCGACCTCAAGGTCTACACCGACAACAACACCGCCTACACCGACCTGATGGCCGGCAACCTGGACCTCGTCGACGACGTCCCCGCCTCCCAGCTGAAGAACGTCAAGGCCGACCTCGGCGACCGCTACCTCAACACACCCGCCGGCATCATCCAGACCCTCGCCTTCCCGTTCTACGACAAGAACTGGAACAAGCCCGGGATGGAGAAGGTCCGCACAGGCCTGTCCCGGGCCATCGACCGGGACCAGATCACCGACACCATCTTCCAGAAGACCCGCACCCCGGCCACCGACTGGACCTCCCCGGTCCTCGGCGAGGACGGCGGCTTCAAGGAAGGCCTGTGCGGTGACGCCTGTGAGTACGACGCCGCCGAGGCGAAGAAGCTCATCGAGGAGGGCGGCGGGCTTCCGGGCGGGCAGGTCAAGATCACGTACAACGCGGACACCGGCTCGCACAAGCAGTGGGTCGACGCCGTCTGCAACTCCATCAACAACGCCCTCGGCAACGACCGGGCCTG
Source organism: Streptomyces sp. NPDC050211 (assembly GCF_040656035.1). Taxonomy (NCBI): domain Bacteria; kingdom Bacillati; phylum Actinomycetota; class Actinomycetes; order Kitasatosporales; family Streptomycetaceae; genus Streptomyces; species Streptomyces sp. NPDC050211. The sequence continues at coordinate 220,692 of NZ_JBFALC010000009.1, forward strand.
CGTCGGCAACCCGGTCGGCACCTTCGCCGACTTCCGCAGCCAGATCACCGACCTGAAGATGAGCGGACCGTTCCGGGCGGGCTGGCAGATGGACTACCCGCTCATCCAGAACTTCCTTCAGCCGCTCTACTACACCAACGCCTCCTCCAACGACGGCAAGTGGTCCAACAAGGACTTCGACAAGCTCGTCGACCAGGCCAACGCCGAGACCGACACCGCCAAGGCCGTCGGGCTCTTCCAGGATGCCGAGGAAGTCGTCCGGGACAACATGGCCGCCATTCCGCTCTGGTACCAGAACGGCAGCGCCGGCTTCTCCGAGCGGCTGTCGGACGTGAAGCTCAATCCGTTCAGCGTCCCCGTCTACAACGAGATCAAGGTCAGCTGACCCGCCGTGGGACGGTACGTCGCCCGGCGGCTGCTCCAGATGATCCCGGTCTTCATCGGAGCCACGCTGCTGATCTTCCTGATGGTGAACGTGATGGGCGACCCCATCGCGGGCCTGTGCGGCGACCGGCAGTGCGACCCGGCGACAGCGGCCCAGCTGCGGAAGGAATTCGGTCTCGATAAGCCGGTCGTGCAGCAGTACCTGACCTACATGGGCAACGTCTTCACCGGCGACTTCGGCACCGCGTTCAACGGCCAGCCCGTCACCGAGCTGATGTCGTCGGCGTTCCCGGTGACCATCCGCCTGACGATCGTCGCCATCCTCTTCGAGATCGTCATCGGCATCACCCTGGGCGTGGTGACGGGCCTGCGCCGAGGCCGCCCGATCGACACGTCCGTCCTCCTGATCACCCTCGTCGTGATCTCCGTCCCCACCTTTGTCACCGGCCTGCTGCTCCAACTGCTCCTCGGCGTCGAGTGGGGCTGGATCAAGCCGTCGGTCTCCACGGACGCGACCTTCGACGAGCTGATCGTGCCCGGCCTGGTCCTCGCCTCGGTCTCCCTCGCATACGTCACCCGCCTGACCCGCACCTCCATCGCGGAGAACAAGCGGTCCGACTACGTCCGTACGGCGATCGCCAAGGGCCTGCCCCGGCGCCGGGTCATCACGAAACACCTGCTGCGCAACTCGCTCATCCCCGTCGTCACCTTCATCGGCACCGACATCGGCGCGCTGATGGGCGGCGCGATCGTCACCGAGCGGATCTTCAACATCCATGGCGTCGGCTACCAGCTCTATCAGGGCATCCTCCGCCAGAACACCCAGACCGTCGTCGGCTTCGTGACCGTCCTCGTCCTGGTCTTCCTGGTGGCCAACCTGCTCGTGGACCTCCTGTACGCCGTACTCGACCCGAGGATCCGGTATGCCTGAACCGAAGGAGCCCGAGCGCGCCATCGCCGGCACCGGAATGGGAGGCGCGATGGACCTCGCGGAGAGTGAGGCGGAGACGCTGGAGAAGACGCCGGGCGGCCCGCAAGGCACCGGACCTCAGGGCAAACCCCGCTCCCTCTGGTCCGACGCCTGGCGCGACCTGCGCGGCAACCCCGTCTTCATCATCGCCGGGCTGGTCATCCTCTTCCTGGTCGTCATCTCGCTCTGGCCTTCGGCCATCGCCTCCGGCAACCCCCTCAAGTGCGACCTCGCCAAGGCCCAGGAAGGCTCCCAGCCCGGCCATCCCTTCGGCTACGACGGCCAGGGCTGCGACGTCTACACGCGCACGGTGTACGGCGCCCGGAACTCGGTCGCGGTCGGCGTGTGCGCCACGCTCGGCGTGGCGATCCTCGGCAGCGTGCTCGGCGGTCTGGCCGGTTTCTTCGGCGGGATCTGGGACTCGATCCTGTCCCGCATCACCGACATCTTCTTCGCGATCCCGGTCGTGCTCGGCGGTCTGGTCCTTCTGTCGGTGGTCACCAGCAGCACCATCTGGCCGGTCATCGGGTTCATGGTGCTGCTCGGCTGGCCGCAGATCTCCCGTATCGCCCGCGGCTCCGTCATCACCGCCAAGCAGAACGACTACGTCCAGGCGGCCCGCGCCCTCGGCGCCTCCAACTCCCGCCTTCTCCTACGCCACATCACACCCAACGCCGTGGCACCGGTGATCGTCGTCGCGACCATCGCGCTCGGCACGTACATCGCGCTGGAGGCGACCCTGTCGTACCTGGGCGTAGGCCTGAAGCCGCCCACGGTCAGCTGGGGCATCGACATCTCCGCCGCGTCTCCGTACATCCGCAACGCCCCCCACGCCCTCCTGTGGCCCTCCGGCGCCCTCGCCCTCACCGTCCTCGCGTTCATCATGCTCGGCGACGCGGTACGCGACGCCCTCGACCCGAAGCTGAGGTGACGCCGCCATGTTGCTTGAAGTGCGGGATCTGCACGTGGAGTTCAGGACGCGGGACGGGATCGCCAAGGCGGTCAATGGGGTCAGCTACGAGGTCGATGCCGGCGAGACGCTCGCCGTGCTCGGGGAGTCCGGGTCCGGGAAGTCCGTGACCGCGCAGACGATCATGGGGATCCTCGATATGCCGCCGGGGAGGATCACCGGCGGTGAGGTTCTTTTCCAGGGCAGGGACCTGCTCACGCTGAAGGAGGAGGCGCGGCGGAAGGTCCGCGGCGCCGAGATGGCGATGATCTTCCAGGACGCGCTGTCGTCGCTGAACCCCGTGCTCTCCGTGGGCGACCAGCTCGGCGAGATGTTCGTCGTCCACCGGGGCATGTCGCGCAAGGACGCGCGGGCCAAGTCGATCGAGCTGATGGACCGGGTCCGTATCCCGGGGGCCTCCCAGCGCGTCCGCGACTACCCCCACCAGTTCTCCGGCGGTATGCGCCAGCGCATCATGATCGCGATGGCGCTCGCCCTGGAGCCCGCGCTCATCATCGCCGACGAACCGACCACGGCCCTCGACGTGACCGTCCAGGCCCAGGTCATGGATCTGCTCGCCGAGTTGCAGCGCGAGTACAACATGGGGCTCATCCTGATCACGCACGACCTCGGCGTGGTCGCCGACGTCGCCGACCGCATCGCGGTGATGTACGCGGGCCGGATCGTCGAGTCGGCGCCGGTCCACGACATCTACAAGGCGCCCGCCCACCCGTACACCCGCGGCCTGCTCGACTCCATTCCGCGCCTGGACCAGAAGGGCCAGGAGCTCTACGCCATCAAGGGCCTGCCGCCGAACCTCATGAACATCCCGCCGGGCTGCGCCTTCCACCCCCGCTGCCCCCTGGCCCAGGACGTGTGCCGCACCGACGAGCCCCCGCTGTACGAGGTCTCCGAAGACCGGGGCAGCGCCTGCCACTTCTGGAGGGAGTGCCTGCATGGCTGAGCCGATCCTGGAAGTGCGCGGACTCGTCAAGCACTACCCGCTCACCCGGGGCATCCTCTTCAAGAAGCACGTCGGCGCCGTCAAGGCCGTGGACGGCGTGGACTTCGAACTCGCCCGCGGCGAAACCCTCGGCATCGTCGGGGAGTCCGGCTGCGGCAAGTCGACTGTCGCCAAGATGCTGGTCAACCTGGAGAGACCGACGTCCGGGTCGATCAAGTACAAGGGCGAGGACATCACCAAGCTGTCGGGCAAGGCCCTCAAGACCGTCCGCCGCAACATCCAGATGGTGTTCCAGGACCCGTACACCTCCCTCAACCCGCGGATGACGGTCGGCGACATCATCGGAGAGCCGTACGACATCCACCCCGAGGTGGCCCCGAAGGGCAACCGGCGGGGGCGCGTCCAGGATCTGCTGGACGTCGTCGGCCTCAACCCCGAGTACATCAACCGCTATCCGCACCAGTTCTCCGGCGGACAGCGCCAACGCATCGGCATCGCACGGGGGTTGGCGCTGCGCCCCGAGGTGATCGTCGCCGACGAGCCGGTGTCGGCGCTGGACGTGTCCGTGCAGGCGCAGGTGATCAACCTGATGGAGCGGCTGCAGGACGAGTTCGAGCTGTCGTACATCTTCATCGCGCACGACCTGTCGATCGTCCGGCACATCTCGGACCGGGTCGGGGTGATGTACCTCGGGCGGATCGTGGAGACCGGACGGGACGCCGAGATCTACGACCATCCGACGCACCCCTACACCCAGGCGCTGCTCTCCGCGGTGCCCGTCCCGGACCCCGAGGCGCGCGAGCACCGGGAGCGGATCATCCTCGCCGGCGATGTCCCGTCCCCGACGAACATCCCCTCCGGCTGCCGCTTCCGCACCCGCTGCTGGAAGGCACGGGAGCGCTGCGAGCTGGAAGTGCCGCCGCTCGCGGTGCCCCCGGAGTTCAGGGCAGGCGGCCCCGCGGCGCACGACTCCGCCTGCCACTTCGCGGAGGAGAAGCAGGTCGTACCGGCCGAGAACACGGAGTAACACAGAGGCAACTCCGCCGACCCGTTTCCGATATACGGACGCGCCAATCTCTACAACGTACGGCCGTGCGGGTGCCGTAAACGGGCTGGGACGCGCCATGTCGTCCCAGCCCGTTGCCGTCTAGGTCAACCCCAGCGAGCGCTTCAGGAAGTCCACCTGAAGCAGCAGCAGGTTCTCGGCGACCTGTTCCTGCGGCGTCATGTGCGTGACCCCCGACAGCGGCAGTACCTCGTGCGGGCGGCCGGCGGAGAGCAGGGCCGAGGAGAGGCGGAGGGCGTGGGCGACGACCACGTTGTCGTCAGCCAGGCCGTGCACGATCATCAGCGGGCGGTGCGGCTCGGCGGGGGAGGACAGACCGTCGTCCGTGACCAGGGAACTCTTCGCGTACGACTCCGGGTGCGCGGCCGGGTCGCCCAGGTACCGCTCCGTGTAGTGCGTGTCGTACAGCCGCCAGTCGGTGACCGGGGCGCCGGCGATGCCCGCGTGGAAGACGTCCGGGCGGCGCAGCACCGCGAGCCCGGCGAGCCAGCCGCCGTAGGACCAGCCGCGGATCGCGACCCGGGAGAGGTCCAGCGGGTGGCTCTTCGCGAGGTCCTGCAACGCCTCGATCTGGTCGTCGAGGGAGACGGTGAGGTCGTGGTGGACCGCCTTCTCCCAGGCGGGGGAGCGGCCGGGGGTGCCGCGGCCGTCGGCGACGACCACCGCGAAACCCTGGTCGGCGAACCACTGCGAGGTGAGGTGGGCGTTGTGCGCGGCGACCACGCGGGGCCCGTGCGGACCGCCGTACGGATCCAGCAAAACCGGAAGAGGCGCATCCCCTTGGTGGTCCTGAGGCAACAGCACGGCGCACGGGATGCGCCGTGCGCCCCCCTCGGTGAGGATCATGCGCGGCGACATTCCGGGATCTTCGGCGTACGAGGGGATGATCGCCGCCCTCTTTCCGTCCCGCAGCACCTGCACCTGCGCCCCCGGCTTGTCCGGCACCGCCGACACCAGGACCGTCACGCCCCCGGAGCGCACGGCCGAGTGCACGCCGGGCTCCTGGGAGAGGCGCTCCATGCCGAGTTCGTTGACCCGGTAGACGTGCACTTCGCCGGTCTCCGGGGCGGCCGCGTCCTCGCCCGCCGACGCCGAGACCAGCACGTCGTCGTCGGAGACGTCGAGCACGGCGCGCAGGTGCAACTGCGGTCCCGTCAGCGGGCGTTCGCCGACCGCGAGGACCCGGGCGCCGCCCTCGTCGGCGATCCGCACGAGCTGTCCGGAGGGGCTCCAGCAGGGCACCCCAGGGAAAAATTCCAGCCATGTTGGATCTTCGTCCGCGTGCACCATACGGGTGGCCCCGGTGTCCGGGTCCACGGCCAGGAAGAGCTGGCTGCGCTGGTCCCGGGCCTGGACGAGCAGCAGCGGCGCACCCGCCGCTGACCAGTGCACATGCGCCAGATACGGGTAGCGCGCCCGGTCCCAGACGACCTCCGTGCGGGTCCCGTCGAGGCCGATCACGAACAGCCGGACCTCCGCGTTGGCGCTGCCCGCCACCGGATACGCGACGTGGTTCGGGTCACGTTCCGGATGGGCCGGGTCGGAGATCCACCAGCGCTGCACCGGCGTGTCGTCCGCCCGCGCGACCAGCAGCCGGTCCGCCTCCGGCGCCCACCAGAAGCCCCGTGACCGGCCCATCTCCTCGGCCGCGATGAACTCGGCCAGTCCGTACGTCACTTGCTCCGACTCCGGCTCCGCGAGCGCCCGGTCACCCTCGCCCTCGGCGCCCACGATCCGCAGGGCGCCCCGGACGACGTAGGCGATATGCCGTCCGTCGGGGGCGGGGCGCGGGTCGATCACCGGTCCGGGGACGGGGAGTTCGCGTGCCGTGCCGGCCCGTAGCTCGGCCGTGAAAAGCCGCCCTGACAAGGTGAAGGAGGCCAACTCGACGGCCGTGTCGGTGGCGTAGCCGACGATGCCGGCGCCGGACTCGCGGCTGCGTTCGCGGCGTGCGCGTTCCTCGGGCGACAGGTTCTCCGACGTGCCGCCGAGCAGGGCGCGCGGCTCGGCCGCCACGCGCTCCCCGCCGTCCGGAAGGTCCAGCACCCAGAGCGAATTCGCCCGGTCTGTACCGGAACCCGAGCGCAGGAACACGACACGGGAACCGTCGGGTGCCACGGTGAACGAACGCGGCGCGCCGAGCGTGAATCGCTGGGTGCGCGCGTGCCGTCGGGGGAAAGAGTCGGGCTCTGTCGTCATGCCCCGACCATATTGGCCATGCGCCCCCTTGTGCGGCCGTGCGCCGACGGATGCGCATGCGCCGATAGTTATGATCACTGGCGTCGCGTGGGTATGAACCTGCTGGCTGTCGTATGGATTTACAAGGTGCCCTGCTCTGACTGGAGGTGAACCGCCGTGGCACTCTCGATCTCGGCGGTGGTGCTGCTGGCGATCATCGTCTTCCTGCTGGTCAAGAAATCAGGCCTCAAGGCGGGACACGCGGTCGTCTGCGTGCTGCTGGGCTTCTATCTCGCCTCCTCGACCGTCGCTCCCACCATCAGTGAGCTGACGACGAACCTCGCCGGGATGATCAGCAGCATCAAGTTCTGATCCACACCTTTAGGGTGGGTGCCATGACGGACCTGCCCGCTCGGCGTCTGCTGCTGGTGCACGCGCACCCGGACGACGAGTCGATCAACAACGGCGCCACCATGGCCAAGTACGCCGCCGAGGGCGCCCAGGTGACCCTGGTCACCTGCACCCTCGGTGAACTGGGCGAGGTCATCCCGCCCGAACTGCGCCACCTGACCGGCACCGCCCTCGGCGAGTACCGGCAGCGCGAGCTCGCCGCCGCCATGGCCGAGCTCGGCGTCGAGGACTTCCGTCTCCTCGGCGGCCCCGGCCGCTACCGCGACTCCGGGATGATGGGCCTGGCCGACAACGACGACCCCGCCTGCTTCTGGCAGGCCGACGTCGACGAGGCCGCCGCCCATCTCATCGAGGTGATCCGCGAGGTACGGCCCCAGGTCCTCGTCAGCTACGACCCGGGCGGCGGCTACGGGCACCCCGATCACATCCAGGCCCACCGGGTGGCCATGCGCGCCGCCGAGCAGGCGGGCGACCTCGGAATCCGGAAGGTCTACTGGAACCGCGTGCCGCGCCCCGTCGCCGAGGCCGCCTTCGCCCGGCTCCAGGACGACCTGCCCGGCCTGCCCTTCGACAAGTCGGCCGCCGTCGACGACGTACCGGGTGTGGTGGACGAGACAGAGGTCACCACCGCGATCGACGGCACCCCGTACGCCGCCGTCAAGGCCGCCGCGATGCGCGCGCACGCCACGCAGATCGACGTGGCCGAGCCGTACTTCGCCCTGTCCAACGAACTCGCGCAGCCCCTCTTCACCACGGAGTACTACCAACTGGCCCAGGGGGAACTCGCCCTTCCGGGAGAGACCGACCTGTTCGCCGGAATCGAGGAGGCGTCATGACCCAGCAGGGCTCCATGCTCGCCCAGCCCCCGCACCGCCCGTCCGCCGTGCGGGCCGCCGCCTATCTGGGCCTCTTCGTGCTCGGCGCGGTCGTCGGCGTGGCCGGGGCGCTGGTGCAGTCCGCGTGGATGCCGGGCGGGCTGCTGCTCGCCCTCGCCGGCGAGGCCGGGGCCTGTCTCGGCGGGGCGCTCGCCGCGCGCAGCAGAGGCGGGGCCGTCGCGCCGGCCGGCGGCTGGATGCTCGCCGTCATCCTGCTCACCGCCAGCCGTCCCGAGGGCGACTTCGTGTTCGCCGCGGAAGGCGGCTCCTATCTCTTCCTGCTCGGCGGTATGGCTGTAGCTGTGATCTGCGCCACCCTTGGCCCGGGGCGGCAACCGGGCGGCGGCCCCGTCCGACTTGGGAAATGACGTAACACTTCGCCGGTTCGTGCTCGTGTTGGTCCCGTGTGGGTTTCCGAGGCGGTCGTGGGATACGGGCCGGAAGTGGCCAGTATGGTGGTGGCCGCCGCCGAGCCGCCCGAACTGTGTTGAGGTCGAAACGGGCGGCGGAGCCAACCGGGAGAACCTGCCTTGAGTCGTGAAACTGACAGTCCGTCCTCCGGGCCCAACGGGCGCGGCGGAGCCGCCTACCCCTCGGGCACGCCGCCGTACGGGACCCCCGCGGTCTCCGGCGACGGTCCGGACACGGGCCGCGCGGCCACGCAGCCGGAGGAACGCAAGACCGAGACCACGCTGACGACCCGGGTGCGGATCAACATCCCCGGGTCACGGCCCATTCCGCCGGTCGTCGTGCGCACACCCGTCGCGGACTCCGGCACCGCGGACGACACCGACGCCCCCGCGCCGGGGCCCGGTTCCGCCACGTCCATGGGCACGGGCACCGTCGAGGCTCCCGCCGAGCCCACGGCCCCGCAGCCGGCCGCCGAGGAGAAGACGAGCGACTGGTTCGCGCCACGCCCGACCTCGAAGGGCAAGGGCGGTCCCAGCGGCCCCTCCTCCAACGGGGGTGCACCGTCCGGTGGTTCGGGCCCGGGTCCGTCCGGTGGCGGTGCGGGTGCGGGCGCTCCCGGTCGTACGGGCGCTCCCGGCGGTCCGCGTCCGGGCGCTGCCGGTACCGGTCGGCCCGGTGGTGTGGTCGGTTCCATGGGCGTGCCGGGCGGCTCCCGCCCCGGCTCCACGAACGGCTCCGGGCTGCCCGGCGCCACCGGCGGACCCGTCGCCCCTGGACACGGCGGCGGCACCGGTTCCTTCGACGTGACCGAGGCGCTGGCGGCCGGGCCGCGTGGCAACGGGGCGCGTCCGGGTTCGGACGGTGGCGAACCGAACCGCGACGACCTGCCGTACTTCTCGGACAACGACCGCGGCGGCCAAGGCGGTTCGGGCGGCTACGGCGCCCAGAACGGTCAGGCCGGCCCCGCGGGTCCCGGCGGGCCGAGCGGCTTCAACGGACCGGGCGGCCGTGGCGGCTCCGGCGGACCCCAGGGCCCCGCGGGCCCGACCGGCGGTCCGGTCACCGGCGACGGCCCGATGGTGCCGCTGATCGGCGTCGGGCCGGGCGGTGGCCCGGACGGCTTCGGTGGCGGGCCCGGCGGTGGCCCGGACAGCTTCGGTGGAGGGCCCGGCAACGGCCCCGACGGGTTCGGCGGAGCGCCGGGCGGCTCAGGACGTGACTTCGGCGCTCCGGGCGGCCGGGGCGGCGACTTCGGCGGGCCGGGCGACGGACGCGGCGGCCGTGGCGGCGCGGGCGGTGCGTCCGGTGGTTACGGCGGCCCGAGCGGCGGGCCCGGCGCTCCGGGTCGGTTCGCCGCCCCCGGGATACCACGCGGCACGGGTGAGCCTGGCGTTCCCGGCGCTGCGAGCAGCGCCCCTGGTCC